>JAQGHB010000004.1 GCA_028289045.1 Candidatus Saccharimonadota bacterium
GTCAGATAGATTAACGGGTAGACGAGATACTGGAACGATATATAGGCTCAGAAACAACATCTGATACACTCGCTGCCTTACGGAACAACTCAGACTTGCGACTCACTATGGGCGAGTATTTACTATCAAAAACCGATGAAGTTGCTGATACGCTACCATATCAAAATCGAGTTTTCATGAATGGTACTAAAAGCACAAAAATTGCCGGTTATCCTGATCAAATGACAAGTCGTGAGTATACGGCTGCTTTAGCGATGGCCATGTTAGACGGCACGTTCCGAGAGAATGATGCTGATACGATTGATTATGACCCCCAGGATAACTCAGGTAATGATGGTCAGCACCGGTTAGCGGCTCAAATGGTTCTTGCTAAAGAGGTCTAGCTAATTAAACGACAGTGACTTCGGTGCGGGCAACGGAGCGGCCGCTGAAGAGGCGGACTTTGCGGGTCTGGAAGTTGACGACGCCATCACGAGCGGCGTGGATGGTGAAGTTGCGGCTGACTTTGGTGCCGACACCACCGCGCTTGGTCATGCCAACCTGACGGACGATAACTTGTCCGACTTTAACTTTTTGGCCGCCAAAAAGCTTAACGCCGAGGCGTTGACCTGGACTATCGTGAACGTTTTTGGCTGTACCGCCGGCTTTGACGTGGGACATAGGATTCCTTGACTTATTTCTTGCTAATTACTAGGAGCTGTCTGGCAACGATCTGGTCTTCTCTGTAATAGAGGAGATCTTCGTTCCCAAGATGCTCAAAACTCATTCGATTATAGCCCAAATCGTCGATCTGGTCAATAAGGGGTAGGAATTTAAATTGATCACGGCGAATTTGCCAGGCGGGGACGGCGATGCACAGGCGGGTGCCGGATTCGATCTGGCCATGGATGTTACGAAGGAATTTCTTGATGATGAGGTTGCAGTCCATAACCGTTTGGGCCAGAATCTCGCCCGTGGGCGTGCTGGTAAAGGGCCGACCAAGGTAGGTTTCGGTGGCTACAAAGTCGATGGGTTTCTGCCACTGGTGTGTGGTGGCGTCGCCGACTTCCAGACGGCTGCAAACAGGGGCCAAACGAAACTTTTCGTTCAGCCATTCCAAGTTGGCACGTGAGTAATCGATCATGCGGGGCTCCAGATCGGTGCCGTAGACGTGGTAACCCATCAGCGCGGCTTCCTGCAGTACTACGCCGGTGCCGCAGAATGGATCGAGTATGGTTTGCTCCAGCAAGGGCAGCGGGATTTCCTGGTCGGCTGGAATTTCGCAGATGGATTCTAATTTGTCTTCGGGCAGCTGGCCGACGGCCAGATTTATAAGGATTTGAGCCAATTTTGGTGGCAGCATGCCGACTTTGGCGTCGCGCTTCGGCCGCTCGCGGTCGCGGCGGGTGTAAGATTCGATATCCTGCACTTTGACGGTTTGAGCAACAATTGTCTTGTCGCCATCGCGAATGAACACTAGTTCCCAGCCATTGGGGCCGGTGAGCTTGTTGTGTAGGATCTGTGCCGTATTGAGCTCGGTGGATTTATTTGGCACCAGGCGCACAGGACGACCGGTTTTGCGGATGGCTTTTTTGAGGCTGAGGCCGGTGGCTTCAATGCGCTGAGCGCTGACTTCCAGCCCGATCACGCTCAGTCCGAGCAGCATTTTGCCTTCGGGCATCTGCTGGCTCTGCTGCGGCGACACCTGCACCAGAAATTTCTCGATCTTGCCCCAGTTAGTGGTGTCGAGCGTGGTCAGAATCTTACAGAATTTGACAGCGCCGCCGAGGCGATCGAAGGCCAATAAACAGGGGTCAACGTCAATAACAGCGACCTGCTCGCCGACCGGCCGAATTTTGTCGGCACCGTACAGGCTTTCAATTTCAGCTAGGCCGAGCGCCGGCTGGCGTCCCAAAACTAATAAACTTTGCATACCTTAACTATACCTCATCCCTGTATAATAGGGGCAATGAACGAGCAACATTGGTTCCGCAAACATTGGAAGCTGGTGCTGAATGTGGTGACTATCGTGGCGCTAGCGGTGCTGATTTTTGCTATCAGGGGTGAGTTGGCATCGACGTTTAGTAATTTGGGCAAGGTGAATGCCTGGGCGCTGCTGCTAATCATCCCTATTGAAGCCTTGAATTATCACGCGCAGGCCAAGCTGTACCAGCATTTGTTTGGGATGGTGGGCAACAAGCTGAGCTACAAGTTTCTGTATCGGGCGGCTCTGGAACTGAACTTTGTGAACCATGTGTTTCCGAGTGGCGGCGTCACCGGCCTGTCATTTTTCAGTCTGAGGATGCGCGGCGAAAAGCTGACGGCCAGCAAGGCGACGCTGATTCACGTTATCAAATTAGTGCTGACATTTGTGTCGTTCGAGGTGCTAATTTTGTTTGGCTTACTGAGTTTGTCGGCTATGGGGCGGGTGAGCAATCTGACCATACTTGTGGCGGCAGTGATCTCAACGCTGCTGATTGTCGGAACGGCGTTGTTCGCTTATATTGTAGGCAGTCGACGCCGTATTAATGACTTTTTCACAGCTATGACGCGCGGGCTAAATCGACTGATTCACGTAGTGCGTCCGAGGTACCCGGAGACGATTAATATTGATCGAGCGCGCGGCGCGTTTGATGAATTTCACGATAATTATCAGGTAATCAAAAAAGACATTCGACGACTGAAAGCACCATTTTGGTACGCGCTGCTGGCTAATGTCACCGAAGTTATGGCCGTGTATGTGGTGTATATCGCTTTTGATGAGTACGTGAATATTGGCGCAGTGATTTTGGCATATGCGGTGGCGAATTTTGCTGGTCTGGTGTCGGTGCTGCCGGGCGGCGTGGGCATCTACGAAGCTTTGATGACAGCGGTGCTGATCAGCGCTGGCGTGCCGGCGGCGGTGAGTATTCCGGTGACGATTATGTACCGCGTACTGAACACCCTGGTGCAGGTGCCAATTGGCTTCTACTTCTACCAGAAGACGCTGCATCAGAATGGCAATCCGGAAGCGGCATCATCGGAGACGCCTCATGGGACCTGAAGATGTCGTTCTAGGCGTCAGTGAGTTCGTGGCGCTGCTGAATCAGACGCTGGAATTTGCGTACCCAGGAGTGGTGATCACCGGCGAGCTGGCGAACCTGCGGGTCAGCAAAAATCGCTGGGTATATTTTGACCTGAAGGACGAGGATTCGACGGTGAAGTTTTTCGGCACGGTGTATCAACTGCCTGGGCCGCTGGAAGACGGCATGTTGCTGCAGGTGCGCGGGCAGCCGAAGCTACACAACTTGTATGGCTTTAGCGTCAATGTACAGTCCATGCGGCCGGCTGGCGAGGGCAGTATCCGCAAAGCGGCGGATCTGCTTCAGGCCAAGTTGCTGGCCGAGGGGCTATTTGACGACTCGCGTAAGCGATTTTTGCCCTATCCGCCCTCGCGCATTGGGTTGATTACATCCCGACAGTCCGCGGCCTACGCCGACTTTGTGAAGGTTCTGGGAGCCCGCTGGGGTGGTTTGCATATCGATCTGATCGATGTACAGGTCCAGGGCGAAATCGCGCCTGGACAGATCGTAGGGGCTCTGGAGCAGTTTAACGCCCTCGCCGAGCCACCAGAGGTGGTGGTCTTGATCCGAGGCGGCGGCAGCGCCGAGGATTTGGCGGCGTTTAGTACCGAGCAAGTCACCCGCGCGGTGGCTGCTAGCCGTGTGCCGACACTGGTGGCCATCGGGCATGAAATCGATGTGTCGCTGGCTGAATTGGCGGCGGATCGCCGTGCCAGTACGCCGAGTAATGCCGCCGAACTGCTGGTGCCGGATCGGCGCAGTGTAGTGGCGGAGATCCAGGCGTTTCGCCAAAAGCTTGCCACTGACAGTCTGCGAGTTTTGCAGCAAGCACGAAATGAACTGCTCACCCGGCGACACGACATTGAGCAAGCATGGCACTATGGCTTGGAACGGCAGCAGGGCAGCCTGGAGCGTCAGAAGCAGCTACTAGAAGCCTTCAACCCACGGGCTGCTTTACGACGTGGCTATACCTTAGTTAGGAATGATACTGGTGGTTTCATCACATCGGTACAACAACTCAAGTCCAATGACCACCTGTCCGTGCAGTGGCGTGACGGCAGTGCACGGGTAAGCGTAACTAGCATAAATAAAACCGACCATCTATAATTGGCTGTACGAAGGGAGCATCAGTGTCTGCAACTACACAGGACGAAAAATACGGCTATGAGTGGGGAGTATATAGCAATGCTTTTGAGGCTGTGCGGGTACTGTGCGCCTCGGGCGAAACCATGACTGAACCAGCTGATCCTCGAAATACGGCTTATCGAGAAGAGCATATTCCCAGGCAAGACGCATTGCAGGCTGCTGCTCAGGAGTATGGCGTTGAATATAGTGCTATCGGACGAGTACTTTTTAATAAAACCGTACAACTTGCACTAGGAGAGGCGGCTTTGCCCGACAATGACTGGGTTCTTGACGCTTACGCCACCATTACTGTTCCGCTAACGCCTATTAAAACATCTTACGAGGAGTTAACTCAGGAGCTTGTTTTCCAGCGCATCCATGTTGGCTCGCAAAAGGCTCGTAGCGAGTTTGACTATATAAATAATGGCAAGCAATCGAGAATCTATTTTGCGAGTGAAGCTCAGCTGGCCTTGCGAGTGGTACATCCAACAGGCGGCGATTCCGTACAGCACATCGCCGACTATGATATACAAAGTCCGGCATATGGCGGGGGCTCACATTTTAAGATTGGAGCAGTTTATGGCGACGGGCCAGGTATATTAAGATGCATTCCGGAAAGTTCATGGCGCTACACCCATGTTGCCGGCCTCATGCTTGACGCGTACACTACTGTTCAAGATGCGGTTACGCCACCACGAACCTCGGTCATGGTGTTCGATACTGCGCAAAAGTTTTCCGAACGTCTGGATGCACGGTAATGGCTACTAAAAAAAAGTCCTCATATAATGATTTGCAGGCCGAGTTGGCGGCTGTTCTAGCTTGGTTCGAAGGGGATAACTTTGCGATTGACGAGGCAGTGCAAAAGTATGAACGCGGTATGGAAATTTTGAAACTTCTGGAGGCACAGCTGCAGTCAGCCGAGAACAAGGTCAAGGAGCTGAAGGCGACGTTTACGGGAGGCAAGTGATCTGGTTGATCGCGGCGCTTGCTGTATTACTCGTGTGTTTCGCGGGCGTGTTGCTGCGCGGGGCGCCGTATTTGCCGACACTGACACCACAAGTCGAGGCGGCATTGGAGCTCGCTGACCTAAAAGCCGGCGATACGCTACTTGAACTGGGCTGCGGCGATGGCAAAGTGCTGGTGGCGGCCGCTCGGAAGGGCATTAATGTTGTGGGCTATGAATTGAACCCATTGCTGGTGCTCGTGTGCTGGCTGCGGACGCGGCGCTATCGAAAACAGGTGCGGATTATATGGGGTGACTTCTGGCGGAAACCCTGGCCGGAGGCGCAGGCCATATTCGTATTTTTATTGCCAAAGTATATGCCGAAATTGAATAAATATATTGTTCAATATAAACATAAGCCCGTCAAATTAATCAGCTTTGCGTTTGCGGTTCCGGGCAAGACGGCCAGCGCCAAAAAGAACGGTGTTATGCATTATGAATATAAGTGATGCTTGTCAGCAAGGCCAAACTTCGGTACCATTATCGGTATGACAAAACATAACCAGGATGGAGCTGCCAACGGCCTTGTTATTTCGCTGGTATTCGCCGTCCTGTTTCTGATAGGCGCCATCGCCTTTGGCGCCTGGGCATACGGTAGTCGCCAAGACTACAAAGCCAACTCCGATGCCAAGGTGAACATCGCTGTTAACGCTGCAAAAGAACGCGAAGCGGTCGCTCAGGGCAAAATCTACGCCGAAAAAGCCAAGGATCCGCTCCGTATTTATAATGGTCCGGAAGCTTACGGCAGTCTCGGAATTAGTTTCCCGAAGACGTGGAGCGGTTACGTGGATGATAGCGGCACTGGCACTGCTCAAGTTGATGGCTACTTTTACCCTGGTACAGTACCAGCGATAGCGAATCCGAATTCGATTTTCGCGTTGCGCGTGCAAGTAATCAATACGGCCTACTCCCAGGTGGTGGCTAATCTTAACAATCAGCAAAAATCAACAGATCCAAAGATTGTACCACTGACGATCAATCCATACGCTTTGCCTAAAGTACCAAAAACAGTGGGTGTTCAGGCTTCCGGTACGCTAGTCGACAAAAACAGCAAACTGGGCACTATGGTGGTGCTCCCGTTACGGTCACAGACACTGGAAATTTGGACCGAGGGTACACAGTTCTTGCCCGACTTTAACACCTATATTTTGCCGAATTTCACCTTCTCTCCATAGTGCTTACGCTTGTTAGCCAATAATAAATCCGTCTGTACAAACAATGGCGCAGGGGGCTATACTTGAGCTATAACGAGGGGACAACTTTTTTCTATATGGCGCGCCTGCAATCCGCATCACCTATGCTGTCGCAACACCTGTTACTCACCGTAGCGGAGGAGCTGAAGTTGCCCCTATCTCAGATCGCGCGCCAGGCGGAGCTCGGACAGTTAAATGGCGGAGTTGATCTGTTAACCATCCAATCCACGGCCGATACCGCGCTGCGCTTGCTGGATAATTACGCTCTGGGCGTGCGTCTGAGTCTGGAGCCACAACAATTTGATGTCGAACCGGTGTCGGTGTCGTCGGTTTTATATGATACGGGACAACAACTGCAGTCACTGGCGAAAATTTACGGCGTGTCGCTGGAGCTGAGCATCGCGGGCAAGTACGGGCCAGTGATGGCGCATCGGCAGGGGTTACAAGCGGCACTAGTCAGTCTGGGCGCTGCCTTGATCGAGGCTTTACCAGCACTCGGGGGAGCACCGCAGTTACGCCTGCAGTTGGCGACACATCGCAGCCGTTACGGCATTGTGGCCGGATTGTACGCCGAAACAGATAAATTGACGAATCAAGCCTTGCAGCACGGACGAAAACTGCAGACCCATTCACGGCAGCCGCTCATGAATTTCACGCACACCAGCGGCGCAGGTATCTTCGTGGCCGATGCGATTTTGCGAGCCATGCAGCTGAACCTGCGGGCTTCGCGTCACCATCGTTTGTACGGGCTGGGCACGGTGCTGCAGCCGACTAATCAGTTGCAGTTGGTATAGATGGCGCAGATTTTACTGATTGAACCGGACAGGGTGCTAGCGGAAACGTATTACCGGCTCTTCGTGGGTGATGGGCATAGTGTGGTGGTCTGCGCCGGCGCTCAGGCGGCGATTATGGCGGCCGACCAGATCAAGCCAGATGTGGTGGTGATGGAGCTGCAGCTGATCGAGCACTCCGGCATTGAATTTTTGTATGAATTTCGCTCCTATATGGACTGGCGCGCGGTGCCGATTATTTTGCAGACACAGGTGCAGCCAGGGGAGTTTAGCGCTAATTGGGAGCTGCTGCGCAGCGAGCTTGGCGTCAGCCAATTTCTGTACAAGCCACACACGACTTTACATCAACTCCAGCGAGCAGTGCGAGAAGCTTTGCCGCAGCCCGCAGGACTCGAGACCTCGTGAACCAGTTGGTCACCCGCGGCATTGTCCTGCGCCGCACCAATTACGGCGAGGCCGACCGCATCGTAACCCTGCTGACGCCCGAGCAGGGCAAAATCAGCCTAATGGCCCGTGGCGTGCGCCGCTCCAAAAGCAAGCTGGCCGGCGGCATCGAGCTATTCAGCGTCAGCGACATCACCTACATCCGAGGCCGCGGCGACCTGGGCACGCTGGTGAGCACCCGATTACTGAAATACTACGCCAACATCGTCAAAGACATCGAACGAGTCCAGCTGGGCTACGAACTCATTAAAATGCTGAATCGCGCCACCGAGGACGCACCTGAATCTGATTATTTTGATCTGTTAGAAACGGCCTTCGCTTCGCTGGATGACGCCTCGATTGATCTGGAGTTGGTGCGGCTATGGTTCGAATCGCAGCTGCTGCGTTTGTCCGGCCACGCCCTGAACCTTTTAACCGATACCGCCGGTGAGTCGCTGATTACTGGCACAACCTACACTTTTGATTACGAAGCCATGAGCTTCGCCCCGCACGCTGCCGGCACATTCACATCAGATCAAATAAAAATCCTGCGATTGCTGTTTGGCGGCAACCCGCCGCGCGTTTTGTCGCAGGTGCAGGGCTTATCTGACCACCTGGCGGCCGTCACCCCGCTGATCCGCACTATGCTAACTTCTTACATTCGTATATAATCAAGCTCAATATGAGCGACGTATCCTTAGAGACAATTGTCAGCCTGGCCAAGCGCCGCGGGTTTGTATTCCAGGCCAGTGAGATTTATGGCGGCCTCGGCGGTTTTTATGATTATGGCCCACTTGGTGTGGAGCTGGTTAATAATCTCAAGCAAGAGTGGTGGAAGGCCATGGTGCGCGAGCACGATAATATCTTCGGTGTCGACGGGGCGATTATACAGAATCCAAAGTTATGGGAGGCAAGTGGTCACGTTGCAGGATTTACAGATCCTTTGGTTGAAGACACCGTGACGCACAAGCGCTACCGCGCAGATCACCTAGCTGGTGTAGATTCTAACGATCTCGAAGAGCTTACTAGACTCCTCAAAGACAAAAAATCACCAGATGGCAACCCGCTTGGGCCAGTCCGCACATTCAATATGATGATGAAAACTTTCATTGGTCCCGTGGAAGACACGGAGAGCATTGCATATTTGCGTCCCGAAACGGCCGGATCGATCTTTACGAATTATGAAAATGTCAGGGAAACTATGCGTGCCAAACTACCGTTTGGCATCGCCCAGATTGGTAAGGCTTTCCGCAACGAGATCAGCCCACGCGATTTTATCTTCCGAGTCCGTGAGCTGGAGCAGATGGAAATGCAATATTTCATTCGCCCTGAAACGCAAGAGAAGACCTACGAAGAATGGCGCGAGTTCGCCTGGAAATTCCTCGTTGAGAGACTTGGTATTGACGAGGAAAATCTGCAATGGCACGAGCACGACGAAAACGAACGCGCACACTATGCCGCCGCCGCCCACGACATTTATTTCAAGTACCCCCAAGGCTTCAAGGAGTTGTGGGGCACACACAACCGCACAGATTATGATCTTGGCGCTCATATGAAAGTCAGTGGCAAAGATTTGCAGTACTTCGATGATGCTACCCGCGAGCGCTTTACTCCTTACGTTATTGAATCATCCGTGGGCGTGGGCCGTATGTTGATGGCCGTACTGGTCGATGCGTATCACGAAGAAGAAGTGAACGGCGAAAAGCGTGTCGTGCTGAAGCTGAAACCAAGCCTCGCGCCGTATCGTGTTGCGGTTTCGCCGCTACTAAAGAACAAGCCTGAACTTGTCGCCAAAGCCCACGAAGTCTATGCCACACTCAAAAAAGAGTTCGGCAACGTCATGTGGGACGACAACGGCAATATCGGCAAACGCTACCGCCGCCAAGACGAAATCGGTACGCCGTACTGCGTCGTCATCGACTTTGACACCTTGGAAGGCGACACCAAAGATACCGTCACCGTCCGCAACCGCGACACCACCGAACAAAAGCGTGTTGCCATTGATCAACTCATTAAAGAATTAAACTAGAAGTCGAGGAGCTCATATGCCAGAGCGAATGACAGGCAGGACGATCAACTTGGACTGGATGGATCTTGAGGGCTTGGCCGACGAGGGCATATTAACCACCATGCACTATAGGATCTATGCCAGAAATGTTGAGACACCACACGCTACTATGTTCCGCGATGATTGCGGTGATTCCTTCTGTGAAATTTATTTGCCCGAAGGCACGGATTTCTCCATGCCAATCCCACCTACAGAGGAAGGTGACCGAATAATTGCACGTATTGGCGACGAGCAAATAGAAGTAGGAGATGCTGGCGAAGAAGCCAGGGACGAATGGTTGTGGCAAGCTGGCGATATAGTTATAAAAGCTGTTCGCTACGCAGAAGACATTATCTAAATAGTTCAGAATGGTATCATTGAGGCATGAAAAAAGAAGCATGGCTACTTCACGGAACGGGCGGGAGCAATACGGATTATTTTTGGTTCGAGGATACGAAAAAATATTTGGAAGAGCGAGGGTACAGCATTTGGTGGCCGCTGCTGCCGCACACGGATAAGCCAAATCTGATCGAGACGCGCAACTTTATTGAGGCTGATATGCCGTCACTCAATGCCGAGACCGTGATCGTCGCGCACTCCTCAGCGTGTCCGGTTGTGCTGCACTTGCTGCAGTATTTCATGATTCAGATAAAGCAGGTTGTTCTGGTTTCGGGCTTTTATCAATCGATCGACGACGAGGGCTTCTCTCAGCTGATGCTGCAAGACAAAGAATATGATTGGGATGCCATCAAGGCTGCTGCCAAGGAAATCATTTTAATTAACTCCGATAATGATCCATGGGGCTGCGACGACGTACAGGCGCGACCGGTCGCCGAAAAGTTGGGCGCGAAATTCATTCTAGCCGAAGGACAGGGTCATATGGGCTCAGGCTCATTCAACCAAGCATATCGTGAATTTCCACTTCTCAAGGGGCTTCTTGCGATCTAATGATATGATGAGCGCATGAAAGCATTGTTCGGCTGGCTGGCAGCCATACTCAACTTGTTGGCGACGTGGCCATATATTCGAGACATACTGCGAGGGATGGTCAAGCCGCATGCCTATTCATGGGCGATTTGGTGGGTGCTGGTTCTGATTACAAGCTTCAACCAGATACAAAATAAAGGTGGCTGGTCATCGCTGTTTCTGGTGAGTGGGGCCGTGGCTGTCACTCTGATATTTATTCTCTCGCTGAAGTATGGCTTTGGTAACGCGTCTCGTTTGGATAAAGTCTGCTTGGCTCTGGCAGGCGTGCTGGTCGTATATTGGATTACGGTTCACGACACGCGGCTATCTACACTGATGGCGGTGTTTATCGATGCTATCGGTGCAATTCCCACAATTATTAAGACGTATAAGCATCCGGACACCGAAACCTACGCGCCTTGGGTGATCAGTTCCGCGGCCACGCTCGCGGCTCTATTGGCTGTGCCACGGCTCGACTGGGTACTGATCATCTATCCGATCTATATCTTCGTGATGAATGGCACCATTATCTCAACCAAGTACTTTGGCCATCGCAAACTCGTTGCTGCTACAATTTAAATATGAAAAACGCGATTTTGCTGCATGGTCGGCCAAGCAAGGAAGAATTTTTTAATCCGGAGACGCCGAGCGAATCGAACGCGTATTGGTTTCCGTGGTTGCAGAAGCAATTATTGATTAATGGCGTGCACGCTCAAACACCGGAGATCAAGGAGCCGTATGCGCCGAAGTACGAGAATTGGGTGCGCGAGATCGAGCGTTTTGAAATTACACCCGAGACAATCCTGGTGGGGCATAGTTGTGGCGGAGGAGCGCTGGTGCGCTGGCTCAGCGAGAACAAAGATATCAAGGTCGGTAAAGTTGTATTGGTTGCCCCATGGATTGATGTCGAAAAAGATGATTGGCCGCTGTTCGACTTCACGATTGATCCGGATATCGCCGATCGCACGGCGGGGCTGACCATCTTCCATTCTGACAATGACGGGCCGGAAATGCAGAGCACTTCGGCCGTGCTGAAAAAGACTCTAAATAACTACGAACATGTCGAATTCCATGGCTACGGCCATTTCACGCAGCGCGGCATGAACACTGGAGAATTCCCAGAACTCCTCCAGGCCTGCCTTGATAAGGCAGCAATTTCATAGC
>JAQGHB010000023.1 GCA_028289045.1 Candidatus Saccharimonadota bacterium
CTTCGCATTTCACTAGCTTGGCGATGATAATTCCCTGATACTTTTCGCCCACATTAACCACTTCATCCACGCCGCCCAGCTGCGCGCCAATCTTCTCTACCAAGGCGTCAACGCCAATCGCTGCCACATCACCAGCCGAGCCGTAGCGCTCATTCATCCGCCGAACAGTATTTAGACTAAACTTCATTGTTATCCTTCTTCCATATCTCGTACTTCAGACGCCAGGTTTGCATTTCTTTGTCATAGTAGGCGGCTGATTCCTTGTAGCCTTTCGCAACTTCGGTGTCAATTTGTTTCAGCAACTTATCAAACCGCACCATAATATCTGGATCTAGCGCGATAAATTTCTGCTTGCCTGCAAAACGATAAATCGTCTTAAGACCATTAATAGACTTGCGGGCATAGCCCCAATCGTACTCTCGGCCACTCGGGTTACTATTGCCTAGCCCTTGCGAAACCGCATACATCAAGTCGATAGCTGCCATGCGCAATTTGCCGGCGACATTGTAGCTCTCTTCAGGCGGGAAATCAGTCAAAAGACCGTACATATATTCCGCCAAGCTACAGGCCTCTTGCCACAACTCGCTTTTTTCCATCGGCTCTAACTTTGGTACAGCACTAACGCTCATGAGAATTGCCTCAGGAAGTCTAAGCGGGCGGATTCGAAGTGGCGGATGTCTTCGATGCCGTTTTTCATCATCACCAGTCGCTCGATACCGCCACCCCAGGCAAAGCCGGTGTAGATGTTGGTGTCGATGCCGGCTTGATGCAGTACGTTAGGGTGAATCATGCCGCAGCCCAGCAGCTCGATCCAGCCGGATTGCGAGCAGATATTGCAGCCCTTCTTGTCGCAGAATGGGCAGCTCAGCATGAACTCGAAGGATGGCTCGGTGAATGGGAAATAGAAGGGATTGGTTTTGACCTCCAGGTCTTTTCCGTAGTACTCCTGCAGGAAAGCTTTGAGGGTAGCTATCAGGTGGCCGGCATTGATGCCCTTGTCGACGTAGACGCCTTCCAATTGGTAGAAGGTGTGCTCGTGACGAGCATCAAGGTCTTCGTTACGGAAGACGCGCCCAGGAATGACAGCGGCAATGGGCTTGCCTTGCTCCAGATCGGCTTTGTGCTTCAGCAGAACGCGGTGTTGCATGGTAGAGGTGTGTGCTGGCGCGATGAACGACTTGTCATTGTCGTCGGTCTGCGTGGTCATGAAAGTGTCGTAGTCATCTCGAGCCGGATGGTCTTCGGGGAAGTTTAACGAGCCAAACATGTGGAAATCATCGTCCAGTTCGCGCGATTCAACAGCGGTAAAGCCCATTCGGTAGAAAATATCCAGAACGGTTTCCAGTTCGGACATCAGGGGGTGTTTGGTACCCTGTGCGCTGGGTAGCAGTTGCGGCCGCTTATCAGCAGGCACATTTATGTCATAAGGCGCCGTAATGTCGATGGGTTGGAGAACCTCATCCGCGTCTTGCTGTTGTTGTACAAGACCAGTCAGCTCCTGTCGCAAAGTGTTCACTTCTTGGCCGAAAGCGGCCCGCTCTTCGGCAGGCAATACTTTAAGCTCATCGAAAAGCGCGCGCAGCTCAACGGCGCGCAGTACATCGGCCTTATTCTGCAGTTCGGGTAAGCGATTCTTGAGCAGTTCGGCCGTTTCAGCAATGCGTGGATTTTGGTAACTCATATCTTATACAACAGTATACCAGTAGAGCCCAGGTCATGCACCTCTAAGCTTGGATCAATACACTACAGGTTTGAAAGCACAATTTCACCAATTTTGTCTGATTGATTACTCAAGTGATGGACGGGGTTAAATTCTACCTCCAGCCCTGAGCATTTGCCGCAGAACTTACCGATGAGACTTGGCGTACTCTTACCGTTTGCTACCTCGGCCTGATTTTTGGCATCGTCGATTGCTCGCTCAACCGCTTCAAAACTATTATAGGCAACCAAGTCCGCGCCCAAATCGTGGGCAATTTGCTCTAGGCTCTGACCTTCACGGGCAATAAGCTCCGATTCCCTGCTGGTATCCATGCCGAGATTGCATGGCTTTTTATATGGCGGCGAAGCTAGTAGTACGGAGATCTTTTTGAAATTAAGTGTCCTGAGAAGTTCAACTGTTCGACGCCCAACGTTACCTTTAATGTTTGAATCGTCAATAACGACGACTTCCATGTCCTGTAATGCTTCAAGCATCGCGTCCTGATCTGTACCTTCTTCAAAATCGAATTTGGTTCGTAGAAATTCCGTAAGGACATCGTGATTAATTAAAAACTTCTTTTTAAGCACCTCAGCCCGCTCCTTATCTCGCAACAGAAATGTGCGAAGATTAGCAACCTCTGGATTTTTGGCCAAGACAGGGACATATGGAATATCTAAAGTATCGGCGTACCCGTGCGCAGGCGGCAAGCCAGACTTTGGCACGCCCACAACCAAGTCAGCCTTGAGCGGTACAGCCAGAGCCAGCTCTTTGCCCATATTATAGCGGGCCAGCCAGTCAGGAGAGCCGTTAACAGTACTCTTTTCATGACTCGTATACACATGCTCATACAGACAGAATTTTGGCTCAACGACGCGTGGTATCCAAAAGCTCCGGTGCGTGCCGAATTCATCAATCACAATAACCTCACCAGGCTCAACATCACGAATATTATCCGCAAACTTGGTCGCGCCTGATTCATCTTCATACGGCACCTGCTCAAAATCAAGGTGTTCGAGCATTACGGTCTCCGAGGCAGCTGCTACACCGCGATTATCTGCCAAAGTGCCGATCGATAAGGGATGTACGCCATGCCAATCTCGAGCAACCAGCTTCATGTCTTTATAAAGCATGGTGACACAAAAAGCGCCTTCCATGCGCGCGAACAATGTCACCATAGTTTGACCCAGCACATCGGCCGTTATTTCACGACTAGCTTCAGTATCAGCCAGCTGTCTATCCACGATCTCAGCAAAAAGCGCACTGTCGCCCTTACTACCCGTGGCATCTATGTCAAACTTCCGCGCAACATGGGCTAATCGTTTTTCGTTGAACTGCCCATTGTGAGCAATCGCGAAATTAGTCCGCAAACCTTTGTGTGGGTGCACGCCCGTTAAGTCATCATCCTCGTTGGTGTTATAGCGGTTATGACCGATGGCGCTATCGGCGTTAACATATTCGGCTGGCGTCATACCGTTGACTGGCTTCATATGCGGAATAGCTTCATGCATACGTCCTATGCCTTTTTCCACAACAATTGTCTGGCGCATCGAATCGTTATAAGCGATGCCCGAACCACTATGGCCCCGATGTTCACCGGCGACACCGGCCTCATATGCAATTGCGCCGACCGGCATACCAGGAGCATAGACTAGGAATACCCCGCATTCGTCCTGTACCCTATCTGTTTCGGGTCTGTTTTGGGCGAGTTCTAGGGGACCATTATGAGCAGAGGCTTCGACCGGTCCGATCTCGTATGACATTACTTATAGTGTAGCGCGGATAAAGCATAAGCCATACGGAGCACGATGAGATATTTATCACAAATACTTCTCCTAACCGAGCTGTCGGAGCTCTCTGTTTTAATAATTATTTAATCTGGTGATGCGGGACTGTCTGTAAGTTTTTTTACACAAGCGTGTTGTCCATATCACATAAAATTTTCGGTTACTGCGCTGTACACTAAGCACAAGTGATAATGATGTTCTTGGGGGTACATCTATTATGGTTATAAATACACATGAGCGGCGAGAAATTCAAAAACGAATAATAGTTACGCCCGATCAAGCCCAAACGTGGCAACGAGTTATGGTCTCAGAGGCAGGAAAAGTGTATACCGGTCGAATAATTATGCGAATATGCAATAGTTTCATGCAGCTCCGTGAGGATGTTCCCGCAAACACCAGCCCTGAAAAAGCCAAGTATACTGATCCTTCTGCATTTGATAAAAATTTTGACTTAAGAGAAGTAGGTGTTCGCGTATATCCTCATCCACAAGATTATATCCCAGGTCTGGCAGAGTATGATGAGGCTCCTAGAATACTACAAGCGGCACGCGAACGTCGAGCGCCAGAAATCGTAGCACACACTGCAGCCCACACAGCCGTAGAACAAACCATCTTACTCTATTAGGCTGGTCTGCTGCGCTTGTGCAGGCTACAATAGAGTCATGGCAAATTTTTCTTTTGATGTAGTGAGTGAATACGACAAAGCGGAGATGAATAACGTCTTCGACCAAACCCAGCGCGAAATCACCAGTCGCTACGATTTTAAAGGCACGCCGGCCGCCGTTGAGTGGCTCAGTGGCGAAAAAACCGGCTTGAAAATCATCGGTAACGGTGACTGGCAGATCGATGCCATTCTGGATATCGTTCGCAAGAAGCTGGCGGCCCGTGATCAGAGCCAAAAAGTGCTCGACACCACCGCTGAAATCGTCGAGAGTAACCTGAAAGCCAGCAAGGATGTACCCTTTAAGCAAGGCTTGGACCAGGAAAAAGCCAAGAAGATCACCTCCCTGCTACGCGAGAAATTTCCCAAAGTCAAAGCTCAAATCCAGGGCGATACCGTCCGCATCACCAGCAACAGCAAGAACGATCTTCAGGCCGTCATGCAGCTACTGCGCCAACAGGACTTTGACTTCCCTTTGAATTTTACGAATTATCGCTAAATTATTGTACTTATGCTTGCATAATAGTCAACGAATACTGTATTACTTAGAACAATGTCTGAGATTATTCTTCCAGGGTTCGTCGATATCCATGATCATTTTCGTGAGCCCAGTTCCAAGAACCTCTCAGAAACCTATGCCAATGCTACGCGAATGATGCTAGCATCAGGTTACGCAGTGGCGACAGATATGCCGAATACTCCAGGGAGGGAAACATGGTACCCAGAACGTTTGGAAGAGAAGCATTCCATAAGTCAACGAAAGGCATGGATAGCCGTAGGCCAACACGTTGGATCTCAACCCGAGTCAAATAATATAAGCTACCTTGCCAAACTATCACGCACTGCGCTCGGTCTAAAATTTTATTTCGGCCACACGACAGGTGTTGACCATGATTATAGCGTCGATGAATTCCGCGATGCCGCACAAGAATGGCACCGTGTCGCTCCCAATAAGCCGATCCTTGCGCACGCTGTTGGCGGTGAATTAGTAAAAGAAGTTATTGGCCTCGTAGCTCAAGATCTCAAGCACCCGTTGCATATCTGTCACACCCATCATCCTGACGAAGTTCGCGCGGTGGATGAAGCCAAGCAAAGAGGCCTCGAAACTACGATTGGCGTAACTTTTCATCACCTATTTATGACTTCCTACGAGACTAAAACCAAAGGCTGGTTCGCCGAAATGATGCCTGCCTTATCCGCCCAGCAGCATGCCGAAGAATTATCCCGTATGCTCGTCGACGGCGCGATTGATATGATAGAAACCGATTATGCTCCCCACGCGAAGGAAGCCAAATGGAAAGCTGAGTCAGAGAATCCTCAGCGCATTGACGACCCCAAAGCACATACCACCTGCTTTGGCGTTGGTGGCATCGAACATGCCGTGCCGATGATGCTTCGTCAAGCCAAATTAGGCAACATCTCCTACGAGCGACTCACTGATGTCATGAGCACGGCGCCGGCTAAATTACTTGGTATTGAGATTGGCGAAAGCACTCGCTTCCGTTGGAACACCAAAGATTATCGTATAGAGACTGAGGACGACATGATTTCTGGAGCCAAATGGTCACCTTACCTAGGCAGCCTGGCATCTGGTCGTATTATTGACGCTACTATCGGCGGCAGGACCGTTATTGCAGACGGTAAGCCAATAAAGCAGCACCACGAACCACTAACGCAAAGAGGTGTGACAATTTGAGCGAACAATACAGTATAGGTCATTTGGAAGTAGCGTCCCCTTGGGGCAATGCAGGAGGAGTTGTAAAGTCTCCCGAAGATGTCGAGTTGATGGCCAAGACGGGCGTGGGTTGGATCGAGGCAGGCTCCTACACTCTGGAACCCCGCACAGGTAACAGCCCGAATGGTGAGACAGTCTACTATCATGATCTCGAAACAGGGTTAACTTACAACTCACTAGGCATGCCGAATAAAGGTTTTGACGTTATTGAAAAACAATTGCCGGAAATGCTTCGTATTGCTCATGCTCATAGTAAGCCGCTGCTTGTTAATGTGGCGCCTGTATCCGAAGAGCCCGTAATGGAATCGCGCGAATTGATCAAAAGAGCAGTCGAAGCTGGTGTAGACGGTGTCATATTGAACGCAGGTTGCCCGAATGTAGTTGTGGAGGGAGGCGGCCGACACGCAGTCCTCAGCCATGATCCTTGTACTTTCGGGTCAGTCTTATTTGGCGTTGCGCCAATTGTCTCAAGACATGACGCTCGACTATTTGTTCGCACTTCACCCCTAGAAGACTATACACTTGCCCAAGAAATTATGGCTCGTGTTATTGTCTCTGGTGCGGTCAGTGGCGTCTTTGCCCCAAATACCTGGGGCGGCCAGAAGCCCCAACGCCCAGACGGCGAGTACATTTTGGAAGTTCCTGGAAATATTGGTGGCGTAAGTGGGCCCGGTACAATTGAGGACTCTCGTGTACAGACACAACTACTTGCTAGCATACTCAGGAGTCATCACATTGATGTCATCAGCTCCAGCGGAATTACCACGGGCCAAGAGTTACGGACAAGGTTAGCTCTCGGCGCAGTTGCCGGAGCTGGTACAACATTCTTCTACGAGTCAGCCGAAGAAGGCTGGTCCGAAGCCACGGATAGGCTACTGCGCCAATTCAGCGAATAAGCTTACGCTTTCAGGTATACTGTAAGGCATGGCTGACGTGTCAGAAAATCCTTCCTTATTAGAGCAGGCAAAATCAGTTTTGGAGATGAACGACCGTGGTAATTATACCCAGCCCGCGCACGGGCTGTATCCGCATCAATGGCTGTGGGACAGCTGTTTTATCGCGATTGGGCTCAGACATCTGGACGTTGATCGCGCTCAATCTGAAGTTTTGAGTTTGCTGCGGGGACAATGGCACAATGGTATGCTGCCCAACATTATTTTTCGGGATGATCCGCAGTACCGCACCGACCGCAATCTTTGGCGTAGCTGGCTCAGCCCGTTTGCACCCAGCGACGTTATGACCACCGGCATCACTCAGCCGCCGATGCTCGCCGAAGCCGTGGTCCAAATCGGTAAAAAGATGGCCTGGCCGGAGCGCCGCCAATGGTATCGTCAGGTGTATCCCGCCCTTCTCGCTTACCACGAATGGCTGTATCATGAACGCGATCCTCATAATGAAGGTTTGGTGCTGCAGATTCACCCCTGGGAAACCGGTCTCGACAACACACCGCCGTGGATGGAAGAGCTACACCAGCATCGTCTGCCAATGTACATTCGCCTGATCGAAAAGCTACATCTTGCCTGGATCATCAATCTGGTGCGGCGCGACACCAAATCTATTGCTGCCGATCAACGCTTTTCGGCCATCGAATCGGTAGCTATGTTCGATATGCAGCTGCGTCTGCGCCGCAAGGCCTATGACATCAATAAAATCCTCGACCATTCATTGCTGACTATCGAAGATCTCAGTTTCAACAGCATATTCATCCGCGCAAACGCTCATCTGCGCGATATTGCTAAATCGCTACGCGAAGAACTGCCTGATGGTCTGGAAGCCCATATGCACAAGACCGAAAAAGCCCTGGAAACACTTTGGGACGACTACGCCGGCCAGTACTATTCACGCGATTTCGTGACCCATCGGTTACTCAAAACACCAAGTGTTGCCACCCTATTGCCGCTATACGCCGGAACTATCAGCGAGGAGCGTGCCGCCAAGCTCGTTAAGCTACTCGAAAATGAGCATGGCTTCGGGCCTGCCTATCCTGTACCTAGCGTGCCCTTAAATGCCTTCGGTTTCAAACCCAAGGGTTACTGGCAAGGCCCCACGTGGGTCAATATGAACTGGCTGATCATCGATGGACTGAACCGCTACGGCTACAAAGATCACGCGGCCGCACTCCGAGAAAGCACACTGGAAATGGTCGAGAAAGCTGGCTGCTACGAATACTTCGACCCCCGCAATGGTGAACCGGCTGGTGCCGCCAATTTCTCTTGGACTGCCGCCCTAGCTATCGACCTTCTTAAAGCCAAGTAACTCCTTAGGTATTGGCAGCAGTAGTATAATTAGAGTATCACTATTTTATCTTATAGGGAGCTGCAAATGCCAAATCCTGAACACGCAGGCGCACCATTTCAACCCTTGGAGACTCTCACCCGACATCATGAGCAAATTGAAGGTCGTTTCCTTATTGCCGAGAGAACGCTAGAACAAGGCATGGAACTTTTTCAGAGTGGCTATGAAATGGTTAATAATCTTCTTGCTGAGGCACAGCGTTCTGACCTGACCATAACGCATCCAGCCGAGATGAGGCCAGCAAATCACCCGCTTGATATAGTTGATAAATTTGGCAATTTTGCGGCAAAATTTCGCATGATAACCGGCACGCGTGAAACTGGCGAAAAAGATCGCCTCAGTAGACCGATTAGCGAGCCAATCCCTGCGACCGCAGAAGAGATATTGGTACTTGGGCGTATACCGATTATTCGGAATGAGGAAGACGCTCGAGCCCTTAACGCGTCGCCGGAATTCCCTTTAGTCAGTACCTCTAACCCCAACCACTCCGTAAACCCGGCCTTTACTCGTATGCTTATACTTTTCCCAGATTTTACCACACAATTCGTTACCGGCTTCAGCGCGCCGGAAAATGCCAAGCACGAAGACCGCTATGAAACCGAGCTATTCACGGCCTACCAGCTCATGTCACGACTCGTGGACATTTCGGATCCATTCGTCACGATCGATGACAAAGTCGACGAAGCATACCTAATTCACTAACTACTACGGCTTGAGCTGATTTGGGCTGGCCGTAACGGTGGTCTGCGACAAAGCATCTATCAAGTTCTGAAGTGCAGCTTGGGTCTTGGCAGGAACTTTACCGGCATTAGCTTCGGAAATCGCTTTCAATTCGGCGTCTTGAGTGGCGTAAGTGGTTGGATCATACAAATTTACTGTGCCGACGAATACCACAGGTTGATTCTCGACTTCGGCATAGCCGGTCAGAAATACTCGGGGATCGTAGCTAACTTTACCGACATTCAAGGTGTAGCAAATA
Source organism: Candidatus Saccharimonadota bacterium (assembly GCA_028289045.1). Taxonomy (GTDB): domain Bacteria; phylum Patescibacteriota; class Saccharimonadia; order Saccharimonadales; family UBA4665; genus JAQGHB01. Next base: position 9,154 of record JAQGHB010000023.1, read on the forward strand.
TCCAACGACTTGTCTTTGACGGTGAAGCCCTTGTCCTTATTAGTGGCGCAGGCGGCTGTTTTCGTCTTGAGATCGGCGATATATTTTTGCTTCTGAGCCGGTGTTTGGAGTATCTGGTTATCGGTATAGACTGAGCTGGTATTCTCTGTTTTGTTAATTGCCGCCGCCCAAGATTTACTCATAGCGTAGATGGCCACTTCTGAATCACTGCCTCCGTTGTCATTATTATTATCAGGATTGCCAAATACCCAGTAACCCATAATGTCATTTGCTTTATCGGTAAACAGGGTCTCTCCTGATGACTGTGAGGTGCTTCTGACAGCCTGCATAGAACTTGGTACGCCCAATCTAGTTACGACTTGAGTTTTAGCGCCTAGATCGAATGGATAGCCAATGCTCTGCACAAAATGTACGCTGGCATCCGTTTTAGGCGCTACGACAGTTTTGGCAGGCGTTTTGACTGTTGTATCGCCAGGATTCACTTCGTGGCCATAGTAGTAACCGCCTATGCTGGCTGCGACGAGCAATATAACAACGAGCAGCTCCCAAAGTCCGCGGTGGGTTTTCCTTTTGGCTGGCGCAGGCGTTGGCGCGGGGGCAGGCGGAGCCGAATATTCGGAAGCGGGTTGAGGCTGAAAATCTTCTTGCATAATTACCATAAGCATAACTGCTTAGCTACTGATGATCAAGCGTATGGCGTCGAAGAAACCCACAAACCCTCAAAGAGAGCCCCAAAGAGCGCACTAATTTCATCCGACTCAATCAACACCGCCGATTGATCCTGTAGTGAAGTAATGATGGCAATTTTATTATCGAACAGAATGGTGGTGGCCGTAAATTGGCCTCGCATAACTTCTGGCAAGTAGCGCGGCTGGCGATCGGCAATTTCTTGCCGAGTAAGCGGCCGACCATTTGGGTCGGGCTGCTCCCATAATGTTTTGCTTTTAATTCCGTGGCGCTTACGAGTTATCACGTAATACTTGGCGTAATTATTATCAAATTGCCGCAAAAAATTATCAACCGGCGCAATCACTCGCCATTCTGGCTTTTTACAATATAGCGCCATATCGATAACTGTCTTCACTCCTAGGATACCTTCAAAATGCCGAACATTGGTTTGATTGCCGATCGGCTGTAAAGCCTCAAGCTGCCTTTGGAATTGCGCCAAGACTTTGAGCTTAGCCTTAGATTCACGCACCTCGGCCTCGACCATCCGCTCCAGCTGCTCAGGCGGCGAAAACGTATACAACGTACGGTTCATGGACGACACTTTGGCGACCAACCCTCGCGACTCCAGCAAGTTCAAATTGTGATAAATCGTCGGCCGCTTTAGATTGGTTTGCTTCTGCAAATCCTGCACGCCAACACCGCGCGGATAAGCCAGGCCCGCAATATAGAGCTGGGCTTCGGTTTTTCCTAAGCCCAAAGATTGTAGTTGGTTAGTCATTTGATCCATATGTCAATTATATATTGACATATATCTTAATACAATAACACTAGTTAATATCTCGAGTGTCAACAATACGTTGTTAACGGTCATTGTCAGCATGCCGTCGACATTCTAATCTGAGTCTAGCGTCACACAAGGAGACACATCATGGAAACAGCACGTAACAAACAAATCCACATCGTCGGCGGGGGTACTATTGAGCCAATCCGCAGTCACTTGGCCCTCAGCGCGCCGGCCTACGGTAGTACTGCCAGACAATTAGGTGCGCTTTGCACTGAGATTATGCCAGAAATGGACATCGACCGGAACTTTGACCTAAGTAAGAAAACCGGCGGCTACGTCGCTGACGCAGCATAGTTAAGGAAGATGCAATGAGTGAAATCACTAAACGGCCGCCCGCTGAACGAGATTTATTCTCGCTTGCGGGCGATTCATTCCCAGAGCTTGTAGAAGCCTTTGATGCCGCACTAGCGCTGTCCCCGGAGGAGCGAGAGAAAGTTGACCATCCATGTGTACCGCCTCGAATGATTCAGCTTGGCAATATACTTGTATCGAACACTGTACGCCTGATTCGTTCAGGCACACAAGCAGAACTCGGTGAAGCAGCACGCGTTATGTCGCAAAGCATTCTACGTACCATGAAAAGAAATCCTGATAACAATCTCGGGTCTCCCTACGATGAAGCTTGTCGGCTGCATAGCGCAGCGGCTGTCGTGCTAACAGATGCTGTTTCACCAGCCAGTGCCGAGGGCGGGTACTCCGTGGTTCGCTCGCAAGACGGCATAGCAGCCAAATTGCTCTGTGCGATTGCCGACACACCGGATGCATGGCTAGCACGAGAAAATCTGTACGAAGTAACTGACGTAAATGCCGAGGAAGCACACCGGTGGCTGATAGCCTTGGAAACCGGTGGCTTAGTGGTGGGGTTATGGTTTGGAAAAACCAAGAGATACTACCTTGGGCCATGCGCAGACCCTAATCACGGCACCGGTCCGGAGATTCTAGCATTGGCCCGGTATCATGCCGAGCGTTACGACGCAGCCCATTCAGAGAAGCCTTAGTCTTCTTGGGTTGGCTTATCGAGTAGCAGCGGTTCGACAGAGGGAGAGGTGTCGGCGATTTTGACGACGTCTTTGTCGATTTTTTTGAGTTCTTTGTGGGCGGTGTTGTAGTGATTGACGGTGGTACCGAGCGAGTTGCCGAGCTTTTGCATGTAGGTTTCGTAAGTAGTGATGTGGCGGCCGAGTTCGCCGACGCGGAGCTGGATTTCCTTGGTTTGCTCTTCTATCTGCAAGCCGCGTAAACCCTGCAAGACAGTCTGTAAGTACGCCATGAATGAGGTTGGGCTGACAATGATCACTTTCTTGTCTCGAAAAGCGTATTCGATGAGATCGCGGGCGCTGGTGTTGGCTGTGCCGACTTTGTTGACCAGCAGGTCGTAGTAAATCGCCTCGGACGGGATGAACATGAAAGCAAAATCCATGGTGCCTTCGGCCGGACGTATGTACTTCGATGTTTCGTCGATGCGCGTTTTGAGATCGTTTTTGAACTGCTTGATGATAATGTCTTTTTGCAGCTTGTCTTTGGTTTCCAGAATGCGATTATAGTTTTCGACGCTGAATTTGCTGTCGACAGGCAGCATTTTTTGCTTATCCAGATAGATGACGGCATCCACAATCTCACCGTCTTTGAATTTGTGCTGCAGCAGGAAGCGATCCGGCGGCAACACGTTCTCTAACACTTGGGCCAGCAGATATTCGCCAAGCACGCCGCGCTGTTTCGGGTTGCCTAGTACGTTTTGCAGGACTTTCAGCTCGTCGGTGATACCCATGACCTGCTTATTCGATTCCTTCAGCTCAGTCAGATTTTTGGTAACATCCGCGATGATTTTACTGCTCTCACTAAATTGGGCGGCCATGTGCCGCTGATTGGCACCCATCTGCTCCGTCATCTGCTTCTGCATGCCATCTTTGAGCTGCGTGATATCCATGCTCAGCTTTAACAAATCCTGCTTAATGAGCAGTGCGCTCTGGTCGTCCGCCGGCTTGTTCTGCCCACGCAAAAGCATTGCGCCAAGCACAAGCACCGCTATGCCCAAAATAATAACCAAAACGATCATGCTTCTAGTATAACTTAACCTTTATGATTTTCTCGCCTACATATGATATAGTCGTCACATAGAGAGGAGACCTGTCATGGAAATCGAAATAGCACCAGCACCAGAACGAACCGGACATATAGAGCAGCTTGGCATACAGGAAGTTGAATTCACGATGCCAACGGCGCCACTCATAATCAATGGTGAACCGTACCTATTTCAAGCAGACACAGACAGGCTGACAAAAGCTATTCGCTACGTGCGTAGCGCCAGTCTGCTCGAAACGGGTGAACGCGAATTAATGGGCGTTCACATCTCTCTAGGAGAGAGCCTACCCGAAAGCGTGTTAAAAGACCCTCTTCCAAAACAACACCTCTATGATCCCGCCAAAGCCTCCGTAGCTGTAGAAATACCTTCATTAATTGTCTCGCCAAAGCCCGCCAAAAAAGTTGTGGAGCTTGTGCAGAATTCTATTAATACCGATCTTGAGCGAGGGTTGAATCAGAGCATTTACATGCGCGATAGCTATGCGTTTCGTAAAGCCTACACTAAATACGGCACGCTCGCGCTCGCCGGCGTAGGAATAGCCATAGGAGTAGCCACTGGGGATAGTCATGCAGTGCCTGCTGTTGTTGGCGAAGCTTCTGGAGGTGCATTGGTAGGAGCATCCACGAACATTGGCCTGCTTTCTCTCAAAACGGCAGTCTATGACAATGGCTTGCTAGGAGTGACAACCTGGAAAGAAAAGAAATTAGATAAAGCCGCGCGAAGAGCTGCAAAACATACTGGACTTCAGAAGTGGTTCAGCACACCAGTCATAACACTTGTTAGGCAAGGACAAGAAGAGATAGAAGCAGCCTAGTTGCTGATTGTCAGCGTAGTGCCCACGGCTGACCAGTCATACAGCCACTTGGAGGCAGCTGGCGGTAGCTCCACACAGCCATGCGAGCCTTTGTCGGAATTAGGATCGATGTTGCCGAATTCGCCCTCGGGGCGCCAGGTGGCATCGTGAAAGCCGTAGGTGCCGTATTGGTTGTCCAGGAAAGGCATCCAGTAGGAAACGGGATCATTCCAGCTGCCGGTGCTATCGGAGCCCTTCAGCGTGACGTCAGCTTGTTTAGCGTAGATGTGATAAGTACCCGCTGGCGTCAAATCAGCGGCTAACTTCTGCATGCCTGTGATAACCGGTGCGTCATTCGCGACAGTGCCCTGCTGGCAAGCCCACAGGTGTCGCTGCGAAATACTCACCAAAATGAACTTGTCGAGCGTGTTGCCCTGGCAGGGGTTAACAACAGACTTAGCTGCAACTGCTGGTTTGGTGATCGTTGTCTTTTCGGCTACGACCTGCGCGGAATTAGTATGCCGCGATACCGTGATGTAGCCGGCAACAAGCAGTGCCAAAATCAATAGCACGAGTGGCAAGCGGCGTATCAAACCACTTTGCTGTTTCGGTTTCGTCGCGTGATACTGCTGTCGACTGGAACTATAAAACGAGTAATTTAGCAGGTCCTGGCGACGATTATTTTGTTTGAATCTGAGTTTCATAATCTAGACTTAATTATACACCGCGGCAATCATGCGAAGCGGGTTACAACAAAGATGAAGGCCACGCCTAGAATGGTGTAGCCAATGGTTTTGTAGCTGGAGTGCTTACTATGCGCTTCCGGCAAAATCTCGCTGGCGCCTATGTAGAGCAGGAAGCCCGCAAAAAATCCCAAGTACAATACCAGCAAATTGTCCGAGACACTGAACAGCAGTGTGCTCAACGCGCCCAGCACAGGCGCAAGAGCGTCCAAAATCAAGAATAAAAAGGCGCGCCGCGAGTGATTCTTATTGAGCAGTAAAAGGTTGACGGTGTTTAGTCCGTCCGTGAAATCGTGGGCAATAACGGCGATCGCCACCGCGATACCGATAGATGTTCCTGCCTGAAAGCCCAGTCCGATACCGATACCGTCCAGAAAGCTGTGCCCGATCAGGGCCAGCGCCGAGGCCACGCCTACGTGAGGATGATGGTGTACTTCGTATTCTTGTTCGTTGGTATGGTGGATCAGGATGCTTTTTTCAATGGTATGGAACAGCAGGAAGCCGCAGACCAGGGCGATCATGGGGCCGGTCGCATCCATGTGTTTTTCGGTTAGTATGCTGAAAATTTCTGGCAGGAGATCAAATGCTACCACGCCAAGTAACACACCGGCGGTGTACCCGAGGAAGCGGTGGAGACGATCTTTGTTGCGGAGGCCGACAAGGCCACCGCACAGGGTCGACAGAAAAGCGCTAAAAGCCAGTAATACAGGAATCATAGCCTCAAGTGTAGGTCCGCATGCTAGTAATTGCAAATTTGTCGCAATTTATGCTATATTTGCTACATGACAGTCGCCGAGATTCAGCTCCAACAACACCTCAAAAAGGCTGGATTCAGCCTAACCAACCCCCGTAAAACGGTCTTTAGCGCTCTGCAGGACCGCGAACCGCAGACTATGGCGGAACTAGTGACCAGCTGCGGCAATAATCTGGACCGCGCAAGCGTCTACCGTACGATAGAGCTGTTTGAGCAGCTCGGGATTGTACAAAAGTTACATGTTGGCTGGAAATACCGGCTGGAGCTGACAGATGCTTTTAGTCACCATCACCACCACATGACTTGCCTGCGTTGCGGTACAATCACCGCTTTTTCGGAAGATGCTGAACTGGAAAATCGCCTGCACAAGCTGGCGGAATTCCATAACTTCAAACCGCAGGATCACCAAATTGAAATGCGTGGACTCTGCCACAATTGTCAGGTAGCTACGAGGATGATTTAGCGCGCTTGGCATGCATGGCTTCGCGCGAAGCCACAAACGACGAACCAATCACACCTAAACCGACAATGCCTGTAATGGCGTCTGGGACTTCATAATAAATACTGCTCAAGAGAGCCGCGGCTAGCACGAAAATCGCGTAGTGAGCACCGTGCTCCAGGAATTGATATGTATTAAGCGTGCCGTTGCGGACCAGGAATACCGTCAGGCTGCGCACCCAAATAGCGCCGACGCCGAGACCGAGAGCGATAAGCAGGACTTGATCGGTAATCGCGAAAGCACCGAGTACGCCATCGAAGCTAAAGCTGGCATCCAGAACTTGCAGGTACATGAAGGCCAGAAAAGCCGACCAGCCTGTGTAGATTTTCTGTCCGGCGGGCGCTAGCTTACCCAGCGCATCGATAAATATCTTGATGGCGGCGTAGGACACCACCCCAATTAGGCCAGCGCGCAGAACTTCACCTGAATGCTTGCCTGCGAACAGTCCGACCAATATAACTACGAGTGCGCTCAGTAGCGGTGGCAACCAGACGCCGCTCGGTACTTTCTGCAGGGGTCGTTCAATGCGTTTAAGCCATAGAATATCACGGGCTTCAAACAGGAAGTACAGCGTCAGTGTCAGCAGGAAAGCACCACCAAAGGCTGAGATGCTGGCGTGAGCCTCTTCGAGGTGCTTGCCGTAAACGTCGGGATGATGCAGCGCGTCATCGATCACCTGCCCCCAGCCCAAACCAGCCGTCACCATGACAATCAGGATTGGAAAAACAAATCGTACGCCGACTATGGCGAAAATCATGCCAATCGTCAAAAATAATTGCTGCCAGGTTTTTGATAAGCGTTCCAAGATTTTGGCGTTCAAGATGGCGTTATCGAAGCTAAAGGCGATCTCAATAGCAATCAACACTATTGTCGTGATAGCAGCGCCGGCACCGAGCCCGATAAAGGCTACGGCAATAGCTGCGAGCGTAATAAAACCAGAAAATCCGAAATAACGTAGCATATGCGTCCTCATATCCTACCACATGGAATACGTTTTGAAACCTAAAGACCCGAACGCTAGGCGTCCGGGCCATTAGGAAGCCTCACACTTCCTGCATTCAGCTTATGCCTAGGTTACGCAAAATGCAACGTGACGTTGATCACAGCTTTGAGATGTAGGGATTATCCCGTTCATAGAAACGCCACGGGACATCAGCTGCTTTGGTAATACCGATTCGCGTAGTCTGCACGATATGGGTTTGCGTAAGCGCAGGCTGCATGACAAGCTTCAGTGGTGACTTGCTTAAATCATGGCCATTTTGAGTACGGTCGATGTGCAAGGCTTGGCATAGTTTTGCCGGGCCGTTGGTAATCTGCACGCCAGCGATACCATGGCGATTGTGGCGCATGATATCTTCGCCCTGTATCGGTTCTACGGCCCGGATCAGGGCAGCAGCGCCTTCGCCGGCCCCACCAACGACCACATTGCAACAGTAGTGCATGCCATAGGTGAAGTAGACGTACAGAAACCCCGCCGGCCCAAACATAATTTTGGTGCGTTCGGTTTCACCGCGGTAGCTGTGGCTGGCGGCGTCCTGCTGACTATAGGCTTCGGTTTCGACGATACGGCCGATCAATGTCTGACCGTCGACCTCGCGGACTAGGTGGCTGCCGAGCAAGCGCGGGGCTACTTCTTCGGCCGGTCCGGCCAGTAAAGTTTCAAGGTTCAAGGCGCCGCCTCGATGCGCTCTACGATAAACTGACTAGCTTTGGGTGAAATGTCATGGCGGGCGCGAATAGTATGGGCGGTGATTTTATCGTTGTCGGTGCCGAAAAACTCTTGGGGTTTGCCGCGGATGACTAGCATGTCGAGGCTGCCATAAATGACGTCCATGGGCATGGTTAGCCGCTTGATGTCGGCGGCTGTGGTTTGTTTGAGAATAGTGTTCTCCAAACTTTTTATGAATGGATCCCAGGTTTGCGAGTTAATCTCGAAGCCAACGACGCGTCGAGCTAGGCGTTCAGCCAGACGAGCTGTGCTCACATCAAACGTTGGCTGATACATCATGATGCGCTTGTACAATCTGGTGTAAATTTGCAGACGTAACCGGTAGCGCCGTTTTTGTGGCAAACCTTCGTACAGCGGCATTTCGTAGAGCACGAGGTGGCGAACTAAATCCGGCCGCAGTAAAGCCACACGCACCGATACTAAGGAACCCATGGAGTGCCCGACCAAAACGGCGGGCTGGCCGAGACGCAGTCGCTCGATACTGGCAATCACCGCCTTCGCATGATCGTCAACGTCATAGGAAGCCCAATTGGGCTTCGGTGAAGCGCCAAATCCAAGCAAATCAAACGCAACGGCGCGGTAGGTGCTGGTTGGCAACTTTTCGATGACATGGTTCCAAACCTCACCGGTTCGCCCGATGCCATGCAATAAAATAATGGGCGCGCCGCTGCCTTGATCGACTACTTTTGCTAGTCTGTATGGCCGACCAAGCGTCTGGTGCCAGAACCTATCTACTATTTTTATAGCCATGTCTCTATTATAGTCCTGTACAATAGAAGTACACATGATACTGATTATCATTGAAGTTTTACTTCTCGTACTGGCCTCAGCTGTCTGCTCTGGACTCAATATTGCGCTCATGTCGCTGGACATGGCCGACCTGCGCCGCAAAGCGAAACTTGGCAATTATCAGGCCAAGCGCGTTCTACCGCTGCGTCAGCGCACTCACCTGACGCTGGCCGCTATATTGTTCAC
>JAQGHB010000005.1 GCA_028289045.1 Candidatus Saccharimonadota bacterium
GATGATGGGTGCCCTCGGTAATTTGGGTCTTTAGGAACTGTAGCCAGTGAGCGTACTGCCCCCAGCCCTGCAAAATATGGTTGATGCCTTTGGCCTGTTGCCAGGCGTCGGTCCGCGTACGGCTGAGCGCTACGCCTACTATCTGTTACGCCACGCCTCTGACACGCCTCAGAAGCTGTCTCAGGCCTTGCAAGAGCTGCATAGTGGTATTGGGTACTGCCAGAAGACCTTCGCGCTAGTCCCTGCCGGACAAGAACTATCTGATCTGTACACCGATCCGCGCCGCGACAAAAAGACCGTCGCCGTGGTCGCCGAACCATTTGATCTGGTAGCACTCGAGAAAACCGGCGAATTCCATGGTACATATCATGTATTGGGGGGATTGGTATCACCGATTGATAACATCGGTCCTGAGGAGCTGCATATTGCCGAACTGGTGCAGCGTGTCGACGAGGATGGTGTCGAGGAGATCATCCTGGCTACCAATGCCAGCGTAGAAGGTGAGTCTACGGCATTATACATTCAGCAGCAGCTGGGTGACCGCAAGGTTAAAATTACTCGTTTAGCACGCGGTCTATCCGTGGGTGTTGATCTGGAGTATGCAGATCAGATCACTCTAGGGCGCGCACTGGAAGGTCGCCAAGCTATCTAGATCTTGTTGGCGAAGTTTTACTGGGAGCTTCTCGCATGCCGGGCTGCCTTAAATTGTTCCCAGAATGGACCACGCCATTGGTCAAGTAAGTTGTCATCTTCTGGTGCCCCAACAAAGCTTCTTATGCGTTGAGGAGTTGTAGCTTCATCAGGCGCATAGCTTATCTCATCCGCACTGGTTTCGATGATTGCGCTGAGAACTCCCATGGATCCGCCAGCTAAAGCCGTGACCTCATTAGATAATTCAGGAAAGATTTGAAGCTGCGTCCTAAAAGCATGCCTTGCTTCTTCAAGGGATAAAACTCGATATCTTTCAGGGGAACCTTCCATTGTATGCACATTTTAATGTTTTTATATCTATATGTCAAACTCTGCCTAGCGAGCATGCTAGAGTCGAGCACGCTTACAGATAAGGTATACTGTATGGATGATGTACCCAGAAGCAGTCAAAATTAAAGAAATCGTCGATAACTCCCAAAAGATCGTTATTATCCAGGCTGATAACCCAGATGGTGACAGTTTGGGCAGTGCGCTGGCACTGGAGCATATCCTAGGAGATATGGGCAAGGAGCCGATTTTGTACTGCGGTGTTGATATGCCGAGCTATCTTCGGTATATGCAGGGCTGGGACCGGATTGTGCGCGATATACCGCAGCAATTTGATGCCAGCATCATCGTGGACGCCTCCACAACTACCCTATTAGAGAAATTGTATGATTCGGGGCAGCAGAAATGGCTGGCCAGTAAGCCGAATATTGTGCTGGATCATCATGCTACCGTCGATAATGTGGTGCCATTTGCCTCTGTTATGATCAATGATGGTACCCGTGCCTCGGCTGGCGAGCTCATTTACATGATTGCCAGGCAGCTCGACTGGAAAGTCTCGGTGCAGGCTCAGGAGTTTCTGATGACCTCTATCCTCGGTGACACCCAAGGCCTTACTAATCAATTAGCGTCGGCTGAAACCTATAGGATTATGGCTGAATTTGTCGAAAATGGGGTCGACAGACCACACCTGGAAGATATCCGACGTGAATACAGCAAGATGCCGACGCAAATTTTCCGCTACAAGGGTGACCTAATTCAGCGCGCTGAATTTGCAGCCGACGGTGCACTAGCGACAGTTACCATTCCTCAGAAAGAGATCAACGAGTACAGCCCGCTGTATAACCCGGCGCCGCTGATCCAGAATGATCTGTTACAGACGCTGGGCGTGCGGGTGGCGATTGTCTTCAAAAGCTACGCCGATGGCAAGATCACGGCTGCCATCCGTGCCAATTCAAGCGCGCCAGTTGCCGCTAAACTTGCCGAACACTTCGGCGGTGGCGGCCACACCTATGCCAGCGGTTTCAAGATCACCGATGGCCGGCCCTTCAACGAGGTAAAATCAGAGTGTTTGCGCACCGCTACCGAATTACTTGCTAAACTTGAAGAAGGAAATACCCATGAAGATCCACAACACGCTCACGCGACAACTTGATACCGTTACACCGCTAACAGATGACACGGTGCGCATCTACTCCTGCGGACCAACCGTCTATGACCACATTCATATCGGTAATCTGAGCTCCTTTATCTACGCCGATACGCTACGGCGAGCAGTCGAAGCAGGCGAGCATAGAGTGAAACATGTCATGAATTTTACCGATGTTGATGATAAAACTATCCGCCGTAGCCGCGAGAAATATGCTGATCTGGAGCCCAGAGAGGCTCTAAAGCGCCTGACAACCGAATACGGTGATCTATTCCTGGAAGATATGATGGCAGTGGGTAATGACACCGACGCCATTGAATTCATCAAGGCCACGGATTCTGCGGTGATCAAGGGTATGAAACAGCTCGTAACAGATCTGCATCAGGCTGGTTTTGCCTATATTGCCGACGACGGCGTCTATTTCTCGATTGAAGCCTACAAAAAGAGCGGCAAGACGTATGGGCAACTCACGGAGGTTAGCACCAGTTCCACTAGTGAAGCCCGCATCCAAAACGATGAGTATGACAAGGAGTCAGCACATGACTTCGCGCTCTGGAAGAAGCAGAAGCCAGGTGAACCGGCCTGGGACTTCACGCTGGATGGCCACGAACTGAACGGCCGCCCGGGTTGGCATCTGGAATGCTCCGTCATGAGCAACCAAACCCTCGGACAGCCTTTTGACATCCACACCGGTGGCGTTGACCTGATATTCCCGCATCACGAGAATGAGATCGCCCAGAGCACTGCCGGCCAGAAAAATCCTGTCTACGCGTCTGCTTTCGTGCACAATGAACACCTATTAGTTGATGGCAAGAAGATGAGCAAATCGCTCAATAACTTCTATACGCTTAAAGACATTACCGACAAAGGTTTTGATCCGCTGGCGTTTCGCATGCTGGTACTGCAGTCGCACTATCGTAATCAGGCCCATTTTAGCTGGGAAAACCTAGAGAGCGCTCAAAATAGACTCCGTGATCTGCGCGCACTGGCCGCCCTGCGATGGCAAGCCCTGCCTGTCACACATGATGGCGCCACATTTGCGCTCGAAGAGGTGCCACTCAATCTAACGTCGCTTCTCAATGACGACTTGCGTAGCCCGCAGGCCCTGGCATTTTTGAGCGATGTCTCTACCCAATTGCAGGTAGTTCTAATTGAAACTGATGAAATCCGCCACTTTGAAGCCATGCTGCGCACTATCGACGAATTGCTTGGCCTAAGGCTACAATCTGTTCAGGACATCACTCTGGAGCAGAAACAACTCATTGCCGACCGTGAGAAAGCCCGAACCGCCAAAGACTGGAACAAATCAGATAAGCTTCGAGATACATTGATCACCCAAGGCATCGGCCTGCGTGATACCAACTACGGAACTATTTGGTTTCCGTTATAGCTTCGTTGAACTCAGGGGTGCTGATAATCTTCTTACTGCGCAAGTACTCCAGCGACAGGATACGCAGGCAGCCAGCAATAGGAATGGCCAACAAACCACCGATGAGGCCACCAAAACTAACACCTATCACGACTGAGGAAAACACTAACAGGGGTGACATATTGGTTGAATTAGCCTGAATGCGAGGTTGAATCAGGTAGTTTTCGATCTGTTGGTAGAGAATGTAGTAGGCCAAAATGATGAATGCCGCGCCAGTGGAGTGAAACAGTGCGACCGCTGTGACGATAATGGCGCCGATAGTGTGACCGACCATAGGGATGAGGCCACAGATAAACACGATCACCATCAGTGCGATGGGGTAACTGATGTGCAGAATGAGAATGGCCGGCAAAATAAGCGTTGCTGCTAAGGCGGCCAGCGTCACCTGCCCGTTCACGTAGCCTTGTATGACGCGGTACATATCTCTGAGTAGCCGCTCAGCCAGCGCATGATGCCGATCTGGCACGACTTCGCGGAAGAATTTAAGCCAACGCGGGCCTTCAACCAGCATCATGAAGGTCAGTACCAAGATGGTTAACAGAGAGAAAATGCTGGTGCCCACACGCTGCGCGCTCGAGAAAACGGTGCCACCGGAGTGTTTCAGACGAGCTGACAGCTGATTAGAGAACGTGTCTACCTGATCCTGCAGATGGTATCGCCGGATGAGGCGGCCGGTTTCACTGTCCTGACTTCTGAAATCTTTGACGAGGTGGGGTGCGGCGTTGACGAAGCTCTCTGTCTGTTTTACCAGAGGGGGGACGATGCTGGCCAGGAAACCACCGAGCAGGACGACAACGATCAAAAAAGACAGCGTGGTGGCTAGGGTGCGATTGCCGCGGCGTTTGCCTGGCAGATGGCGGCTCACCCAATAGACCGGACCATTTAAGGCCAGTGCCAGAAAGAAAGCAACAAATATAAGCAATAGGGCGTGCGCAGCCTTGTGAAGCGCCGCCAGCAAGATGATGGTCGTAACAATCAGCAAGGCAATTCGAAAGAACGTTTCGGTGCGGATAGTGATGGCTAGCTCGGGGATGTCCTCGTCGGTACGGTTCCTACGGAAATTCATCATGGCTCTATTATCTATGCACCGCGCCGTTTACGCAATGCCTCCTGGTATATATTGACGAGTTTGCGGCCAACAACGTTCACGTCGAAGTCTTTGGTAAAGTTTGCACCCCAGGTCTGGGTTTGCTGGCGGGCTGCCTTGTCTTCTAAGAAAAGCTGCAGTTTGCCGGCTAATTCTGCTGCGTTATGAGGGTCAAATAATAAGTCGGGCCGCTCGCCAATAACAGATCGGTAGCCTGGATTATCACCCGCCAGTACAGCTGCTTGGCCACTGGCCATCGCTTCAAGCAGTACGATACCGAAACTTTCGCCGCCACTGCTGGGGAAGACAGAAATATCAGCCGAAGCGTAATAACGCGGCTTGTCTTCTTCGCTAACAAAACCTGTAAAGGTCACATACGATTTAAGCTCGTTCTCTTTGACGAACTGTTTGAGTTTAGCGTCCAGCTGGCCACGGCCACAGATAACGACTCGAAATTTAGGTAAATCCGTCTTGTTGGCGAGAAGCGCGATGGCTTCGAGCAGCAGTTGGCAGCCCTTGCGTGGCACGAGACGTCCCAGAAACAGGATCGTCACTGTACCGTCATCATACTCAGGAAACGGTTTGGCGCCATGAAACAGGCTATAATCGACGACATTTGGCAGTACGCCGACGTCTTTTAGGCGGAAGCTGTGAGTCGCGAACTCAGCAGCCACGGGCGATACGGCTATGAGTCGATCGAAGCGTTTCAGTGATGGTCGCAGCCAGAGCCCGAGCAAGCGAGTGCCGACACGAGACAGCCAGTCATAGGGCAAGATGTGAAAGGTGCCGACCACAGCCGTGCGATCATCAGCGGCCAGGATGAGGCGTTGGGCCATCAGGGGGTGGTGCGGAGTCTGGACATGCAGCACATCAAACTTCTCTGCTTCTATAAAACGGCGGAGTTTGCGGCGACTGGTAGGCAAGGGAATAGTCGTGCGATTACCATTGAAGCTGACGGTAATATTACGCGACAGGCTGTGCAGGTTCGGTAATTGGCGCTTGTCGGTTTGACCGGCTAAGTAGTGAATGTCGTGACCTTGTTGGCGCAGCCATTCACCAATGCCTATGACATATTGCTGCACACCGTCCTCCGGATCGAGGGACGTGTCGATAACCAGGCCGATTTTAAGCGACTTTGTGGGTAGTGGCATAGCGTTTGAGTGATTCTACGTAGAGCTCTTCGTATTGGTCAACAACATTGGGATAGTTAAATTGCAGTACGTACTCATCTGCCCAGGTTCTCCAAAGCTTCCGCAGATCCTGCTCGTGAAGTAGCAGGTCCAAGCGTCGGGCAAATTCCTCGGTGTCCTCGGGATTTATAATCGACAGGCCGCCAAGGCCCTGCATAACACCAACATAACCCGAGTTATTGCCAGCAACACAGACTGCGCCGGCGGCCATGGCCTCGAGCAGCACAATGCCAAAACTCTCACCAAACAGGGCAGGCGAACAGAAGAGGTCGGCTTCGGATAATAAGTCAATCTTCAGTTCTTCGCTCACAAAGCCCAAGAAACTAATATTTTTGAGCTTGAGGTCATCTGCCAGTAATTCGAGCTTTTCGCGGTCCGGACCATCACCGGCAATGATAAGCTTGGCATCAGGGTTGTCTTGCGAAAGTAGCTGAAAAGCCTTCAGGAGATACTTAACGCCTTTGCGATTTTCCAGCCTGCCCACGTAGAGAATTGTCTGTCCATCTTTCTTTTTCTGTCGCAAATCAGCACCACGCTGATATTTTTTGAGGTCTATGCCGTTAGGGATGATGGTGATGGGCTGCTTGGTAATGCCGGCAGCGTATGATGCTCCAGCGTCGGATACAGCAGTCAGCACGTGCAAATACTTCATGACAGAGTTCAAATACGGCGCGACGGCTTTAAGGATGGATCGGCTCATAAGCGCGTCGGAGACTTTGGAGTGGAAGGTGGCGATGTTGACGCTAGTGGAGCGTTGGAGCAGTTGGCGGCTCAGTAGGGGCTGCCATGGCTCATGAAAGTGTAGAATATCGAATTGCTCTTCGGCCAGCATGGCATCGATCTGTTCATTATCAGCTGTACTGGAGACCTGAGAAGTGGTGTCCGAGAAAGACAGTGTGCGGAAATCGGTTGAGGTGCCAGCATAGATGACATCTGGTTCTGGATCCATTTCATGATTGCGCGGCTTCGGGGTGATTATCTTGACGATGTGGCCGCGGTCCTCGAGACCAGACTTCAATGCCAACACAACTTCCAGCACGCCGCCAGGACGGTGAATGTTATACGGGCATACCAAACCAATCTTCATCTTACTCATTAGTATACCATCTAACGCTTTGCTAGCACGCGTCGTAAACCACTTGGCAGCAACACGCTCATAGCCTTTTTATCGGCTAGAATGCTTGGCGTATGCGCCTTGCTACGTGCCACGTACTTGTGATAGCTCTTGAACACAATCAGCATGTGCTGCTTAACAATCTCATTATCAAAGTAGTGATCCTCTTCGGAAATCACATGGTAGATCGGTAAATCAATTTTTTTGGTGCAGTTGTCAACATTCAGGAATTCGCTGCTCGTCAACCAATGCGTGCGGACATCATTGGCCTGCCACAGCTGCACCTCGAAATCCATGGTGGCGCTGAATTCCTCAGGTGTAACTTCGATCATGCGCCGTTTGGAATTTGGCAATTTAGAATACAGCGTGCGGAGTACGGGACCGTTGAGGCAACATCTACGAATAAAAACTGCGAATGGCCGCGTCGCAAAAAACCTTGTGGCATGTATATAGAAGCGGCGCGTACGCGGCGGATACACGAAATCATCCTTATGCATGAAACCCACGATACTCACCAGTAGATCGACTTTCTTAGTTAACTCAGGGTATTTTTGCAACATGCGAGTAGCGACGACAAAACCGAATGAGATGCCCACTATGGTGACACGTTTACGCTTATAGCGCAGTTTAATAAGCGCCGCGAGATAGTCTGCAAAAGCGTCAATAGTCGGCCGCCGACCGATAGTATAGAAGCTATCCATACCACCAAAGCCAGGTAGATCGGGCATGGTGACAGTGCCGTATTCGCCCAGATTCTCTACCAGGCCCCACCAGCGCTCAATCATGGCGTGATGCCCATATATAAGCAGGATCTCGCGGTCACGCTTGGTGGTGGCCGGCACGTGCAGCATGCGGCCTTCCAGTCCATTGATATTCAATGGCGCGATATAGTCAGCAGGGGTTTTAGATGGAGTTTTCGGCATATTGTGTGAGCTATTTGGACATAATTTTAGCAGAATTTCATGGTTTCAGCTAGCCGTGCGGGCCTCTAACAGTTGTGCGTTGCGTCTATTTACGCTAAAATCAATCTGTTCTGCACATAATCTGCGATGGGGCGTCGCCAAGTGGTAAGGCACCAGTTTTTGGTACTGGCATTCGGGGGTTCGAATCCCTCCGCCCCAGCCAAGCATAAGCACTTCTAAAGACTTCTGAAGAAGTCTTTTTTGTTCTCGTGTATGCTTGGAACATGGCACTTTTACTTTTGATTATCATATTAGTACCTATCATACTTGCCTTACGAGAAGCAGTTAGGCAGCCACGCAAAAGAAAACTGGCCGCAGTACTGATCGGAATACTCGTTGTCGGAGCCGCTGACTTTGCCTTGCATGTGTATTATTTGGCGCGGAGAGATTGTGGCGCTACATATAATTCTGATACTGGATGCTTAGATGCATTGCCTAGCTGGCTGGCATTAATAGGTTTTATAGCCCTATTAGTAGCCATTATGTTAAGTATCGTTATTATTTTTATGCCCCCACGCAATCGTAATACCAACTAAGCTAGTTTTGGGCTACGCTAAAAGTTCGAAGTACGTACACTAGCCCCAGCCAGCATTTTCACATCTGTTGATTTTGCGATGATTGCCGAAGACCCAGCACATTACCATTCGCATCTTTGACCTGAGCAATGAGCAAGCCTCCGCCAACGTCCTTGATGTCCTGATGCGTCGTCGCACCAGCGTCTAGTAAAGTTTGTAGGTCACTTTTGATATCAGCAACATCTGTATAGCTGATGACTGCTTGGCCATTAGGGTCTAGGCCAACTTCGAGGTCACCCAGCTTATAGCCGACGTAGTATGGTCCATCGGCGTAAGGCTCAACCCCTAAATATTTGCCATACAAAGTTTTTGCCGCGTCCAGATCGCTAACAGGATACACGATAAGTTTGATGTTCTGAGCCATGAAGAGCCTCCTATTGAAAGTGTTCTAGTTGTCTATAAAGCCACGTTACTTGATATTCAGGTACGCGTCAATTATATGTAGATTAAGCTAGTTCTATCCTCATTGCTGCTAGGTGGGTTATACCTGCTTAGCGCCTTCTTCTCAAATCCTTATTATTAATAAAGTTGCGAAGTCCGCTAGTAATAAGCGCACTATATCAAGTGACAGGATTAACACGATGCTGATTTGCAAGATATGTTACTGCCTTTGCAATACTCCGTAGCTTAGACTGTTAATAAACAGGAGGGCTACATGGGTACGCCAAAGCTGAGCCGAACGGCATATAATTACGCCAAGAAGCTGATTGATGATGGCCTGTACATAGCTGACGAGAGGGATGACTGGAGCGAGCATCAGCCAACGTCCAAGCAAGAAAACCAATTCATTGCAGAAAATAGCATTGCAGCTTACGGCCGCTGGCACTTGGGTGTAGACAGCAGCCAGCCTCGGGACAACAAGCGGCGTTACAAGTTTCCCTATGGTGATTTTGAAAAAGTGCACCGCTGCGGTGTTATGGCGGCCGAGGTTAGAGCCGGTCAGTATAAATATGCTGACATCGAGGGGGCTGCGGCACATCTGCACGGTATGATTGATTCTGGAAGGGAGGAATGAGCAATGGCTGACGAGCAAACTGACCCGCTTATACCAGACGAAGATGTGGTTGATGACCGCAACACCATTGAAGGGCAGCTGATCGGCCATAGTCCGCACCCGCGTTTGTCGAATCATATAATGTTGCAAATCCAAAAATATTTAGATGGCCTGAATTATCCAGCCACGAAATACGAGGTTCAGCATTATGCCGCTAGCAGGGGAGCTGGCAAACAGATCATAGCTGCCTTGGACCGCTTGCAGGGCTCTTCGTATCAGAACTACAACGCTATCAGCAACGAATTAAGCAAATAGTATTAAGTAGAGAGTGATTATGCCACAATCAAATAAATTTTCCAGTGAACCAGTTACTACTGTGCTCAGTTGGACAGTAAAGCATGGTAAAGAGCAGCTATTTGAACATGTGATGCACGACATCCATAAAGTTGCGCGTACCTTTCCTGGGCATATGGGAGTCACCACGTTACAATCTCCTACGCACAAGGACAGCTTCCAAACTATCTTACGTTTTGATAATACGAAGCATCTCGAAACCTGGTTGAGCTCACCTATACGTCAAAAGATGATGAAGCCCTTGGAAGAAATTGCCCATATCGATACATCCGTTAAGGCCACCGGGCTAGAAACCTGGTTTGAGGTTCCTGGCCAGCTAGTCACGCCACCGCCAAAGTGGAAAATGGTAGTAGCCACCTTTATTGCGATTTACCCAGTAAGCCTGCTCTTCACATTGTTCTTGGCTCCGCACATTGCAACCTGGCATGCCGCAGTCAGAGCATTATTTTTACCAGTTATCGCGCCGATTATTTTGACGTACCTGTTTATGCCGTTTTTGACTCAGCGACTTTTAAAACACTGGCTATACAAGAACGACCCGTCTTAAATTCATATACTGGGAAAATTATAGAGTGTCTCTAGCTACGGTCTTTGCCGCCACTGCGATTGTTGATCGCGTTATTGACATCACTCTGCGAGGCGTATTCTTCGTCGGGTAACTCTTGAAATAAAACAATAATTGCCTGGTCTGCATCAGCATCTTGGGCTGCTACCACAAGCTCATCACGGGTAGCCGGAAAATCTACCTCAATTAAAACTGCATCAACATCAGCCTGGTCCACGTCGTCGTTATCTTCATCGTTATTAGCCATAATCCTCTCCTTTCTTACTTAATCTATGTACTTAATCACGATAGGGTATATTCAGCGATACATTATTTCACAGGGGTATAACCGCTGTGGCATAATCGATTGTTTTTTCGGATCATACTCTCGCATAATGAAGCTGTCACTAAATATTTAACGAGAAAGGTGGCCCATGCGTTCTCCACTCGGCGGCATCATATACGTCATAATCGGTGTAATCGTAGCAAGCAATCGAGGTTACTTCGTGGATATCGCAACAATCCCGCATTTGCTTTCAGCTGTGCTTGCCATCGCTCTGTGGCCGCTTCTCCTTTTGGGGGTTAACCTACACTTGGCCTTCTAGTAGCTGAACGTAACGGTGCGGATTTGGGATATATGGCAATTTGACTCCTTGTTGAAAAAACATGCTATAGAACGAAATTGTGCCGTAATCTAAAAGCTTACCGAGGAATGATTGCTCTACTTCTAGGCTCTTAATGTCCTCGACTTTGTAGACACGCTGGCGTATGTGAAAAATGCCGGTCTCTATGATGGCCTCGCCTCGCCTAAAGATGTAGCGAGTATGGGCCCACTTAATGACTAGTCCAGCTATTATAATGGCGTCGGCTGCCTGGATAATAATCGTTGTGATGCCCAGCGCCAGCAAAAGAAGGCTATTGTCGGCTATGGCATCGATGTTTGCCACCAAAATGGCATTCGCGACCAAGTTAGCCAGGCCCAGGGACAGCTGCACGAAAACAATACGCATACCCAGCGCAAACGTGCTTTCGTGCACCGGTTCAATATACTCGTCTTTTGCCTGTGCCATGGCACCTCCACCCCAATAGTAGTGCTGGCTAGACTAATATAATGTAAGAATTGCTATAGATCCGTTTGGTCGCACAGCTCGATGCGTTGTTTTCTGCCATGATACAAATATAAAAAAAGTGGTCGATGATGGCAAAAGTGCGACTGGGCATGGCAATCGTCAATCGACGGCTTTAGTGCCGAATGAACATTTGTCAACCATAATTGTTTTACTTATTTTTAGCCTTTGCCACGATTTGTTTGATTTGACTCCGCGCATTCTCCACATGCTTTTGGGCCCAGTCGAACTCCTGAGATAGAACCAGCAAGCCAAGAAACATAACGACAAGGCCTGGGCCAGGCAGGGGGATAAGTATGATGCCGAGCACGACCAGAGGGAAGCCGATCAGCGCAGCTATAAACTTACGAATGGTCTTGGTGGTGCGGCTCATGACTTTAGTATGGTGCAGTCTTACGTGAAGTGTGTAAGAATTCTTACACCGCTTATGCTTTTTGGGGTGTAAATTAATTGTAGTGCTGACCTGCGAACAAGATTTGCGAGCACTCCAAAACACCCCCTACGGGGTGTTTTTAATTGTATACAAGATACAGCTTTGCGGTTATACTGATGTGTAATACATGTCTGAGTCAATTATTTCCGCTCAAAACGTCACCAAAAAATTTGGTGACAACACTGCCGTCGACGGCATCTCTTTTGAAGTCAAAAAAGGCGAGATATTCGCATTTCTGGGTCCTAACGGTGCGGGCAAAAGCACCACCATCAAGATGATGACAACCATGCTGCGGCCGACAGACGGCGTTCTGAAGCTGGCTGGTCATGACGTGACCACCGAGCGGGATCACGCCCGCAAGGCTTTTGGGATTGTTTTTCAAGACCCTAGCCTCGATGAAGAATTATCTGCTTACGAAAATATGGACCTGCACGCCACACTCTATAGCGTTCCCAAGAAAGAGCGATCGGCTCGCATTCAAGAGCTGCTGGAGCTGGTTGAACTCTGGGGTCGCAAGGATTCTATGATTAAGACCTTTTCAGGCGGTATGCGCCGGCGCCTGGAAATCGCCCGCGGCCTGTTACATGAACCCCGAATTCTCTTTCTGGACGAGCCAACACTCGGGCTCGACACCCAAACTCGTAACCTAATGTGGAACTACGTTAAAAAACTCAGCCAGGAAAAGGGCATGACGATATTCTTTACCACTCACTATCTGGACGAAGCCGAAGATGTGGCCGAACGCATCGCTATTATCGACCACGGCAGCATTGTGGCCCGCGGCACCACGGCCGAGCTCACCAAGCAAACCGGTACCAAAACACTCGAAGAAGCATACTTGAAGCTGACGGGCTCCACGATTCGTGACGATTCTGACGTTGGCAACAACGATGGCCTAAACGCGCGCCTAGCTCGCCGAAACACTAATTTGAGGTAATCCAGTATGCCATTTGATATCATTTACACATTATGGCTCCGACAAGTTCGCCGCTATACACGCAGCGGTTCGCGTGTTATTGGCACACTTGGGCAGCCAGTACTCCTGCTACTCGCATTAGGTTATGGTATCGGCGCTATTTACCGCAAAGCCGGTGAAGGCGATTACCTGCAGTTCTTGGTGCCCGGCATCATTACGCAGACCGTGCTGCTGTCATCAGTATTTTGGGGCATTATTATTTTACAGGATAAGCGCTTCGGATTTTTGTCCGAACTGCTGGTCGCACCCGTAAAGCGTGTCTGGATACTGCTCGGTAGCACGCTTGGCGGAGCTACAATCTCAATTATTCAGGGCATGCTGGTGTTTATTATTGCGTTGCTATTTGGTTTTCGGCCAGATGATTGGCTGCTCGTCGGACCGGCCTTCCTGGTCCTGGTACTCATGAGCCTGGCACTTACCAGTTTCGGCGCTGGTATTGCCTCACTGGTCGATGACTTCCAAGGCTTCCAGAGCATAAACAACTTGCTCGTTATGCCGTTGTTCTTCCTATCGAGCGCGCTGTATCCGCTCACGAGTGTGCCTATTGGTCTCAAAATCATCAGTACCCTCAATCCGGTTAGCTACATGGTTGACGCACTGCGCTTCCTGCTAGCCAACCAGTCACACTTCGGCTTTGGCAAAGATCTGATCGTGATGACTCTGACATTTGCAGTGTGTATGGTGTTCGCGGTCAATCGCTTCAACCGCATCCAGATGTAGCTTATTGCGCGCTAAAGACGCGTTTTTGTTGAGCGTAGGCAAAAGCTATGGCGCCAACACCGATGGCTAGCCAGTAGCTAAGCAAGCGATAGAGCAGGGCCGCGGCCAGTGCTTGCGAGCTGGGTACGTGATAGGCGATGAATCCTGCCACGAGGCCGGCTTCGAAACCACCCAAACCACCAGGCGTTGGTGTGGCTGTGCCCAAGCCGACACCGAGGGTGAATACCAGCAGCACCATCACAAATGAAGCGCTGCCATGGACAGCCAGCAGGCAGAAGTACAAGCCCAGGACATTACTTAGCGTCAAACCCATGGACGAGCCAAGCCCGCCTAAGAGGCGCCAAGGCCTTTTGCGAAAATTGAGTAATTGTTCCGAAAAGCTAATGAGTGTAGCCCTCAAACGACGGCGCCAAGCCGACACCGAAAATGCCAGACCAAGCACGACGGCGACTATCAAGAGTCCGAACCAGATAGCTCTATGATTGACACTAAACATATGCACAGGTGGCAGCCGATCATGGTACAGCGACACAATGATAATGACCAGCACGACATGCCCTGCTAGACCCAAGAAGTTATTAACTGCCACCACGGCGCCAGCTTGGGCAGGCGTATGCTTTTGGCCTCGTAAATACGCGTAGTTAGCACCCAGCGCGCCTATGCCAGCCGGCAACAGGCGATTGATAAACATGCTGGCGACCTGTACCAGCACCGTGTGCCAGTATCGCAGCTGCCTGAGGCCAATGAGATAATACGTGCCAGCCGCAGCCAGATAGGTCAAGCCCGTGCATACCGCTGCTGCAATCAGGGCCGTAGCCTGAGCATGGCGGATGAATCCAAGACTCTCATGAAAACTGCCAAACTGTGGCACAAGTACGTACAGACCCAGAAGTGCCAGCAAAGGAAACATCAATTGGCGTGGTTTAGGGCTAAACTTGACTGGCATACTGTGTTCATTATCGCCGACTGCACTTATTCGCACAAGCATGTTAAAATTCTTACGCCGACTATGTGATCTATGTGGTTAACTATTAGGGAGCTGAAGAGTTTATATAATACATATGACCAACAACAGAAAATCCACCCCGCCTGCCATACTAAGTCCTTTGCGCTTCTGCCTGTTGCTCGCTGTGGTATATACCACCTTGCTGTTCGTTTTGCCGGCCAACAAGATAGCAATGCAGGCCTATCATCTGGCCCCGACTCAGTATCATATACTTCTCTTTGTGGTCGTACTGCCGCTCATCCTGATATGGTTCGCAGCTTTCTATAGCTACGCCAAACTCGATCAGTACGCGCAGCTCATCTCTAAAACACCGGAAGGTGGTGATTTCGTGGAATTAGCAAGAGGTGTCAGGTGGTTAGCGTGGGGACTGGCAATTCCTTCACTCCTCTCAATTATTCTTAACTCGATTGCTAATTCGCGCCCTGGCTTTTTGAGCACAGCCTTGATCACGACTAACTATTTTAGCTTGCTGATTCCGCTTATTGGCTTCAGCATCATACGGAAAGGAGCCCAAGGCTTGACCGAACACGCGAAACTGCGACTAAATTCAGGCAGTGCGCAGACCATTATGATAGTCTTCGTGGTGCTCGGTGTGGCCTTTTGCTTCTTTATTTTCCGGCAGCTTAATCTACACAGCTTCAGCTCAAGTAATAACCCCTACTTCTTGCCAGTGTGGCTGCTCATTTCCACTATTATCGTTCCATATCTGTATGCTTGGTTCTCAGGGCTGCTCGCCGCTCATGATTTAGCACTGTACAGCAAGCATGTGTCAGGTGTCTTTTACCGTCAAGCCATGAGGCTCCTCGCTGGTGGCACAGTGGCCGTGATTGCCAGCTCAGTAGCCATTCAGTGCCTGCGCTCCGTAATACCGCGTAGTGGGCACCTTTCACTCAGCGCAACCCTGGTTATCATTAATATCATTTACGTTATTATGGCGGCTGGTTTTATTATGCTCAGCATTGGTGCTAACAAGCTCAAGAAAATAGAGGAAATCTAACGCCATGGCTCGGCTTAGCGACAGTATGTTATATGATCAGGTTGTAAAAGTGACATATGTGTACCTGGGCCCAGCGGCAGACCGCTTTATTGACCGACAAGTCCAGAATCACCTCAATAAACCACCCCAGCAATTGTCCCGCGAAGATCTGCTCAGCCTCATAGACTGGATTAGGGTGGCCGTGTCACTTCTTACCGAAGACAGTGAAATC
Organism: Candidatus Saccharimonadota bacterium; assembly: GCA_028289045.1. Taxonomy (GTDB): domain Bacteria; phylum Patescibacteriota; class Saccharimonadia; order Saccharimonadales; family UBA4665; genus JAQGHB01. The sequence goes on from JAQGHB010000005.1 coordinate 15,845, forward strand.
GTCGAAGAGTATGCCGCTCAGCTGCACCAGCTCGCCGCGCCGCACGATAAAGCCAAGAAAGCGTAGCCAGTATGGCCAAAAAAATTGTCATGGCCAAACCTGAGGCCGCTATTACCGAAGAGCAAGCCGAAGTCGAGGCTTTATTTAACAGTATTGGTGACGGGGCCATTACTACCGATAAGTTTGGCCGCATAACCCGCATCAACCCCATGGCCCAAAGGATTCTGGGCTATGACGAAGCTGAATTGGTAGGTGAATGGTTTCCGAAAAAAATTGTTGCTCTGAAGGCCGATGATACACCAGCTAATCTGATTGATCGTCCCATCACCAAAGCCTTTCTGACCGGACACTCCATTTCCGACAAAATGTATTATCGCCGCAAGAACGGCCAAACGGTACCGGTGTATGTCAGCGTATCGCCAATTCTGATTGACGACAAACCGTACGGTGCCATCGAAGTTTTTCGTGACATCACGCTGGAAGAGGAAGTCGACCGCATGAAGAGCGAATTTATCTCACTAGCTTCACACCAATTACGCACGCCGCTGTCGGCTATCAAAACCTATTCGCACATGTTGGCCGACGGCTATATGGGCGACGTGACTGACGCGCAGAAAAAATCCTTGCGCACCATTATTGGCGCCACGAATCGCATGAATGAACTCATCAGTACCTTGCTCAACATTACTCGTATCGAGAGCGGCACCATCGCGGTAACTCCAAAGAATCTGCATATCGACAAAGTCGTCGAAGATGTCATCAAGGAAATTTCGCTCATGGCTGCCGAGAAGTCCATTACGCTGTCATTCTCGGCCAAGGGCACCACCAGTCGAGCTGTCAAGACAGATCAGTTGATCCTCAAAGAAGTCGTGACCAATCTCATTACCAACGCCATTAAGTACACACCCGAGGGCGGGACCGTCAAAGTCAGCGTCAAAGCCCAGGTCAGTGATGTGCTGATCAAGGTCAGCGATAGCGGTTGGGGCATTCCGGCGCATGAGCAGGAGCAGATTTTTACGAAATTTTTCCGCGCGCAAAATATTGTTAAACGCGAGACAACTGGCACGGGGCTCGGGCTGTACCTCGTCAAAGGCCTGATAGACGCCTTGGGCGGAGAAATCTGGTTCAAAAGCAGCGAAGACAAGGGCACCAGTTTTTACATTACGCTGCCCCGCAGACAAACCACTAAAACAATGGGCAACAAGTAAGTAATGCAGCGTTTGATTAGGCAAATATGTAAAAAATTCGTTACGGCGGTTGTCGGCCAATGTGATATAACTAGATGTAGCATATTGAAAAAGGGGAATTATCGGTGGCACGTATATTAATCGTAGAAGATGATCGAGATCTTAACGCGGCGTATGTAACTATTCTCCAAAGTGTGGGGCATGACGTTGTGGCTGCATATGATGGCAAAGATGCTCTCGCCAAGGTTAAAGAATTTGATCCTGAGCTTATTTTGCTCGACCTGCTCATGCCGATTATGGGCGGCTTGGAATTCCTACAGCAGTACAAGCTACTCAAAGCTCACCCAAATGTTAAAGTCCTAATCTTTACCAATATGGAGAATTCTCCAGAGGTCAATGAAGCTTACAAACTGGGTGCCCACCGCTGCATTATTAAATCATGGACGGCACCTCATAATCTCGCCAAAGTTATCGACGATACGCTCAAAGCCAAAAACACCGATAACTCTTCGGCAGCAGCTTCCGCCTCATAGATCAAACTGTTTCGTGAGTGTGTTACAGCGGTTTGAGATCAGCAATGTATTGATCATTCAGAACCTGCATCAGCTTGCCTAGATCGAGTCGATAGGGCATGTTTTTGCCGTAATTGATAACGCCGCGGTGCTTGAGCTTGTTGAGCTCGGTGGCGGCTGTTTCGCGGGTGAGACCGGTAAGGTTTGCGAAGTCCTGGTGCGTCAGATCCAGCGATATGTCAATCCGCCCAGGTGAAATCGTCGTGCCATGGCTCAGAGCCAGGTAATGCAGAGTGTAGAGCAGCTTGTCGCTAGCGCGGGAATGCTGCAGAGCGTTCAGACGCATTGATTTGCCGAGTTCGTCTGTCAGATAGTGTTCTAGCTCGCGGTAGAGCAGTTCGGGGCGGCTTTTCACGAAAGTCACGAATTCTTCGCGGTTAACCATATAGAGTACAACTTCGGGAGTAAAAGCTTCGTAATAATAGATGGCGCTAGCCGTTTTTCCGTATACCCAAGGGCCTGGGAAGACCGCACCAGCTGAGTAAAAGGCTACAGGTTTTTCGTCACCATTGACGCTCAGATTATAGGCCTTAACAGTACCGGTCTTCACGACAAAGGCGCCACGGGGAGCCTCACCCTGGAACACAATGATCTCACCCTTTTTAAACGTCCTGATCGGATGTCTTTCGAGGAAAACCCTCAGGTAGTTATCTGCAACGTTGTCTGTCATCAGTGTACTTATAATACCATCGGAGTGATTCGGTGAACAGCGACAATTAGTGAGCGGCGGTTGGAGCAGGTACCTGATCGGCTCCAAGCACCACGATAAAGTCGGAAGTGTAGATGCCCTTGTACGGATTTGTGGTGGTGACGCCTTTGCCAAATAGCTGGACGAGTAGGGCGCGGGTGGATGGCTTTTTGCCGGCAGAATTATCAATAATAGTTGTTGTGGCTTGATCCGCCAGGGCATCGCCGACATCGGTCACATTGACTTCTTTATCCTGCAAAGTCACTCGCTTCTTGGAAGCGAGACCGCTGGTGGCGGTACCGTTTAGCACCGTCACTTTGGCGGCCTCTTGAACGACTGGATTGCTCGAAGTTTGCCGTTTCAAGAAAGCTTGAATATCACTAAAATCATCGAGGCCGGCTGCAGGGATGAGCGCCGAGCCGCTACTTGGCGAGCTATAACTGGTCAGCAAATTTACGCCGTCAGCATCATTGAGGCTCAGTGATTTAATATTGCCTGAGCTAATGGGTTTCACCAGATCATATAAGCGGCGAACTTCGCTTAGTTTCAGGTCAGTTTTGACATTACTACCGATTGCGTCAGATAGGCTGCTCAATTTGGCCGGATTGGCAATTACACCGGCGCTGACAGCTTTAGATTTGAGGGCGACCAGTAGTTGCCGTTGGTGCTCGGTGCGATCAAAATCACTGGCCGCGAAACCGTAGGAGCGGTAGGAGTCGCCGCGAGCTCGAGCTAGATTCAAGGCTTGTTGTCCGTTTAGATGATGAACGCCGTTAGTGAGTTTTACCAGCGGGCCGTGTGTGGGGCTGGAATAATCGATATTTGGATCGTACAGGCCACGCGGGTCACTGCTTTTGACCGTAAAATCAACGCCGCCAACAGCATCGACGGCCTGTTTGAGCGCGTTATAGTCAATAAGTGAGTAGTAATCGATGGTAAGGCCCATATTCTCGCTAATCACCTGCTCGAGCTGGCCCATACCGCCATCCGCGTAACCAGCCTGGCTAAAATGCTTTTCTTCGCCGGTGACATAGGCGGCGTTGATTTTTTCGTGGCCATCGCTGCTGACATCAACATAGAGATCGCGCGGCACGCTGAGCAGGAAGGCCTTATTATTCTTTGTGTCAATGCTCATGATCATGATTGAATCAGTTAACTGAGCGCCGCTATGCCCGACATCGTCGGAAGAGTTACCGGCCAACAGAATATTGACTCGACCCCTGTCTTCACCCTTGAGCTTTGTAGAGCTCAGGACCCCCAATATATTGCCGCCAAACAGCTTATGAGCGTTATAAATAAATTTGCCGCCCACAAAGCCGCCAATCAACAGAACAGTGAGTGCCAGCGTAATCACGCTGCGTTTGAGCGTTACCTTTTCGCGCAGGCGATGCCAACGACTAACCCTGACCACAGTTGGCCGGCCAGCTGTTTTGTGCCGATCGCGCGGATCGTACTGATAGCTCTGCAGTGTCATTCCGACAGCAGGGAACTGGCCAGCCTGCTTTCTGGTGGTAATCATATCCTGGCCAGGCCGTGCTTGGGCGGGACGTGAGCGTCGGGGTTGGCGTTTAGGATTTTGGTTCATTGAAGATGGATCCATTATACCTGCTTACTTATCTCGGTGCGAATATTTTTAAGGGTATTAGAGTTAGCTGAGAGGTACCTGATAGCCAAGCTCTAAGCTAATCCTCAGTAAGTCACTGTGTAATCAGGCTCAGTAAACAAGGAAAAACCAATGAACGTTATTACCCGCGGCATTCGCAATGCCTTTCGCAATACTATACGGACGGTCTCTATCGTGACCATACTCGGTCTGAGCATCGGACTGAGCCTGGCCATGCTGGTGGCTCACCAAGCAGTCGGAGAAAAAATAAACTCGGTCAAGGCATCTGTTGGCAATACTGTTAGCATCTCGCCAGCAGGTGCCCGCGGCTTCGAAGGTGGCGGCAATGCCCTGACAGCCGATCAATTATCCAAAGTAAAATCGCAGGCCCATGTCGTCTCACTGACGGAGAGTCTGGGCGATCGCTTGACCACCAGTGACACAAATCTGCAATCTGCTGTTGATGCCGGTTCGTTGGGACAGCGCTTCGCGCAGCGTAGCGGCCAAAGTATGGGCGGCCCTGGGGGCGGGCCACCAGCATTGAGCCAAGACAGCACATCGAATAGTGGTGGCACAACGACCACCTTTACACCACCAGTGACCGTCAACGGCACCACCGATCCAACCAACCTTACTTCCAGCGGGCCAGGCGGGGGCGGCTCCTTCACGCTGAAGAGCGGCAAAGTCTTCAGCTCTAGTAGCACCGAAGATGTCGCGCTGCTGGGTAGCACGCTGGCGACCAAAAATAACCTAAAAGTCGGTTCTACTTTCACAGCCTATAATACGACCATAACGGTAGCAGGCATATTTGACGCCGGCAATGATTTTAGCAATAACCAGGTGATTATGCCGCTGGCCGCTGTTCAGACGCTATCGGCCCAGCCAGGTGCCATCACCAGCGCCACAGCCAAGGTTGACTCTATTACCAATGTCAGTTCGGTCACCAGCGCCGTTAAAAGCACCCTGGGTTCAGCCACCGACGTCACTAACGCCGCCGACGAATCCAAGAATACTATCGCGCCTCTGGAAAATATTCAGACCATATCGCTGTACAGCCTGATTGGCGCAGTGGCGGCCGGAGCAGTGATTATCCTGCTGACCATGATCATGATCGTCCGCGAGAGACGCCGCGAAATTGGCGTGCTGAAAGCAATTGGCGCTGGTAACGGTAAGGTCGTTGGGCAATTCATGGTCGAAGCAACCACGCTGACTGTACTGGGTGCCTTCATAGGCATTGCGCTGGGAGTGGTGGCCGGTAACCCAATTACTAAGCTGTTGGTCGACAATAGCTCGAACAGCCAGACCATTCAGGGTGGACCTGGCCGTGGCGGACGTGGCTTTGGCTTCGTGCGCGACAATGTCTCCAGCATCCACGCGGCTGTCGGCTGGGATATCATCCTCTACGGCTTCGCAGCTGCCGTCTTGATTGCCGTCGTCGGCAGCGCTCTGGCCTCATTCGCCATTACCAAAATTCGGCCCGCCGAAGTCATGCGTACCGAATAACCCCTAAGGAGAAAATATATGTTAGAAGTAAAAAATCTCAAAAAAAGTTTTCAGTCCGGCGATGCTACTGTCCATGCCGTGGGCGGTGTCAGTTTCAAGGTGCTGAATGGTCAGTTCGCCAGCATTGTCGGTACCAGCGGCAGCGGCAAGAGTACGCTGCTGAGCTTGCTGGGCGCGCTAGACAAGCCCACGAGCGGCTCTGTCCAAGTGGACGATCGGGACATTACAAGCTTGCGTGATCACGCTCTTACGACCTATAGGTGCAAGTCCATCGGTTTCGTCTTTCAGGGGTACAATCTGGTACCTAATCTGACAGCGCTGGAAAACGTCATGCTGCCCCTGGAGTTCGCCAAACTGCCCAAGGCTAAGCGGGTGGCGCGCGCCACGGAGCTACTAGAACAAGTCGGTTTCCAGGCAGACCAGATGCAACGCAAGCCAGGCAAATTGAGCGGCGGCCAGCAGCAGCGAGTGGCAATTGCCCGAGCCCTAGCAAATAAGCCCAAATTAATTTTGGCCGACGAGCCCACCGGTAATCTGGATAGTCAGACCGGCAAAATGATATTCGACCTACTACACAATCTGGCCAAGAGCGAAAACACTACCATCATTGCGGTCACTCACGACCTAAGCATCGCTGGCAAAACCGACGTAACCTTCCGTCTTCAGGACGGAAAATTAAAGGAGAGATAACATGTCCGATACGAAATCAAAAAATATTAGTACCATGGTTATACTAATCGTGGTCGGCGCAGTAGTGCTCGGCGGCCTCAGCTTCTTGGCCGGAACGGCCTATCAGAAACATGCAGGTGGCACAGCGAGCGCGCAGCCAGCGGCCGGACTCGCCGGACGGGGCGGCTTTGGCGGCGGACAGCGCATGAACGGCAGCCTGGGCAGTGTCACGGCTGTATCCGATACCAGCATTACCCTCGACGACCAGCGCAGTAACGCGTCCAAGACCTACACCATCGACAGCCCCACAGCTGTTACCAATAACGGCGCTACAGCCGCAGTAACCGACATTAAGGTCGGCGACACAGTGCTTGTTAGCTCCGGTAGCGCTACCAGCACTACAGCGACGCGTATTCTGCTTAATCCAAGCTTCGGTGGCGGTCCGCAGGGCGGCTAGACTATTAATTCTGACCCCTGTGGGTTATACTGCTACTAATATTGCTTTATGAAATTAGTCATTCAAATCCCATGCCTCAATGAAGAAGCCACGCTGCCTTTGGTGCTGCAGAGTATCCCCAAGAGTATTCCTGGTATCGACGACATTATCGTGCTGGTGATTGATGACGGATCAACCGACAATACCGTAGAAGTAGCCAAGCAACACGGTGTGAAGCATTTTGTCCGCCATGCTCGCAATCAAGGGCTAGGCCGCTCCTTCCACGATGGCGTTCAGAAAGCGCTTGAACTCGGCGCTGATATCGTCGTGAACACCGATGGCGATAATCAGTACCCGCAAAACCGAATTGATGATCTGGTGCAGCCCATTATTCACGGCAAGGCCGATATTGTCATCGCCGATCGCCAAACCCATCTCATCGAACACTTTTCGGCCGGTAAGAAGTTTTTGCAGCGACTTGGCAGCGCTGTGGTCAACAAGGCCGCGGGCACCAAACTGCCCGACGCCGCCAGTGGCTTCCGTGCCTACAGCCGCGAATCACTGATTCGCCTCAACACCATCACGCGGTTCAGCTACTGCACCGAAACCATTATTCAGGCCGGCAATAAGGGCCTGCACATCGAGAGTATTCCTATTACCACCAATCCCAAGCTCCGCGAATCACGGTTATTTAAATCCACTCGTGAGCACGTTACTAAATCAGCCGTCACTATTGTCCGCGCTTACGTCATGTACCGGCCATACATGGTTTTTGGTACGCTTGGTGCCATCTTGTTCGCACTTGGCCTGATACCATTCGCGCGTTTCATTTATTTTAGTTTTGAAGAAGGGACGACCCGTGGTCACATCCAATCATTGCTGATCGGCTCATTGCTGATGATTTCGGCATTCCTCTGCTTTGTACTTAACATCATTGCCGACCTGATCCGCATCAACCGCGTCCTTATCGAAAATAACCTCGAACAAACCAAGCGCCTTCGCTTCAACAAATAACTAGTTATTGCCCAGGAACTGCGTTGGCGTGCGATAGCCTGGCGTGATTGGACCTAACGTATTTTGGAGTCCGTGGTTGATGCTTTTGACAGGATTGCTACCAGGCCAGTACCAGGCGTCATTGCTGCGCAGAATGTATGTCAGCGCGCCGCCGCCCCAGATCAAAGCCAGTATCGCCAACGATAACAGCGCAACTTTGACTCGTGGGCGTCTTCGCAGAAGCTCGCTCCAACCCAATACGCCCACCAGAATTACCATAGGCAAAATAGGGAAGAGATAGCGGCCATTAATGGCGACCGAGTGGCCGGTGTGAACGAAGGCTTTATGCTCCTGCAGCCACAGCAACGCCACATACAGAGCAGTGACGACGCCACTCAGAGCCAATGCTTGTTTATCGTAACGACGCCAGATTTGCTTCCCAGTCACGATCACGGCCAGAAACGCCGATGCGCTGAGCGCAATGGCACCAATACCTGGCAATACCAGTGGTCCACGAGTTTGGAACTGCGTGCTTGGGCCATCTACCGCGAAGAACGAGCGCATCCACATGCCGTAGAACCAATCCACCGTGAAGTTTACGGGACTATTTTTCTCGGCAGTCGAGTCGTGGTCTTTACTGAGTTCAAAAGTATGATCTCGAGCCCACGGACCATACTGCTGACACTGCTCGATACTGAGCACCACGCCACAATCAGGAATTGGCTCATGGTAACGCATCAGATTGACACCGTATCGTTCCACGAACAAACCGAGCGAAAGCACAAAAACGATGGCCAACACCAGCTGCGAGCGTCGGGTCAACAGCGTCGCACCGAAGACAAGGCTGTGCAAGAACTTGCGGGCTGTAGGGTATACGCGCCAACATCGGTAGACAATAAAGCCAAGAATTGCGGCAAAAATAGGCAGGTAAGCAAACTTGATGAGACTGCCGAGCAGGCCCACCGACAACAGAGTTATCAGCACCCGTACATTCACGCGTTTATAATCGGTGAGCTCCTGATTTAAGCGCACCGTTAGCAGCAAGCTCGCCGCAGTTGCCGCCAAAAATAGACTATCATAATTGATTTGGGCAGCTAACAGAGGTACGACAGGAATAAGCACAAAAATGAGCAGCACCGCATGAATCTGGGCCCGCGAAGACTTAAATTTCAACAAAAGATTTCTGTAGAGTACCAGCGCCCACGCAAAAATACCGATGTTAATCGCCCTCAGAAACAAGACTTGTAGCGTCTGATCACTCGTAAACGTACTAATCAGTCTGTACGGGAAACTCATCAACCACTGGTACAGATAGGACGGATCACGAGACACCGCGCCAAAAACATCTGCGCCAGCTGGCTGCGCACTCCAAAACGGACTCCAGTGCTGCGCGAACAATCTGATAATTCCCAGATGAAAATCTTCGTCGAAGGCCATCGGATAGCGGCCACTCAGGGCAATCCATGCTGATTGCACGACAAACAGCGCAATAATTACCCAGAAGAATGATTTGCGCGACAACAGCGAAGCTATGTTTTTCATATAAATCTAGACTTCATTATAGCGCCAAAGCTGAGACTGAGCTTATTTGTTTGTTATAGTTGAGTCATGCTCATCGCGGAAACAGACAATTTTACCCTAAACAGCAATGATGCTCCTGAAGTTAGTAGAACAGATGGCGGCCACCTAATAATCAATCCAAAAGTTTCGGTTGAAGATCGAACGAAACTATCGCCAGAGCTGGTGATAGAAATGGCACTTTTTACGAATCTTGCCGGAAAAGCAATGAAAGATGGTCTAGCCGAGAGGGGTATCCATCTGGGCCGCATCAATTATCAGGATAATGGCAACTGGCGCGCCGAGCTCCATGTTCACTTGTACGGTAGAGCGGTAGACGCCTCATACCAAATTTATGGCGAACCTATCAAAGCACCGCGCAAGCCAGAAGGCAAGGTTCCGCAAGAGCCTTTAATGGACGAGGATTGCGTGGCCATTAAGAAAAAAATGATAGTTTACGCTGGTGCTCCAGGCTACGAGAGCCTTCATCTTCACTAACTTGTACGCTATCATTAGTCCATGCTGCGAAAATACCTCCGTCCTATAGCCGCTGTAGCCATTCTGATCATCACCGTTGCTGGCTTCATTTACTACTTTGCCACTCATCAGAATGTTCGGACGCAGCTGGCCAACACGCCGCTCAGCACGCTGATAATTATCTTCGTGCTCTATCTGGGCACCATGATAGCTTTGGCGCTCATACTTATGGCGACATTACGCCTGTGTAAATTGCGCATCAAGCCGGCGGAGAGCACACTTGTGACCGCCTATTCGGCGGTGATTAACTTCTTTGGGCCGCTGCAGAGCGGTCCGGCCTTTCGTGCCGTTTATCTCAAGAAAAAATATGATTTAAATCTTAAGAAGTACGCCGCGGCTACTCTGGTGTACTACTTCTTCTTCGGCGCGTTTAGCGTGCTGTTTCTGCTGTCTGGCGTGCTGAAATGGTGGTTGTTGCCGCTGGGAGCCTTAGCTATCGCGTTTACGCTTGGTTTGCGGCAGGTGGACCAGGTCAAAAATCGGCTGGCAGGGCTGGATTTGAGGGGTTGGTATCTGCTAGCGCTGGCTACGTTTTTGCAGGTAAGTCTGGTGGCTGCTATCTATTACACAGAGCTGCACAGTGTGATGCCTCATGTCAGTTTCTCGCAAGCCCTTATCTATACCGGCGCAGCTAATCTAGCGATGTTTGTGTCCATCACGCCTGGTGCGATTGGCTTCCGCGAATCATTCCTGGTGTTTTCCCGCGACCTGCATCATATCAGCAATAATGTGATTGTGACCGTCAACATCTTGGACCGTGCTATGTATATTGTGCTTTTGGCGGTGCTCGGGTTATTTATCTTTGCCACGCACGCACGCAACCAGCTCAAATAGTTCTCAGCTAATTTTCATACCAACCGGTATAATTACAGCTATGCGAATACTTGTTATCGAAGATGAGCCCAAAATTGCTCAAGCCGTGAAGCGCGGCCTAGAACTCAAGGGCTACGCCGTGGACATGGTGCACGACGCCGATACCGGCCTATCCTATGGCCGCGACCAGGATTATGATGCCATCGTGCTGGACCGCATGCTGCCAGGCAGCATGGACGGCGTGGAGCTCTGTCAAACCCTGCGTACCGAGGGAATTAGCACGCCGATTATCATGCTGACTGCCCGTGGTACGATTGGCGACAGAGTAGAGGGGCTGAACAGCGGTGCCGACGATTACTTAGTGAAGCCATTCTCGTTTGAGGAGCTAACCGCGCGTGTGCGGGCTTTGCTGCGACGCCCCACAAATCAAGTTGGCACTGAACTGTGCATCGAAGATCTGCGGCTCAATACTGCCACCTATGAAGTTCACCGCGGCGAAGAGGCCATTAAACTCTCGCACAAGGAGTTCACACTGCTGGAATATTTTATGCATCATCCTGGACAGGTTATAACCAAAGATATGATCGTTAGTCACGTCTGGGATGAGGATGCCAATATTTTGCCCAACACTATTGAGGTCTACATAGGCTATCTGCGCAATAAGATTGACCGGCCATTTCCCACTGCCCAACCGCTCCTGCAGACAGTTCGCGGTTTCGGTTACAAACTGAGCGCCTCATGAACAGCATGTTTCGCTCGGCCACTTTCAAATTGACTGTTTGGTACCTGGGCATCATTATGCTCATTTGTCTCGGATTTAGCCTTGCACTGTACCAAGTGACCACCGGCGAGCTGAACCGCGGCCTACACCATGAAAGTGATCGGATTTCACGACAATACCCCATATTTCAGAATGATCCGGCGCTGCGACCTGACCTCAACTTCGACAGCAGCGCACGGCGAATTCTATGGCGCCTAGTTGGTTTCAACGCCGTAGTTCTAGTTGGTGCCGGTTTTGCCAGCTACTGGCTAGCCCGCCGTACCCTGGAGCCAATCCAAGAGGCACACGAGCAGCAGAAACGCTTTACAGCCGATGTTAGCCACGAACTGCGCACGCCATTAACCGCTCTGCGAATGGAAAGTGAAGTCGCGCTGCTCAATAAAAAGAACGACGAAGCGGCTTTGCGCGAAACTATAGCCAGCAATCTGGAAGAAGTCACAAAAATCGAGGTCCTCATCAACAGCCTGCTGCGCTTGACCCGCCTAGAAAGTGATGTGCTGCAGCAACAATTCACGCCGCTAAGAATTTCCAAACTAGTCGAAGAAGCCCTGGACCATGTCCAACCCCTTGCGGGCGCAAAAAATATTACCATCGACACCTCCAGTGTTACCGATGCCACAGTTAACGGGGATCACGACAGTCTCGTTCAGCTCCTTGTTATCTTGCTCGACAACGCCATCAAATACAGCCCCAGAGACAGCACTATCACGATTAACGCCAAGCCAGAGGGTGATCATGTCAGCATTAGTGTCGCCGATAAAGGCATCGGGATCAAGAAAGAGGCTTTGGATCATGTTTTCGATCGCTTCTACCGCGCCGATACATCGCGCGCGAAAGTCCACACAGAAGGCTACGGACTCGGACTATCTATTGCCCAGATGATCACCGATCTCCACCATGGCACCATCACCCTCCGTAGCCGTGCCGGCCATGGCACTACCGCTACCGTGACGCTTCCGCTTGTAGCCAAAAATGCTTAAAATACTAGCCGTGATATGATGGAGCCTATATGGGCATTGTAGAAGCAATCATACTGGGTATTATCGAGGGCGTAACCGAGTTTCTGCCGGTTTCCAGCACCGCCCACCTGACGATTGCCGAAAAATTGTTTGGCCACTCTATAAACAGTCCGGATGTCGTGGCTTTCACGGCCATTATCCAGATTGGTGCCGTGCTGGCGACTCTAGTATATTTCCGCCAGGATATTTGGCGTATTGTGACTGGTTGGCTTCGCGGCCTCACCAATAGCAGTCAGCGGCAAGGCGACTATCGGTTCGGCTGGGCGGTGATTATCGGCTCGGTTCCGATCGCCATTGTTGGCTTACTGTTTAAAGACAAGGTCGAGCACAATCTGCGCAGCTTATGGCTGGTGAGCACCGCTCTGGTGTTGTGGAGCGTGGTTATGTGGTGGGCCGACAGGACCGCCAAACAGAATCGGCACGAAAAAGACACTACCTGGCGCGACACCTTGATAATCGGCCTCACTCAGTGTCTGGCACTTATACCAGGTGTCTCTCGTTCGGGAGCCACCATGTCGGCTGGTTTATTCCGCGGCCTAGACCGCGTCGCTGTAACCCGTCTATCGTTTTTCTTATCGATTCCAGCTCTTCTGGCCGCTGGTCTGCTGGAAGCAACCAGCAAATCAAGCGATATATCCAATGGTGTAGGCTGGACAGCTACGCTGATTGCTACGGTCGTCAGTTTTATCGTCGCCTACGGCTCGATTGCCTGGTTGCTGAACTTCATTGCCAAGCATAGTTTCAATGTTTTTATCGTCTACCGAATTATTCTAGGTCTGGGGCTCATACTTCTCTTGGCCAGCGGCGTACTTTCAGCCCACTAATAATGCTATAGTAGAGAAAGCATGAGAGGTATCAAAAAAGCGTGGTTGGGTGCGGTGGTGCTGGCTTTCGCCGTGCTGTCGGCCCTGATCTTGCTCCGGCATAGCAATTTTGCTGTTTTAAACCCGCAAGGACCGATTGGCGAGCAGGAGCGGCATCTATTTATAATCGTGACTATGCTTGGTCTGATCGTGATTATTCCGGTATTCGCGCTGCTGTTTGGATTTGCCTGGCGCTACAGGGAAGGGAACACCAAGGCAAAGTATAGTCCGGAGTTGGGTGGCAGTCGGGTCGCGGAAACTATTTGGTGGTTGATCCCGCTGGCTATTATTTCAATCGTCTCGGTTTTGACCTGGCAGAGCAGCCACGATCTGGATCCGTTCCGAAAGCTGGCTTCAGACAAGAAGCCGCTGACCGTCCAGGTGGTGGCATTGCAGTGGAAATGGCTGTTCATCTATCCCGATCAGCATATCGCCAGTGTCAACGCGCTGCATTTCCCCGAAAAAACACCGGTTAATTTTCAGATCACGGCTGACGCGCCGATGAATTCATTTTGGATCCCACAACTCGGTGGCCAGATATACGCCATGGCCGGTATGAGCACTCAATTGCACCTAATGGCAGATAAAACCGGCAACTTTACCGGCTCATCCGCCAATCTGAGCGGCAAGGGCTTTTCGGATATGCGATTTGTGGCCACCGCCAGCACCCAAAACGATTTCGATAATTGGGTGCAGCAAGTGAAGCGGTCACCTAACCAATTGACCAGTGACACCTACGAAACATTAGCTCAGCCGCGAAAGGGTTATCCCGCAACCTATTACGCTTCCGCCCAACCAAGCCTGTACGATGACATCATCATGAAATACATGATGCCGGGCATGAGCCACATGCACATGGAGGGAATGGAATGAATCTGTTCGCTGGGCTTCTCGGTCGCTTAAATTTTGATGCATTTCCACATGACATTATCACTGGTTTTGGGGCCTTGAGCGTCGTCTTTGGTGCTCTGACAATAGCCGGACTCCTGACCTACACCAAGCGCTGGACCTGGCTTTGGAAGAACTGGCTGACCTCGCTCGACCCCAAGAAAATTGGCGTCATGTACATCGTGATTGCGCTGGTTATGTTGCTGCGCGGCTTTGCGGATGCTTTGCTTATGCGCACCCAACAGGCGGTTTCGGTTGGATCGTCGCATGGCATTCTGTCGTCCGATCATTTCCAGCAAATATTTTCGGCGCATGGCACGATGATGATTTTCTTTGTGGCCATGGGCCTGATGTTTGGGCTGATCAATCTGGTACTGCCACTCCAAATCGGGGCCCGTGACGTCGCCTTTCCATTCCTGAATTCAGTGAGTTTCTGGCTGTTCGCGGCAGGTATGGTCCTGGTCAATCTGTCGCTGGTGATTGGTGGCTTTTCGGCGGCAGGCTGGTTGGCCTATCCGCCATTATCTGAATTGCAGTTCAGCCCGGGAGTCGGAGTCGACTATTGGATATGGAGCCTGCAAATTGCCGGCGTTGGCAGCTTGCTGTCCGGCATTAATTTCCTGGTGACAATTCTGAAAATGCGTGCGCCAGGCATGACACTGATGAAAATGCCCATGTTCGTCTGGAGTGTACTATGCAGCATGTCGCTGGTGGTTTTCGCTTTCCCAATTCTAACCGCCACGCTAGCCATGCTTGCGCTGGACCGCTCACTGGGCATGCACTTCTTTACCTCCGATACCGGCGGAAATCCTATGATGTACATTAATCTTATCTGGGCGTGGGGGCATCCCGAGGTGTACATCCTAGTGCTGCCAGCCTTTGGTGTGTACTCAGAGGTGGTAGCGACCTTTGCGCGCAAGCGGCTTTTTGGCTACACCTCGATGGTCTGGGCGCTCATCGCCATTACGTTCTTGTCGTTCCTAGTGTGGCTGCATCACTTCTTCACCATGGGCGCTGGCGCCAATGTTAATGCCTTTTTCGGCATTATGACTGGTGTGATTGCCATTCCCACCGGTGTTAAAATCTTTAACTGGTTATTCACCATGTTCCGCGGACGTATCCTTTTTGCCACGCCGATGCTGTGGTTCATCGGCTTTGTGGTAATCTTCAGCATTGGTGGCCTAGCCGGCGTGCTGATGTCTGTGCCAGCCATCGATTTCCAGGTACATAACAGCCTATTTTTGGTGGCACACTTCCACATGATGATTGTTGGCGGCGTCGTATTTGGTTACCTTGCTGGCCTGACCTATTGGTTCCCGAAAATTTTTGGCTTCACGCTCAATGAACGACTCGGCAAGTACGCTTTTTGGTGCTGGCTGGTCGGCTTCACGACTGCCTTTACGCCGCTGTACATTCTGGGCTTGATGGGCGCCACGCGTCGACTGGATCATTACGATGCTTCAATGGGCTGGCAGGGACTATTTATCGTGGCCGGCATCGGCGTGCTGATTTTGGCGCTGGGGCTCAGCTTGCAAGTGGCACAATTCGGTGTAAGTATCTGGCAGCGCAAACAAAATCGTGATACGACAGGCGATCCCTGGAATGGCCGCACTCTGGAATGGTCGACCGCTTCGCCCGCGCCCGCGTATAATTTCGCCGTCATACCGACGGTTACGGACCGCGACCCATTCTGGGCTAGCAAGCAGGCCAAAAAAACGACTGAGAAACCCCATTATACTGACATTTACCTGCCCAAGAACACCGGCATGGGCATATTCATCGCCGGCTTCGCCTTCCTGCTTGGCTTCGCTATTATCTGGCATATTCTCTGGCTGGGTGTTATCGGCCTAGCTGGCATTATTGCCTGCGTGATTATCCGGACCACCAGCGATGAAGAAAGCGAATACCTCATAACCGCTAAAGAAGTTGCGAAGATTGAATCCGAGGCAAGAGCATGAGTGTAGAACAACAAATCGCCGAACACGAGACGGCCCATAAAACGATCTTTGGCTTCTGGATCTACCTGATGACCGACTGCGTGCTGTTCGCCAGCCTATTTGCCACTTACGCCGTGCTGCGCGGCAATACTTTCGGCGGTCCATCAGGCCGCGAGCTATTTAGCCTGCACTTTGTTTTGATCGAAACCTTGATCTTGCTGTTCAGCAGTTATACCTGTGGTCTGGCTATGCTGGCCGCGCACCGACAAGACAAGCGCTCCGTGCTGCTTTGGTTCGGCATTACATTCCTGCTTGGTGCCGCGTTCTTGACCATGGAACTGACCGAATTCCACAACCTCGTGCAGGAAGGCAATAGCTGGCGTCGCAGCGGCTTCCTATCAGCGTTCTTTACACTGGTCGGCACGCACGGGCTGCACATCTTCACCGGCTTGATCTGGATGGCCGTCCTGCTCAAGTTAGTCTGGCGCCGTGGCCTGACCGCTGCCGTAACGCGCCGATTGACGCTGCTAAGCATGTTCTGGCACTTC
>JAQGHB010000032.1 GCA_028289045.1 Candidatus Saccharimonadota bacterium
GTAACTAGCACTCATCATACCCGAGTGCTAAAACCCCTGTCAAGTAGCCTTGCTTTATATGCATTAAGCTGGTAATATATCCCAATCCAGTTCCCAACTGTTGGAAGGATGTGGTTAGTAGTGATCAGTATTCGTGAGTTGTCAAACGGCGGCACCATGAAGGCGAAGGTAAACGAGAACGGAGGTGAGCCCCAGCTCGAGGTGTTTCCCCAGGGGATCAGCCTTGCGATCATCAAGCGACTCTGCTCGCAGAAGACTCGCCTCCCGAACGTGAAGGGCACTCCCCATTTGCATCGCAAGCACAAGATCCTCATCGATCTACTGCCCACCGGTGACACGGCAACGCTGCCCGAGGTGATCGAGAGCACGCTGGAGAGCATTGAGCTCACCATCAACGCGTTCATCTCGGACGAGACCTACAGGGGCTATCGCACCCAGCGCCGTCACCGCCGCGGATCAAACCGTGCCAAGGAGCTTAAGCGACTCAAGAAGGGCATGTCCTTCGCGCAGTTCAGCCCGAACGCCAGGCCGTAGAACCACAAGCCAACAGGGGTACAGGTACCGGACGGTGAGCGTAGAGCACTCAAACCAGAGCGCACCGCTCACCGTCCGGGCGCCGAGAATAGTTGAACAGAGAGTTCGAGCCGAGACACCCGTCTCCCCCACTCCTCTCCTCACTCAACTATCTCGGCTTTTTTCTTTTTACGCCCATTTTTTATATACTTAGTTGATGTCTCCAAAAATAAACAAAACCGTCCTGATGTCCGGCGCCGACTATTTCACCGATGATGATGCCATCAACGCCCTGATGGATGCTAATATCCCCGTGAATGTCGAAGCAGCCAAGGCCGAGCACGCCCTAATCCGCCAAAGCCTCGAGGCGGCTGGGGTAAGTGTCGTGAAAGTTGACGCGCCGCTGGACTGCCAAGATGGAGTGTACACCGCCAACTGGGCGTTGGTGCGCCACGGAGTGGCCGTGATGGCGCGCCTGCCGAACAAGCGTAAACCCGAAGAAGTGTCGGCCCTTCAAGCCGTGAAAGATCAGGGGTTGGAGCCAATGATCCTCCCCAATGACGTGGAACGCTTTAGTGGCCAAGGCGACGCTCTGGCTTGTGGTGACATACTCTTCACGCAGTCGCCGTACCGCACCACTACATCAGCGCACCCGTATCTCAAAAAATGGTTAGGCTTTCGTGAAGTTATCGCACTGCAAACCAAGCCCGAACGGCGCTGGCATGGTCTCGGACCCGCTAAAATCAATAAGATTACCGGCTGGCCGGATAGCCCGACCTATGATGTTGACCTAGCAATTGCCGTCCTAAAATGGCCCTCAGATGGTCAAAAAGGTCTCATCGCCTGGTGCCCGTCGGTATTTAAACCTACGAGCCGCAAGGTTATGCAGAGCTTCGATGAAGTCGACAAGATCGAAGTTTCACACGCCGAGGCCATGAAAGCCTACGCGCTCAACCTCGTTTCCACCGGTGAAACGGTGATTATGAACGCCGGCGCTCCAAAGTTCCAAGCTGCCCTTGAAGCTCACGGCCTCAAAATCGTTGCTTTGAACTTACCCGAACTTCGCAAAGGCGGCGGTTCGATCCGCTGCAGTACCCTTACTCTCGATAACTAAAAACAGCCTGATAACTCAGGCTGTTTTCTTTTGCTGTAGCTATCGCTAGATTTTAGCGGTGGCCACCTTTATAAGGGCCCTCGGAAGGACCATCTTGCTGCACGGCCTTTACTTCGTTGGGCGTCAGCACGGTACCGCTGGCATCATGAGCGATAGCCTTAATAGCAACACCCGCTGGGTTAAGGATTCTTGCTCGAGCTGCATCATGCTCAGCTTGGAGCTGATCTAAATATGCAGCGTCATCAGGCGACTGTACCTGAGTTTGCAGCTCATTGATAATAGCTTGCTGTTCAGGAATTTGTTCTTGTACTGGCATTGTTTTTATCCTTTTTTGTTTTTTGACAGTAACAGTATGATAGCAAATAATCTATGTTTTGTCAATATTATTAACTGATATCTATCGGCGGCGGGCTTGAATCTTGGGCACTGAGGTCACTCTCTTTTTTCTCTATGCTACCGCCGAGTTCGTGCGTAATCATCTCAATAGCAGCACGAAGACCTGTCGCGTCTGCACGATGTTGGTCAACCCTGCCTTCAGCAAAGCCTACAGCCTCCCGCTTAGCAGCCTCGTCTTCCTCTTGCAACAGATCAAAGTTACGCGCCCTTAAGCCTGCAACTTTTTCGCTGTCATCCTTTAATAGTCCAAGATCTCGATTAAAATAACCTACAAAATGCAGCAAGACCATACGTGCTTCAGGCGACACAGTCTCGGGTAGTACCAATTTTTCGGTTTTATCACTCATTAACTATGATTATAGCATCGATTGCTGAATTTAGCAAAGTCTAGTGGAGGCGGTTTTTAACAGCTTCGTGGGCGGTGCCGATTTCGTCCCAGGGATGCTCGACGACTCGCTCCGGATTGTGGTCGTCCTGCTGGAGGTGGCGTAGCTCGGCAGCTTTTGGCCCGTTGCGTAGGATGTCTTTTTCGTGACCCTTGCCTAGTAGCAACACCGTATCACCCCTCTTAGCGCGCCTGACAGTGAATTTGATGGCCTCGGTGCGATCGTGTACTAGAAATAAGTCTTTATCGCGTGTTTTGCCGACTTTTTCGGCCGCCGTGGCAATTTGATCCATGATTTCCTGGCCATCGATATCACGGTCGTCTTCTTCGGTCACTACAACTTCGTCGGCGTATTTGCCGGCTAGCGCACCCTGGGTCGTGCGCTTCTCTTCGTCGCGGCGTCCCGCCGAGCCAAACATGACAATCAGCTTACCTTTCACAACGGGCTTGAGATCTTTGAATAATTTCTCGAAGCTGTCCGGCGTATGCGCGTAATCGACGATCACGCTAAAATCCTGGCCTTCGTCGATGCGCGTCATTCGGCCTTCCACCCCCGTTAACGCCGCGATCCCCTGCTCTATCTGTTTGCCCGTCAACCCCAGAACCTGGCCCACAGCCACTGCCGCTAAGGAATTAGAAACATTAAAGCTACCCGGCAAATGGCAGGTAATATGCAGCTTTTCGTCGTCAACCTGCACGTCATATTGGACCTCGTCGGGGCTCAGCTTTACGCTAGTGGCGCGCAAATCACCCTTGTTCAGGCCGTACAACACTGGATTTTTAACGTCACCAGCGAACAACTCAGCGCTCTCGTCTTCGGCGTTCACGATGCCGGTTCGCAGCCCTTTTCGGTTGCGATTAGTCTGCTGGAACATCAGCCGCTTGGCGTCTCGATACTTCTCGAATGTCCCGTGATAATCCAGATGTTCGTGGGTGATGTTCGTCATCACGGCCACGCTGTACGGGACGCCCCACATGCGGTGCTGCGCCAGCGCATGACTGGTCGTCTCCAGCACCAGCCACTCGGCACCCTCGCGCTTCATCTGTTTCATCCGCTTCATCAGCGTCGGCACGTCCACACTGGTCATATGCTCCTGCTGCTGCTTGATGTCGTTACCGACACCGTAAGCCACAGTGGTCATCAGCCCCACCTTATAGCCAGCCTCAACCAGCATCTTATGGATCAAAAACGAGGTCGACGTCTTGCCATTTGTCCCTGTTACACCGATAACTTTCAGACCGCGCGACGGAAATCCGTTGATCGTATTAAAAAGCACAGCCTCGGCCAAGTGGCCGTAGGGTTCAATCGCTGGGAACAACCCTGCGGGGATAATTTTTTTGACACTGCTGCGAAAACTCATGATTCACAGTATACTGGCAAATGAAGAGGAGCAACATGCTTCTGCCACTTACTTATCAGCTTATCAGGGGTATAGCTTGATTTTGACGTCGCCTTTTTCGCCTAAATGATGCGCCTGCTCCCAGGTCAGATGATTGATATGCAAGACGTGCTGCGTGTGAAACCAGACATTATACGGAGTTGCAGGTGTGCCTTCTTGCTGAAGCTGCCTGGAAACTTCGTGCCAGATAGTATCACCACTGCCGGCACGAATGGTAACGGTTTCGGTGGTCTCATCTGACCTGTTACGAAAATTCGGCTTACTCGCTTTAGGCTTGGCTTGGCTACCAGATGACTCTTTAGCCTGTGTATCGACCACAGTAGATTGCTGCGGCTTAGTGGTCTCGTGTTCTGAAGAGCCGCTCAAAAGCCTTTCGGCCCCATACCCAAGCGCAATACTAGCCAATAGTACCCCTACGAGTACACCAGCTCTGGCCCGCCTGTCGCGTAGCGCATCCTGGCTGCGCTCGCGAAGACTTCTACGACCACCTACCGCTGCCGCGCCGGCAAGACCCGCTGTACTGGCTATGCGCGCGCCTTGAGGTGCAGCCGCGCCTGACCGCATTCCACTAGCCTTGTTCTTCAGTTCAGCGATGAGTTTTGGGGCTGAAGCAAATGGATTTCTGCCACGCTTTTGACACTGCGATAGATCGTCGTGCTCAGCGTTCGCTGTTTTGTAGGCTATTTCTACTTCGTTGACACGGGCGTTATTGGTGAATTCTTCAGCGATTTCCCAATTTTCTCCGATACGCGCTTCAGGGAGCTCTTCCTCATCATCGAGGACGACATTTTGAAGCTGACCAGTCTCTTGACTGCCGTCCAAATCATAAATCGTATCACCTGCAACGTATATAACCTTGCCGTCTTGCGTATGTAGTAAGATTTGTCGGTTACTGCCTTTGGTGTATTCATGCTCGGACCATTTTAGTACCGTTCCAGGCTTGGTGACTTCTATACCGAGCTGCACGATATTGCTCTGCTCATCAGGCTCGTATTGCACAAGTTCACCATGCGCTAAAGTTTGCTCCGGTGAAGGTGCTGTGGCCGCTTCAGCCTGTTGCCCATTCTCACCCTGGGGGTGAGATGGAGTATCGGTTTGTAGCGCCTCAAGTTTTCGATCTTTAAGTCGCATGACGCTTTTGGTAAGCTCCACCCTCGTGGTGGCTGCTACTGGATCCCGCTGACGTTCCCGTTCGGCGATCTCGTAGACTTTGCTAGCTATCAAGGCTCCTATGTGACCCTGCAATGTGCTATCTTTTGCATGTTCTGCTTTGGCTAGCTCAACTACCAACTGTGTCGCAGCCAAATCAGCGTACGAATCCTGAGCAGCTCGTTTCAGAGATAAAGTCCTCGCAATCGCCCGTTTTGCGTCAAAGTATGCATCAGCACTTCTCAGTAGATGCCCTTCTTGAGGGATATCTATATGGGTGTTTCCGCCACTATCTTTATACGGACGACGCTTGAAATAATTTTGTAGATCAGCAGCATTTTCCTGCGTGCCATCAAACCAGGCTTCCAAGCGAGCCTCCTGACGTACTTTTTCAGCTTGCCGACGGGCCATCTCTGCTCGCTCAGATGCATGTTCGTCACTTGCAAATAACCGCGCCAATTCTACCGGATCATCACTAGGATATTTCTCAATCATAAGCTTCTACCTTTCATGACTGCGCCTCACTTCCAATTTTTAATTTTATATGTCTTAATAATAGAGCGCTACGAAAATACTTACTCTCCAATCACCTTCAATTCAATTTTTTGCTACACTACAGATAATCTATGAAAGTTCTAGGGATCGAGACGAGTTGCGATGAGACGGCGGCCTCTGTTGTGGAGGACGGCTCGCGGCTGCTGAGTAATGTCGTGGCATCTAGTATGGATCTGCACGTGCAATATGGGGGTGTGGTGCCGGAGATTGCGGCGCGGAGTCATATTGAGGTGATTATGCCGGTGGTGCAACAGGCGCTGGATGAGGCATCGTGCACCTGGGATGACATCGATGCTATAGCGGTGACCTATGGCGCGGGGCTGGGTGGCAGCCTGTTAATTGGAGTTTTGACGGCGCGGACGCTGGCGATTACATATAAGAAGCCGTTGTATGCGATCAATCATGTGGAGGGGCATGTCTACGCTAACTTCCTGACGGAGACTTCCCTGCCTGGCTATGCTATGCGGGCTAAACAGCCGGAATTTCCGATGCTGGCGATTATTGTCTCTGGTGGACATAGTCAGCTGGTGCTGTTTCGGGATCATTTTGACTATACACTCCTGGGGCGAACACAGGATGACGCGATTGGTGAAGCGTTCGATAAGGTGGCTAAGATGCTGGGGCTCCCCTACCCTGGCGGTCCGTCGGTGGGTAAAGCTGCTCTGCAAGGCGACGCTGCGGCCTTTCCGCTGCCCAAAGCCAAGGTTGGCAAGTACGACTTCAGCTTCTCGGGGCCAAAAACTGCCGTTCTGCGGCTGGCTCAGGCTGAGATCGGGGAAGATTACAGTTTCCCCTCTTTCAAGCTGGCTGAGCGCCTGTCTGAGGCTCAGAAGGCCAATATTGCGGCTAGCTTTCAGCGCGTAGCCATTGAAACCATCGTTGATAAGGCGAAATTGGCATTTGAGGAGTTTTCGCCGAAGAGCGTGGTGATTGCTGGCGGCGTAGCGGCTTCACCGGAGTTACGGCGACAGCTAACAGAGGCACTCCACTTGCCTATCGAGTACCCTGATCTGAAACTTTGTACTGATAATGGGGCGATGATTGCTACGCTGGGATGCTTCAAAGTCATGCATGATCAACCTGTGGCCGATCCGTACGCATTGAGCATTCAGCCGAACTTATCAATGTAACCGTTAATTATTGGGTCAGTCATTAAACTTTTGTTAAATTCATGTGAAAGATTAAATAATTATTAACTCCTGGTTTTAAGATTATTTACAGAGGTGATATGATGGTAGACAGATGAAACTACCAAAAGTTTACGAGGCAGGTGAGTACGAAAGCGATATTTACGCGCTCTGGGAGAAGAGTGGGGCGTTTGTGGCCGATCCGACCTCTGATAAAGAGCATTTTTCGATCGCCATGCCGCCACCGAACGAAACAGGGACGCTCAGTCTGGGACACGCCCTATTTCTGACACTGCAGGACATCATGGCCCGCCACGCCCGCCAACAGGGGAAAGACGTACTGTGGCTGCCTGGAACAGATCACGCAGCTTTGGCTGTGAACGCTATTATCGAGAAGAAATTGGCTGAAGAGGGGACAGATAAGCATAAAATCGGTCGTGAAATGTTCCTAGAGCGAACCCGTGAGTTCGTGGCTGGTAGCCGCGATACCATGCTCAATCAGATGAGGGCTATGGGCGCCAGTGCTGACTGGACGCGTCTCCGTTACACCCTGGACGACGCACTGAGCCGCAGCGTGAACGAAACCTTCGTGAAAATGTACAATGACGGACTGATCTACAGGGGTCATCGCATTGTTAACTGGGATCCGAACCTCGAGACAAACGTATCTGACGACGAAGTTGTCTACACCGAAGAAAAAGGGAAGTTCTATACCTTCAAATACGGGCCTTTTGAGATTGGTACTGCACGGCCGGAGACGAAGTTTGGTGACAAGTATGTCGTGATGCACCCTGACGATAAGCGCTACGCACAGTATAAGCACGGCGACACCTTCGAAGCCGAGTGGATAAACGGGCCAATTACGGCCACAATTATCAAGGATGAGGCGGCCGATCCGAGCTTTGGCACCGGTGTTATGACCATCACGCCATGGCATAGCCATGCGGACTTTGAGATTGCCGAACGGCATGGGCTCGACAAGGAGCAAATCATTGATTTTCACGGTAA
>JAQGHB010000051.1 GCA_028289045.1 Candidatus Saccharimonadota bacterium
CAAATCTGCCATTTCTGCTCTCCTGTTTTACTAATTACAGAAGTAAAGTATGGAAGCTACAGCGATCAGTAACAATGAGATTTATTACTCCCACTCGGTGGTGCCAGGCGGTTTGGCGGTGAGGTCGTAGACGACGCGAGAGATGCCTGGAATAGCTAGCAAGCGTTCGACCATTTCATCAAGCGCTTCAAGCGGTAGATTTTCGCCAGGTGTAGCGGGTACGCCCGTCATGAAATCATTAGTGATAAAGGTGCGGATGCCGATTGAGCGATTACCTGGCGTGCCAAAATGCACCGGAAACGAAACCACCGGCACTTGGCTGAGAGCCTCATTAAGATCATACTCGCGAAGCACTTCGTTGACCTCTTGATCGGCACGGCGGAGCTGCTCCACGGCTTCGGGTGTCGGTAGTGTTGGGGTAATATCGCGAATCGGCTCATTAATCGGATCGCCGAAGATGTAGACGACGCGGTTTACGTCATGTACTTTTTTGGGGATTGCCTGAGCCTTTTGAAGTAAACGATGCCAGTCTGCGCTGCCACTCAGGCCGGCCAGATAACTATATGAGCGGCCGTCACCCTGTACGCCTACTGTGCGAACTGGCAGTAATTGAACGCCAATATCATCGTCGGCAAATTCCTGTAGTTTGGTGTTGATGTCATCGAAATCAGGGGTTATGTATGGTTCTTCGGCGCACAGTAATCTGATGGCGAGGCCTGGACCTGGAAATGGCTGACGCCAGATAAGCTCGGCCGGCAAATCGAGCTGTTCCCCGAGAATTCTTACCTCGTCTTTATGAAGTTCTTTGAGCGGTTCGATCACGCGGCCGGCATCACGTAGTTTGCGCACCAAATGCGTGTCATTATGGTGAGTTTTGATCGTGACAGCTTTGGAGCTGGCCAAATGTGAAGCGCTTTCGATTAAATCCGGCCGGAGCGTGCCCTGCGCCAGCACGGTATTATTGGGATCAAGTTTGAGTTCGGCCACCACGCGGTCCATGACGGCCATAAAGGTGTCGCCAATAATTGCGCGCTTGGTTTCGGGATCGGATACTTCTTTGAGCGGTGGTGTCTCGTTGCCGTTGATCGTCGTCGTGGCATTGAAAAACTGTTCGCCGGCATCCACCACGTCGAGCGTAACATTCACTGTCGCCAGTGCTCTCTTGACGGCCTGACTTTCTTCGTGGCGCATGAAGCCGGTATCGACGTGGACTACATTAATCTGTTCGGGCGGCAATGCCATACCAACTAACACCGCGCATACCGTGGAATCGACGCCGCCGCTGGCGAAGGTCAATACCTGCCGGTCACCGACTATCTCACGGATATATTGCAAGGCATCTTCCAGGCGATCTGTCAGTTCGTATGTCGCCTCAAGCTTAGCAACCTTAAATAAAAAGTTTTCGATCATGGCAACACCGTTATCTGTCAGATCCACTTCGGGATGAAACTGTACGCCGTAAATTTTACGCGCATCATCGGCGATTGCGGCAACTATCTCGCCCGAAGTGCCGGCCGTTTTAAAGCCTTCGGCGACTTCATCGATGCTATCGCCATGGCTCATAAGCACGTTTTGAGTTTCATTTAGTCCGTCAAAAATAATTGCAGTTGGATCAACTGCGATGGTGGTGTGTCCGTCTTCTCGTGTGCCTTTTGGCGCCACACTGCCGCCGAAGGCCTGGTTAATAAGTTGCATGCCGTAACAAATACCCAGAATAGCTTTCCCTGCTCCCCAAAGCTTGGGATCCGGGTGCGGCGCATCTGGCCCGTACACACTTTCTGGGCCACCGGATAGAATGAATGCACCATAATCTTGGAGCTGTTCGTATGGCGTATCGAGCGGCAGCAAATCCGATCGAACTGCTAACCCGCGTACTCGCCGATCAATCACTTTACCGTACTGAGCACCGGCATCCAATATGGCGACTCGCTCTGCCAAATTGTTTTCCCTCGTCATGGAGTAAGTATACACGCACTCGTGCGGGTGGAGTCTAGGCTTCGCGAGTTATGTATTGATCGCGGCCAGGGCCGACACCGATCATGGTTATGGGAACGTCGGTTTGATCTTCAATAAACTTGATGTAGTGTTGAGCATTTTTAGGTAGATCATCGAAATCACGGATGTCTTGGATGTTTTCTTCCCATGTCGGCAACTCTTCGTAGACTGGTTGGCACTTTTCGAGGTCAGCGCCCGAACCTGGCGCGATTTTTACATTTTGACCATTAAAATTATATCCGACACAGACTAAAGCAGTCGCACCATAGCGAGGAACGCAATCTAATTTAGAGAGTGCCATTTCGTGAGTTCCATTAACCATCTGAGCTCTGCGAATGCCAGCAATATCGAGGTGGCCCATGCGACGTATGCGTCCGGTCGTTGTTCCCCGCTCCGAATCAACCTCACCCTCTTTACCAACCAGCACTTCGAGTCGCTCGGGATCGTGAATTTCAGTTACAAATGGTCCCCCGCCAACGTGCGACTGGGTGGCTTTGACGACACCTATTACTCGCTCAATCGTGCTGGGAGGCACCCCAAGTCCTGGTGATACTGCACCTGATGTGGTGCCTGTCGACGTCACGAATGGGTACATACCATGGTCTACATCCAGCAAAAATGCTTGTGCACCTTCTGCTAGTAGCGAGTTGCCTGCGCTCAGTGCTTCATTCAGATATATTGGTGTATCGATAATGAAGTCAGCTAGCTTGCGGGCTTTCTGAATATACTCCTCGACAATCTCCTCAACATGCAAAGGAGCCATGTCTTTAAGTTCTCTAGCTTGGTTTACTGCATCAATAATGTCGGGGGTAATTCCAGCAGTGACTGCATTGCATAGCGTGTCCTCATCGTCTACTACTTTGCCTACCTGCAAGCCGATTCTCTCGGACTTAGCGGAAGCGACCTGAGCAATGCCAGACTTGGTGCTGCCTTGCGCACCAGTGCCGTTTTCGCGAATTGAATCAAGCATTTCATGGTGCGGAAGGACCAAGTGCATAGCTGAACTGATTTTTAGATTGTCCGGTGTAATTTCTATGCCTTGCTCACGGACGGAATCAATCTCATCGGAAAGTTTAGCGGCATTCATTAGAGTGCCATTACCAATTACATTGATGGTGCCTGGGTGAGCGATGCCTGACGGAACACCATGGAGTGAGAGTATGCGGCCATTGTGAAATACTTTATGGCCAGCGTTTTGCCCGCCATTGAAGCGAGCAACAAGATCAAATTCATGAGCAAGACGATCGATGAAAGCGCCTTTGGCTTCATCGCCTCGTTGCTCACCTACAATAACGGTATTGGGCACTGTCTCGGGCATTTCAATCTGAGCATAACGGATACTGGCTCGACTAGCAAGCACAAGGATTTTGTTTATTTTTTAAGTTTAGCGGAAGGAACTTTCTCGATGACCAGAAATGAGACAATGCCAGAGACTAAAGCCAATATGGCACAGAGCGCAATCGAGAAATGATAGAAGTTACTGGTTCCGGCTAGGCCTAAGAAGGCCACCACAATCAGGCCGGCGGCGCGGGACACCGCATTATTGATGCCCGATGCGATGCCCGAATCATGGTTATGGACTGAGGCCATTACCGTGCTGGTCAGCGGCGCAACCGTTAGAACCATGCCAGCGCTGAACAGCAAAGCCCCAGGTAGCACACCAGCCCAGTAACTATCGCCAGGCTGCAATGAGTACAATAGTGCGATACCAAGTCCAGCAAGCAATGGGCCAATCGTCATGAATAGCCGCGGGCCATAGACGGCAGAGAGCTTCCCCACGCGGCCAGCAAAGACGAACATCAAAAAGCTCAGGGGCAAGAGGCTGAAGCCGGCCTGCAAACTGCTATAGTGCATACTCGTTTGCAGGTAAATGACCAGCGCGAAAATGAAACCGCTGAGGGCGCCGTACAACAGAAAGGTCATCAGATTAGAACCGGTAAAGTTCCGTGATTTAAACAGTGATAACCGTACTAATGGATCCCTTTTACGGTTCTCGAATGCAATAAAGAGTGTAAGAAGAGCGACACCTACGATTAGCGAAATGATAGTCCATGGCGCCCAATGCGTCACTGGCCCTTCGATAAGACCCGCGGTGATGCCAGCCAGGGATAAAGCGGCCAATCCTGCACCCACATAATCCACATGGCGCACTTCCTCGTCCTTGGTTTCGATGATCGATGGCCTGGCTAGCACAACGCAAAGCGCGATCAAGGGTAAATTAATCAGAAAAATCCAGCGCCAACTAGCCACCGACAAAATTAAGCCACCAACCAATGGGCCCAGTATGGTGCCAATGCTGAGCCAGGCTGTCCAGCGACCAATTGCTTGACCTCGAACCTTTGGTTGGAAGTTTGTATTGATGATCGCCAGCGCGCCTGGCACTAGCAGTGCGCCAAAAATTCCTTGAATAAAGCGAGCCGCGATTAGCAGAATTACCGTTGGTGCCAGTGCGCATATCAACGAGCTGACCCCAAAACCAATCAGGCCTATCAGATAGATCTTTTTGCGGCCAAAAATATCACCCAGTGAACCACCTAGTAAAATGAGCGCCGATAGCGATAGTAAATAGCCATCGGTGATCCACTGCAGCCCAGCGAAGTTAGCGTGTAAGTCGCTAGCTATTTTCGGGAGAGCCAGATTCACGATGGTGCCATCGAGCAGCACCACAGTACTGCCCAAAATAGTCGTAATCAAGACGATTAGCTGGCGCCGTTTACCGGTAAATTCCATAGCTTAGGGTTGTTGCTCGAAGCGTCGTTGTGCTTCGTGCCAGTTGACAACGTGCCACCAGGCTTTGATGTAGTCTGGGCGTTTGTAGGTGTAGTCCAGGTAGTAGGCGTGTTCCCAGACATCTAGGCCTAGAAGAGGCTCGGGAGCACCGCTGTTCAATGGAGAATCCTGATTAGGGGTAGTTACGATGGACATGTCAGGCTGCAACCAGGCCCAGCCGCTGCCAAATACACCGGTGGCCGCGGTGCTGAAGGCGTCCATAAAGCCTTGGAAATCGCCATATTTGCTATTCAGTGCGTCGGCGAGTGCCCCTTTTGGTTCGACGCCGCCATCTGGCGACATAAATTTCCAAAACAGGCTGTGATTGTAGTGGCCGCCGCCATGGTTTCGGATGGCGGTACGGACGTTTTCGGGCAGTGAATCAACATTTCGCAGTAGTTCTTCAAGCTTTTTGCTTTGTAGCTCTGGCGCCTGCTCCAGCGCTGCGTTCAATTTATCAACATAGGTTTGATGGTGTTTACTATGGTGCAGCTCCATAATATCTTTGCTGATATAGGTGCCAAAGGCGTCATAATCGTAGTCTAGAGCTGGAAGTGTATACATTATTCCCTCCTTATTTACACCTTAAAGTATAAGCCCCTTTTTTATTTTCCGAAAGCTTATAATAATTCGTGTATACTGAAGTAATTCAATAATTCTTATGTTGCGAGAGTACAGAGGGTATGACCAAAAAACCAACCTATAAAATAGGCACACTCGGCAGCCATTCCGCCCTGCAAATCCTCAAAGGTGCCCAAGACGAGGGCTTTCAGTCGGTAGCAATCTGCGAAGAAGGCCGTGTGAAGCCGTACGAATCGTTTCGAGTAGCCGATCAGATCATCACAGTAAAAGATTTTTCTGAAATTGTTGATCTGGATAACCAACTGGCGGCTGAGAACGTGATTATGATTCCTCACGGCTCAATCCTGAATGCCTTGGAGCTCGAAAAAATTGGCGAACTGAAAGCACCTTACTTTGGTAATAAAAATATTTTGGCCTGGGAAGTAGACCGTACCAAGCAGCGAGAATGGCTCGCCAACGCTGGCCTGACACTGCCCCGTATTTACGAGACACCCGAGTCCATCGACGGTCCGGTCATCATCAAGTTTTTTGGTGCCGGCGGCGGTAAGGGTTACTTCCTTGCCCATACACCGGCTGAGTTTGAGCGCAAAATCAAAGCGCACCCCAAAAAGAAGTACATTATTCAGGAATATATTGTCGGTGCGCCAATATATATACATTATTTCTACTCACCGCTCACTAACGAGCTGGAAGTCATGGGCTTTGATAAGCGCTACGAAAGTAATGTCGACTCCATTGGTCGTATTGCTGCCAAAGATCAGATGGACCTCGGAATCGAAACGTCGTACAACATCACCGGTAATATGCCCTTGGTGGTACGAGAATCCCTGCTGCCCTGTATTTTTGAAATGGGTGAGGATGTCATAAAGGCTTCTAAAGCAGTTGATGGCCGTGGCTTGTTCGGGCCGTTTTGTCTGGAAACCGTCATTACGCCGGATCTGGAATTTTTCGCCTTTGAGATTTCGGCCCGTATTGTAGCTGGCACCAATCCATTTATTAATGGTTCGCCGTATACTGACCTGCGCTACAGTGAACCGATGAGCACTGGCCGCCGTATCGCCCGCGAAGTCAAACTGGCCATGGAAAGCGATCAGATGGATAAGGTGTTGGGATAATGATTGGCAGCAGCGACATCGCTGAAATCTTGAAAGGTTACGATAAGGGCGCGATTCGGATTGCCAGCTTGGGCGGCCACAGTGCCCTCGACGTTTGCCGTGGCGCTAAAGCCGAGGGCTTTGAAACCGTGGTTGTAGCTCAAAAAGGCCGCGAGCAAACCTATCAGAAATATTATAAAACGCGCAAAGATGGCCGCGGCTGCGTGGATCATGTGATTGTCGTCGATAACTTCAAAGATGTCTCGAAGCCTGAAATCCAACAACAATTGCGCGACCTGAATGTGGTATTTGTGCATAGTCGATACTTTTGGGTCTACTGCGACTTTGATGAAATAGAAAATAATTTCAAAGTACCTATCTTCGGCACACGCCAGTTAGTTCGCAAGGAAGAACGTGACGAGGAAAAGAATCAATATTTCCTGCTACAGCAAGGCGGAGTGCCCATTCCAATCCAGTTTGATGATCCTAAAAAAATCGACCGCTTGGTAATTGTAAAGACCAACGAAGCTTCGCGAGGATATGAGCGAGCGTTTTTCCTGGTGAATAACTTCGCCGAGTACAAAGCCCGCGGTGCTGAAATGATAGCCGCCGGCACTATTACCGAAGCCTCACTGCGTAGCGCTGTGATCGAAGAGTTTATTGTCGGTCCACAGCTCAACATGAATTACTTCTACTCTCCGCTCACGGGTGAGTTGGAATTACTGGGTACCGATACTCGTCGTCAAACCAACCTCGATGGACTACTGCGACTGACTGCTCCCGAACAGACCGAGGTACTCAAACATGTTGAGCCCAAATATATAGAGAACGGACACCAAAGCGTCACGATCAAGGAATCATTGCTGGAACAGGCTTTTGTAATCGGTGAAAAATTTGTTGCCTCCACCAAACAGCATTATGATCCTGGTATCATCGGTCCTTTTGCGCTGCAGGGAGCCTTCACGGCCGGTCCGCCTAAAGAAGAATTTAAAGTCTTCGATGTCAGTATGCGTATCCCCGGCAGCCCAGGCACTATGTTTACGCCGTATACAGGCTATTTGCACGGCGAAAGCATCAGTACCGGCAGACGGATTGCCCAAGAGATTAAACAGGCTATCGCCACCGATCAGCTAGCACGCGTACTTACTTAGAGGTATTATTTTCTATCTGCGAGTCTACCCAGACGCGAGCATTCTGAAAGATTCGGAACCACGGCGAGTGTTCATCCCAATCCACCGGATGCCAGGACAGCTGCCGAGTCATCCAGGAACGCTCGGGATGGGGCATCAAAATCGTGGCGCGTCCATCAGGGGTAGTTAAACTAGTAATGCCGAGTGGCGAACCATTCGGATTAGCAGGATAGGCCTCGGTGATTTTATGATTATTATCGATGTACTGAGCTGCCACTAAATTATTTTTGAGCACTGCACGGGTCTGCTCGTCACTCTGGAAATTGGCACGACCTTCACCGTGAGCTACTGGAACCGGCAGAAACGAACCAGCCATGCCAGTAAGCATAATAGATGGGGATTCATTGATTTGAACCATAGACACTCGAGCTTCAAATTGTTCGGAGGTATTCTTCTGAAAGGTCGGCCAGTTTTCGGCCCCTGGGATGAGCTCTTTGAGTGCGGCCAGCATCTGGCATCCGTTGCAGACGCCAAGGCTGAAGGTATCTGTTCGCGCAAAAAAGTCACCAAAGGCAGTGCGTAATGTGTCGTTGAACAAAATGGATTTTGCCCAACCCTCACCAGCGCCCAATACATCACCATAGGAAAAGCCGCCGCATACAGCCAGACCCACGAAGTCATCAAGTGAAGCTGGGCCCGCTACGAGATCGTTGAGATGGACGTCGACAGCGGTAAATCCGGCGCGATCGAAAGCTGCCGCCATCTCAATTTGGCCGTTTACGCCCTGTTCGCGAAAAATAGCCACTTTTGGTTTGCTGGTATATTGCTTGTCCAGGATTTTGAAGGTAACGACCGGTGATAGCCCAGAATCTTTGTCGTCACTAATGGCGGCATACTCTTGCTGAGCCGTTTGGGGATTATCGCGTAGTTTTTGTATCTGGTAGCTGGTATTGCCCCACCATTGCTCTAGCTGGGCGCGGCCTACGGTGTAGACGCCCTCTGTGTGGGTGACGACAATATCATTTGTCGATGAGGGTGAGCCAATGGCGTATGTGTGTTCACCCAACAACTCTAGCACAGCGGCTTCATCGGCTTTTTTAACCTGGATGACTGCACCCAGCTCTTCGCTTAAGAGACTTTCCAGGGGTGTGCCGACGAGCTTTGTGATGTCGATGTCAAGACCACAACGCGCCGCAAAGGCCATTTCGCTGATGGTGGCTAGTAGGCCGCCATCCGATCGATCGTGGTAGGCCAGCACTTTTCCCTGTTTCTTCAGTGTCTGTAGGTTGGCAAAGAAAGCTTGCAAGGTCTTTGGATCGACATCTGGCGATTCATTGCCGATTTGGTTATAAACTTGCGCCAGAGCCGAACCGCCAAGCCGATTTTTACGGTGACCGAGATCAATAAGGATTAAAGAGGTCTCCTGATCTGTTACGAGCTGTGGTGTGAGGGTCTTTTCGACCTCGACTACAGGAGAGAAAGCCGTGATTATCAGCGAAAGCGGTGAGGTCACGCTCTTATCGGCGCCATCTTCTTGCCACGCAGTTCGCATACTCAGCGAATCCTTGCCAACAGGAATGGTTAAGCCGAGCGCGGGACAGAACTCTTCACCCACAGTCTTTACGGCCTGGAACAATTTTTCGTCCTGGTCGCCATAGCCGGCAGCTGCCATCCAGTTGGCCGACAGCTTGATATCTGACAGTTTGCCGATATCGGCAGCTGCGATATTGGTCAGTGCTTCGCCGATAGCTATGCGGGCCGAAGCCGCTGCGTCGATAACTGCCAATGGCGTCCGTTCACCCATAGCCATGGCTTCGCCGGTACTGGTGTCGAAGGCGGCGGCAGTGACTGCCACATCGCTGACGGGTACTTGCCAAGGGCCAATCATCTGGTCGCGGGCGACCAGGCCGCCAACTGTGCGATCACCGATGGTGATCAGGAACTTTTTACTCCCTACGGCTGGCAGCTGCATCACTCTTTTGATGGCATCATCCAACATGATTCCCTCAGTAGAGAGTGCCGGAAGTGTCGTTTCGGTCGGGGTGAAGGTGCGAGTCATCTTCGGCGGTTTGCCAAATAGTACCGACATAGGTAGATCTATCGGCTTATTTTTGAAGAGCGCGTCATTGAGCACTAGTTGCTCCTTCTTCGTCGCCTGGCCGACGACGGCGAACGGACAGCGCTCCCGTTCACAGAGCTGTTTGAATAGTTCCAAATTCTCTTTGCTTATGCCCAGCACATAGCGTTCTTGTGACTCATTGCACCAGATTTCCATGGGTGATAACTTGCTTTCGGCACTGGGGACGTTGCGTAACTCAAAGCTGGCACCAAGACCTGAGTCGTGCACGAGTTCAGGCAGGCCGTTGGAGAGACCGCCAGCGCCGATGTCGTGGATGGTAATGATCGGGTTATCGTCGCCTAATGCCCAACAAGCATCAATTACCTCTTGGCAGCGACGTTCCATTTCGGCGTTGGCCCGTTGCACACTGGCAAAGTCCAGATCAGCGGCGCTGCTGCCGCTTTGCATGCTTGACGCCGCGCTGCCACCAAGACCGATTAACATCGACGGGCCGCCGAGCACAATCAACTGAGCGCCATCGGTTAGCTGATTCTTCTCAACGTGCATATCACGGATGTTGCCTACCCCTCCGGCGATCATAATAGGCTTGTGGTAGCCCCAGCGTTCGTCGCCCGACTGTTCTTCGAAGGTACGAAAATAGCCGCCCAGATTGGGGCGACCAAATTCGTTGGCGTAGGCGGCACCGCCGATTGGACCGTCGAGCATGATATCCAAAGCCGACACGATGCGGTCAGGCTTGCCGTAGGGCTGTTCCCAGGGCTGTGCAGCATCGGGAAGATTAAGGTTAGAAACGCTAAACCCACTTAGTCCCATTTTGGTCTTGCCGCCGCGGCCAGTGGCAGCTTCGTCACGAATCTCGCCGCCTATGCCTGTGGCGGCACCTGGAATTGGCGCAATGGCAGTCGGATGGTTGTGAGTTTCTACTTTTATGACAGAGTGGATTGGCTCCTGGTGGTAGCTGTAGCTGTGATCACTGGGACTCGCGAAAAAGCGTCCGGCGGAAGCTCCACGTAGCACAGCGGCATTATCCGAATATGCCGAAAGCACGTCATCATGACCCTGCTCGTAGGTATTTTTGATCATTTTAAACAGACTTTTGGGCTGCTTTTTGCCGTCGACCACCCAATCAGCATTAAAAATTTTGTGGCGACAATGCTCACTGTTTACCTGTGCAAACATCATGAGTTCTACATCGGTAGGATTGCGGCCTAAATCCTGGTAGGCCCGCACGAGGTAATTGATTTCGTCTGGTGCAAGCGCAAAACCGTGGGATACATTGGCGACTAGCAAAGCTTTCTTGCCGCCGCCCAGGATATCAATAGTCTGCAATTGACTCGGTGCTTCATCAACAAATAATACGGCGGCCTCTTCGATGCTCGCTAGGACACTCTCGGTCATGCGGTCATGCAGCGCTGCCCCCAGGGCTGAGCGATTGCTGGCCCTGCCCCCAACAAAGTAGTAGGCCGTTGCTCGCTCAATCCGTTTAATGTCTGTCAGTCCAGAGTTGTGCGCGATATCAGTTGCCTTGGTAGACCACGGAGAGATCGTACCGGGCCGCGGAATAACCAAAAAAAGCTCTCCAGGCGGAGTATCGGAAACTTCTTGGCCATAGGTTAATAGATCACGTAAACGGTCGTCTTCGGTTTTAGAAAGCGGTCCTGCATCAACCAGATGCGTATATACGGCTTGCACATCAGTGATGTCTGCGTCGATCAACTGCAGTTTCTGAAGCAGTTTCTGCTTGCGGAAATCTGATAAAGCCGAAGTCCACGGATAGATTAGCACTAGCGGACCTCTAAGGTGTCACCGGCAAAGGTGATATTCTTCGGCTCTATAATTACCTGTTTGGGACCGGCTTCAACGGTTCCAGCAATCCAGGCCTGCAGGCCGCAACTCTTCGCGACCTGCACTGCATGTTCAGCCTGATTTGCCGGCAGGTAGACAGCATAGCCAGCGCCCATATTGTAGTTACCGTACATTTCTCGTTCGTCATTTTGGGCTTGTTCGGCTATGAAGTCAAAAATAGGTGCCACTGGAGTTATTTCCGTCATGCGATATGTGAAATCAACTTCGGCCCGCATGATTTTACGCCACCCATGACCGGTGATATTCGAGAGATAGTGGATGTTAAGTTCGGCTACCTGCAAGGCTTGCACCAGCTCGGCATACAAATGCGATGCTGCCAACGCTGCCTCACCAAACGAGGTTCCGTCACTCAATTCTGTGGCGTAGCCTTCCGGTAGCCGTGCTGCAAGTTCGCGGATCAGGCTAATGCCATTGGCGTGCACGCCGTTAGACTCAACTAGAACAATGGCGTCACCGGCCTGCAGGTTTTTGCCCTGCACCAGATGTTCTTCGTCAGTAATAATACCAAATGCAGAACCGGCGAATTCTAGCGCACCAGGTACCACGACACCTGATAGGGCTTGCGTTTCGCCACCGCCCCACACCACGCCTGCCTTATCGCATGCCGCTCGCCAGCCTTTTATGAAGCCTTCGGCCAGCGCTTTGTCGGTTAGCCACTCATATGAGCTAGCTGACCAATAGGCATTAAGTACGACCGGTGTCGCGCCTACGCTGACGAGATCATTAATAATGCAGGCCACGGTGTCCTGCGCAATGCCGGCGAACAATGATTTACCAGTCGATTCATACATACTTTGGGCGATCAGGCTTTTGGTGCCCAGGCCTTCCTGGACAAAAGCACCCCATTTGTCGCTCATCGAGAACATATAGGCTGATTCGCCGCGCGTGCCCTCAACCTCAGCAAAGCCAGCTGGCATATTGCCCTTAGTCGCTAGCCCTTCTTGCTGGGCGAGCACTTTCATAGGATCGGCCTGGTCATAGTTAACGGATTGATGGTAGTCTAATTTTTGAGTCATACGGGCTGCTCCTGTTTTAGGTGATTGAGTACAAAAGTAACACGTTCATCAAGGCTTGCCGCCGGTACAGTAATGGGTTCCATGCCGAATTCACGGTAACTGTCACGCAGTAATTGCTGGATGTTATCTATGAAACTCTGATCTTCAGTGCGCGCATAATCTTGCTGATATTTTGGTAGTGGCTCGAGTAAAAAGATTTTTCTGTAGCGAGATGTTTCCATAAGCTGATGCACCCAATCTTCAATGGTGTAGCCGTAGTGTCGCATATAGGCGAGCGTATCGTGCATGCCGCGGTCAAAAAATGTCAGCTGCTCGGCGGGAATTTTGGCTTCCGTGTCGCGTTTCATTTCCGCTACCTTTTCCTGAAATGCCTTTTCATCGGCTCGCAGCTCCTGCACGCTGATTCCTTCGGCCAGCGACCGGTCGATCAGTGTGCGGGCCGCCTCTGGAAAAACCGGGTGACCTAATTTTTCGAGCTCAGTCAAAAGCGCGCTCTTACCTGTCGATGGTCCGCCCGTAACCACATACCAATTATTTTGATTAGGCACTGGCTACCTCTTCGTAAAGATGTGGTACTAGCAATTTGCCGACTGCTTGCCAGCCAGGTACGGGATCTTCAGGATCAATCTTAACAAATTCTATGCCGGCGTTATCGGCTAGGCGGCTATCTTTGTAATGACCGTCATCACCAACGCCGACGATGTAATTGCGCGAGAACGTAAGTGTCTCATGGCTGACGGGGAGCTCAAGATGCTTTAACCAACGGTGCTGCAAGAGGTCGATGATCAGGCGACCAGGTTTAACGCATAACTCGGTCGGTAAGTGCGTGAGTAAGGGCCGCATGTCATCGTCTGTGACCATGATGTCCGGCCGAGCTACTTCTTGTACATCACAGAAGCGTTCTATAAGAGGTTGATGCCCTGAGGAGGTCACGCCAGTTGTAATATTGGGCTGTTCAGATACTGCGTTCCAGGTATTCACAAAACCCGCCACCGGACGCGGCCAACGCCCTCCGTCAGGCAGAAGTTCTCCGACTTGAGACGATAGTACCTCAAGTTTTGCTTCTACAAGATCTTCGCTGCGTTGCTGGACAGTAATATCATCAGCCGTAACTGGCAGTAGTTGAGCCGTGACTTCGACGGGTGAGCGATTTAGTAAGCCACCTTGAGTTCGGTAGATTTCAAGGGCGTTATAACCAAGTACCTTTTGTACAGCGTGTTCATACGCGAGTGCTACTGTCATACCATTTGGTGCCGGCTCGGACGTAACAGCCATCGTTTCGTCAAAATCAGACGCCAACAAACGCTCTATGCTATGTTCACCCGATAGAACCTGGTTACCATTTCCCTGTGCACCCATTACGACCCTCCAGATGTTATAAAAAGTATGCGATACCTGACGGATAAATACAAGTTAAACCCGAGGAGGAGTTTAGGAGGCTTGGAGGCGTCTCACTGCATCATCAACAGCTGACCAGGCTATATCCTGAGGGAAACTTGTAATGTCAAAAGCTTGCAGGCGGGGCGGCTGATCATGGGGGAGCAGATTTATGATAGGTGCGGCTGGGTCAATATCTGCTTTATGTATAAGCGTGACAGTGCCATCATCAAATTCCGAAGAGTGTAACGATCCACGGGGCATTTCATAATAATCACCATTTAGTTGATTAGGACCGTACACCTGCTCACTTTCTAGTTCCAAGGACGCACGATAATCAGAGGGACGATCTTCGCACACAGTGTCGGTGCAAATTGTTTCTGTTGGTCTCCATGGCCCTTGCTCGTCAGTAATGGGTTCTTTCCAGAATTGATTAGCAATTCTACCAAGTAGTACACGACTGCGCATGTAGGAATTATGGTTATGCGGTGCTTCATCTCGGTCCAGAAGATCTCTAGACCATACATGGAGTGAGTGGCCTGGCTCCAGCCGCGTAGGCGTAAATTGTAATCTAAAAAAACCGAATCGATAGACCTTGACTGGTTCGCCTAAAGTTCGTGCATGTTCTACTGCTTCTGAGACATGACCAATTAACTCTTTTCGTGGAAGTCGGAGGTCTAGCTTGGAATATGGATGCTCTCTCATAAGGTTAGGTATTTTAAAAGCATATACCAGGCCTGTCAATGACTATTTGCTGGCGAGATGGGCTTTCCAGCCGTTTTCGGTGAGTTTTTTGTCGGTCTCCAATACTGAATCATGCAGGTTCTGTTTGTACTGGTCGTATTTAACAGCTAACTGCTCGTCGAGAAGGCTAAGGATTTCAATGGCCATTAAGCCAGCATTTTTGGCTCCGTTTTCGGGTAGTGTAGCTAGTGGGATGCCAGGAGGCATTTTGATGCTTGACCATAGGGCCTCGTGGTCGTGATTGTCGCGTTTTACAGGTACGGCTATGACTGGCAGCGGCGTGTGCGAGGCCGTCATGCCTGGTAAATGCGCCGAGCCGCCGGCACCGGCAATAATAACTTTCAGGCCGCGCCCTTTGGCTTCTGCGGCATACGTCATCATTTCCTCGGGAGTGCGGTGGGCAGAGATAACTCGTACCTCATACTCTACGCCAAAATCATCTAAGACGGCGGCCGCGCCGCTCATGATGTCGAGGTCTGAATCTGATCCCATAATAATGCCGATAAGTGGTGTTGCCATATATTCTCCTAAATACTTAATTGTTTACGTGCCTTGCGAGCTCTGGCTCGCGCTTCTTTCACGGTCTTGCCAGTGGCGGTGATGTGCCCCATCTTGCGGTCTACTTTTGTCGGCGATTTACCGTACAAATGGACGCTGGTTCGGGGGTTTGCCAGCGCCTTGTCGAGACCTTTGATTTTAGTCATGTCATTGCGCTCGCCTAAAATGTTGATCATGACGGCGGCCGGTACCGACAGTGTTGTGTCACCGAGCGGTAGACCGGTGATGGCCCGAACATGCTGTTCGAACTGCGAGGTATGGTTGGCTTCAATGGTATGGTGACCGGAGTTATGTACCCGCGGCGCGATTTCGTTGATCAGGATGTCGCCTTCTTTGGTTAAGAATAGCTCAACACCGAACATGCCCGCTCCATGGAGCATGCTCACTGCTTGCAAGGCTACGTTGGTTGCTTCTGTGGTCTGTGTCTTGCTAATTGGTGCCGGCGCTAGAACCTCGACACAAATGTTCCGCTCATGGATAGTTTCCACAACCGGATAAGCAGCCACATCGCCATCTACTGTACGGGCTACCATAACAGCGAGCTCCTTGCTGAACGGTATGAGCTTTTCGGCGTAGAGCTGCTTGCCTGCAAATAGCTTGAAAGCCTTTTTGATCTGGGCGGCGTCTTCGACGACCATATTGCCGCGGCCATCGTATGCGCCGTGACGGGTCTTGATGAGCATCTTGCCCTCAAATGCTTTGAGGGCATCGTTGGCCGCACGCTCATCTGGTATCTCCACAAATGGCGCGACGGGGATGCCAGCTTCTTCAAAAAACTTTTTTTGAAGATATTTATCTTGAATCAAACGAATGGTACTAGGCGCGGGATTGACTGGCTTGCCCAAGGCCACCAGCTCGTCGAGAATATCAGCATCAAGATGCTCAATTTCGATAGTGAGCCAGTCAGATTTCTCGGCTAACTGCTTCAAAGCAGTCCGATCATACAGATCTGCAACAATTTGCTTGGCGCCAACCTGGGCTGCCGGACTATCTTCGCCAGGGTCGACTACTATGACTTTAAAACCAAGGGGTAAGGCGGCCAGCGTCAGCATGCGCCCCAGCTGTCCGCCACCGATAATGCCGATTGTTTGGCTCCCATGCATGCCCTTAATATACATGAAACTTGCACTTTTTGGTGCTGTCGCTAACAATAGAGGCATGCAGGATGCCCAGGCTATTACTACCACCGACTTTAACTTCCCTGGACAGACAGCGCTGTACCACGGCAAAGTTCGCGATGTTTACAGCATCGGCGAGGACACAATGGTATCAGTGGCTACTGATCGTATTTCGGCATTTGACGTTATTTTACCTCGACCGATTCCCTATAAAGGCCAAGTACTGAACCAGCTGGCTGCGCATTTCCTGGAGCAGACGGAGGATATTATAGACAATTGGCTGGTAGGCGTACCGGACCCAAATGTTAGCGTCGGACACCGCGCACAGCCTTTTAAAGTAGAAATGGTGATCCGCGGCAGCCTGGTCGGCTATTCATGGAGGCAATATAAGGCCGGCGAGCGTGAGCTTTGCGGCGTCGCACTTCCCGAGCGCCTTGAAGAGTACGATCGTTTCCCCGTGCCCATTATCACTCCTTCCACCAAAGCCGCTGAAGGCCACGATGAGGACATCTCGGCTAAGGACATTGTGGCGCAAGGGCTTGCCACCGCTGAAGAGTGGGAACAGCTCACGGCGTATACGCGCCAGCTCTTCGCTCGCGGTCAGGAAATGGCCGCCGCCCAAGGTCTGGTGCTGGCCGACACCAAGTACGAATTTGGCACGCTGGCCGGCAAAATCATTCTGATAGATGAAATCCACACCCCAGATTCTTCGCGCTATTTCTACAAGGATAGTTACGAAGCGTATATTGGCGGCCAAAAAGATACGGCGCCGAAACATCTTTCCAAAGAATTCGTGCGCGAATGGCTGCTAAAGAATAACTTTAGCGGTCAAACCGGTCAAACTATTCCAGAGATGACCGACGAGTTCGTGCAATCGGTCTCTGAACGCTATATAGAGCTGTATGAGCAATTGAGCGGGCATTCTTTTGAAAAAGCCGATATTTCGAATACCCTGCAGCGAATCGAAGCCAATGTCACGACCTATCTGGAGCGGAACAAATAAATGAAGCCAATACAGCTGCCGACACCATCTGCCGTTACGAACTTTAGTGCCATCGACCCGCTCGATAGTCGTTACTACGATCCGGAAATTGCACGTTATCTATCCGAACAGAGCCGAATCGCCTATCAAGCGCATGTGGAAGCTGCGCTGGCTTTTACGCTAGCCGATTTCAAGATCTGCAGTCCCGATATTGCTCGTAAAATCGAAGCCGCTACTACTAAAGTCACCGCCCGAGCAGTATACGAAGCCGAAAAAACCACCAAACACGACATTAAGGCATTAGTGAACACGATTAAGAGTGAGCTAGATGAGGATGCTCAGCCCTATGTGCACTTTGGGGCGACATCATATGACATCGTTGCCACAGCAACTGCCTTGCAGCTGCGCACAGCTATTCAGCAATTAGTGTTGCCACGCCTAAAGAAGCTTGATGAGACTCTACTGACTTTGACAAAACGCTACGCTGATACCGTCCAAATTGGTCGTACTCACGGCCAACACGCGGTGCCAGTCACCTTTGGTTTTGCGATGGCCGAATACGCCAGCCGACTCACTGACAGCACGCTAGCGCTCAAGGATCTCAGCGACATGCTCACCGGCAAATTCTCTGGCGCTGTGGGTGCCTATAACGCCCTTAGTTTATTCGTCGATGACCCTATGAAGTTCGAGGAAACTGTTCTGGGTCATTTAGGTTTAAAGCCAGCAGCCTATTCTACCCAGATCATTCCAGCCGAAAATATTATTCGCTTAATAGATGAGCTGGCGATCACCGCTGGCATCATGGCTAATCTATCGCATGATATGCGCCACTTGCAGCGTACGGAAATCGCTGAAGTCCGCGAAGCATTCGAAAAAGGCCAAACCGGCTCCTCGACTATGGCTCACAAGCGTAACCCCTGGAACTTCGAAAATGTCATTAGCATG
This sequence comes from Candidatus Saccharimonadota bacterium, assembly GCA_028289045.1. Lineage (GTDB taxonomy): Bacteria > Patescibacteriota > Saccharimonadia > Saccharimonadales > UBA4665 > JAQGHB01. Next base: position 18,257 of record JAQGHB010000051.1, read on the forward strand.
TCCAAGCAAGTCACCGCCCAGATCGTCAACGCCAACCTGAACATCAGTAGTGAGCACCAGCGCGACCTGACAGATTCTGCTTCAGCCCGTTTTTATGGCATCGTCCTGGCGAGCGTGGCCTCCATGGCCGAACGTCTAGACCGAATCATGAACAAGCTCGAAGTCGACGAAGCTAGCATGCAGCGCAACCTCTACCTCACCGGTGGCGCTATTGCAGCCGAACCCCTGTACTTGCTGCTCGAGAAATACGGTCACACCACGGCCCACGAAAAATCAAAAGAAGTCGCCCACGCCGCTCTCGATGCCGGCATCAAACTCTACGAAGCCGCTGAAAAAGATAAAGAACTTAAACCTTACTTCGAAAAGTTCACCAAGCGAGAATTACAGATACTAGAGAACCCCGAAAAATATTACACAGGTCTAGCTTCTGAAAAAGCGCTGACTGTATACGAGCGCTGCAGCAGCCAGCTATAGCCGCGAAAGTCGCTGATCGTTCAAATAATCTTGTATGTCGATAGGCAGCCAGACTTTTTCGGTGGTTTGAACATTCTGAGACAAGTCTTCGGCTGTGTCGCCAGGCATTACCGGAACGGGATGAGAACGAAAAACACTGCCAGTATCATAATCAGCGGCAACTGCGTGAGTGGTTTGCGCGGAGTAGCTCAGCCCGTCCTCTAACACCTTCTCCTGAACATGGATGCCGTGATAGCCCTGGGTGTGCGGAAGCGGCCCTGGGTGTGTGTTAAGCATGCGGGCGTCAAAACTTGAAGTATGGGTCGACAGCGCGCCGTATTCTTCCAGTAATTCGCCGCGAACCTTTCTCATATAGCCTACCAGACCCACCAGCGCGGTGTTGCTTGCGGCTGCGACAGCGCATATGGCCTCGGACTCAGCCAGGGATTGTTCGCCACGCTGGCCAGCGCCAGTTGGATGAGTCTGGCCGCTAATATGTAGCTTTCGGATGCCAAGACCATATTGCTTATTCAGACGGTCAACACGATCAAAGACACCGGCGTCCTCGTTGTTGGAGATAACCTGGACGACTTCTGCCTGTAAGATGCCGGTTTGGGTGGCGTGAATTACTGCTTCGGCGGTTGAGCCGCTGCCGGAAGCGAGGAGGGTAATGACGGGATAGTGACGTTCACTCATAATTGATTGCATGTATGGTGACACAAACTCGCCGCCAGCTCAAGCATGAGCGGGTTATCGGCACTGCAGATCAGCCTTGCGGGTGTGCACCTGGCTCTGGGCCTCTGCAGCAAGAGTTACCGCCGGTGCCACTCCCAGTGCGCCAGCAGCGCAGGCCAACACTGTAGCAGCCTGGCGTCTTAGGCTAGCCGTTTCGGGCATATGAATAGAGTGTGAGGAAGGGCTGACCTCTGACATAGAGGATTTAGTGTTGACTCATTTAATGAAATTTTAATCTTTAGGATTAAAAATTACAAGTAAAGCCGGTCAGAGAGGCCTACTGACCCCAGAAGCTGCAGAGGGTAGACAGATCGAAGATATCAACCGTGCCGTTGCCATCGAGGTCACCTTGAGCTCGTGTGGCACCAGATGTCTTGCCGTAGTTGCTGGCGAGAGCGCTGAGATCGAAGATATCAACCGTGCCATTACCATCAACATCACCGCTCTTAACAATCGTAGTAACAGCCAGGGCTGTTGATGACGCAGAGGTCTTGGCTGCAGCGTCGTAGGCTTGGATGGTGAAGGAGTACGTGGCTCCGGAAGTTAAGCCTGTTGCGGTGTAAGAGGTCGTGGCGCTGGTACCAACCTTGGTGCCATTGCGGAGTATATTGTAGCCGGTTACGCCGACGTTATCGGTGGAGGCGGTCCAGCTCAGCGTGGCAGTGGTCGCAGTTTTAGATGGAGATGTCAGACCAGTTGGAACTGAAGGAGCGACGGTGTCAGCCAGCGTGCTTACAGACAATGCCGCTGTTTGGGCTGAAGTCTTGGCTGCGGCATCGTAAGCTTGAACCGTGAAGGAGTAGGCAGTGCCTGGCGTGAGGCCGGTGCTGGTGTATGAGGTTGTGGCGCTGGTACCAACTTTTGTGCCATCACGGTAGATGTTGTAGCCGATCACGCCGACATTATCGGTGGAGGCGGTCCAACCCAATGTGATGCTATTTACCGTGCTGGCCGACGAAGTTAATCCGGTTGGAATGCTGGGCGCTACTGTATCGGCAGCCGTGCTTACTGCGAGAGCTGTTGATGAAGCTGAAGTCTTGCCTGCGGCATCGTACGCTTGAATGGTATACGAATAACTGGTGCTCGGGGTTAACCCTGTATTCGTGTAGGAGGTCGTAGTAGTGGTCGCTAGCTGGGTGCCATTGCGCAGGATATTGTAGCCAGCCACGCCCACATTGTCGGTGGCAGCTGCCCAGCTCAAACTAATGCTTGTCGCTGTCGTGGCGCTTGATGCCAGACCGGTCGGAACACTGGGAGGCGTCAAATCGGCAATGGTGTAGGTAGCGCCAGTGGTGGCGCCAGCCGCTATGTCCTGCTGCGTGGTCGTGCTCACGAGTGCAGTGCCGGTACCAAACGCAACAGAGGTCGTGCCGGTGGTAAGAGCTTTAAATGTCACGACCGCAACTGTCTGTGAGCCGGTGCGCACTGCGGTGGCGCCGCGGGCTATCTGTAGCAGGCCTGCGCCGTTATCGGTAGTTTGGGCGGCGATATCAAAGGCGCTGGTGCCGGTAGGTGTGTCAGTGCTGACGTAGCTTAACTTCGTAGGATCATAGGTAAGGTTGGCCTGAACCGCGTTGACCGTGTCTGTAGTACTATTTTCCATAATGGTCACCGTAAAGTTATTGCCAAGGCTAATTGATGAGCTGGCCGGTGACAAGCTCATGGAGCCTGGTGTGGCAGCGTGTGTGAAAGCTAGAATGTAGATTCCGACGCCGGCAAAGATAACGGCGAACAAAGCAGCAGTAAGCTGGGGGCCTTTCAAGTTTTTCAATTTTTTGGTTACTGATTTCATAGTAATGCCCAGATTAAGGTTTCTGCTCCTCATTAGTCGGCTTGGTGATACTACCAGGTGTTTGGGGTTTTGGACTGTCGGGGTGGATTGAGATCGGTTTGCTCAGATCGCCAACTACCATGGTATCTGGTGTGCCTGAGCCGCCCATGCCGGATGGCGGGTTGAACTTATTCTTGCGAGGGATGATGAAGCCCGCGATACCGAGTCCGGCGATGACCAGGAGTATGAGACCGTAGATGAGCCAGCTTGGTGTGGCATGGGATGCAAGTTTGATATTGAACTCTTGCAAGTTCTGCTTGTCTGAAGTTGGTTGAACGACTTTAACTGACTGAGACTGTGTTTTGCCAGAGTATGTGACTTTCGCGTTATAGGTACCGACGGCCACGCCGATGAAGCCAGCCAAGCCGTTGGCATCAGTTTTAAGTGTTTTACCATCAAGGGTCACAGTAGCGCCCACCACAGCTTTGTCCTTGCTGTCATGCACTTTAATGGCGACAAAGTAGGTGCCTGGGGTCAAAATGCCTGGAGTTTCGCCGGTAGCGCCTGTGGTGTTAGGAGTAGTCGCGGGTGTTGGGGAACCTGATACACCAGTGGTTGATGGTTTTGTAGGCTTGGAAGTCGTCGAACCACCGGAAGCAGGCTTGGAGCTACTCGAGCCACCGCTAGATGCAGGTGGCGTCACGGGGGTCGGAGGTGTCACTGCCGCGGCTTTCAACACGAAGTTTGCTCCTGCAGGATCGTCATTCCAAAGATTTGAATGATCGATGCTACTGGCGACGATGGCGGTCGCGCCAACAAAGCGCAGTGGCGTGCCTGATGATGTTCCGATGACTTTAAAGACAAGCGTACCAGCTGTTTGGCTGCCTGTAAGTTGACCATTGAGCTGAGCACGAATAATATTCGCTACGCCGCCGCTTGCATCGGTTGAAATATCGACACTGCTAAAGGCGGCTGCTGAAGCGTCAAGGCTGATAAATTGCAGGACGCTAGGATCGTAGCTGAGATCAACATGCACTGCGTTTACGGCTTGCGTGCCGCTATTCTCGGTAATCTTAGCGCTAATCGTGTCACCAACAGTGTATGTACCGCTGGAGGGAGTAATACTATAGATTGCATTGCCTGCGGCTTTGGCGCTATGAACAGCAAATCCCAGGACCGCTACACCTATAACTACTGCTAAAAGCCCGCTATGGGCGAAGGTTTTTATTTTTGATTGGGGTTTTATGGTCATGTATTGAATTTTCCCAAATATTTCTATATAAATATGACTATAGGCTATTCACATTAAAAGTACAACAAAAACGTAAGCTTTTTACAGTTTTATTCGGCAACCCCGTGTTACTGCCATCTTTTTCCGCAATATAACACAAGTTCTGTTAAGTACGTTTTGAGCTGCACGGGCATGCCAACTTCTTGCAGCACGGTAACGGCGGCTGCGCAGTAGTCGCCTATCAGGGCTTCTACTTTTGTATGGGCGCCATTTTTCTGCAAAATCTGTTGTACCGAGTTGAGCTGAACTCTAGTGGCTAATGGATTGCCGAGAATATCAAGGAGCTTTTGGCGATCTGTTTGGCTGGAAAGGCGCAGACCGTAACTCATGAGTAGTGTGCGCTTGCCTTCCCGTATGTCGCTGAGCGTGGATTTGCCTAGGCGCTGCTCGTCGCCAAAAATGCCGAGTATGTCATCTCGCAACTGAAAAGCTGTGCCAATGTGGGCTCCAAATCGTTCTAGCTGATCGAGTTGTGGCTGGCTAGCTCCAGCCAGCAGCGCCCCGAGCTGTAGCGGCGTCGAAAAGCTATAGGCCGCGGTCTTGGTCTGACTGACGTGTAGGAGATGCGTATCGTCATCTGTTTCTTCCCAGGTAGTACCCAGTGGCAAAGCAGTATCGGCCAGCTCGCCCCCAACCACCGAAAAAGTGGTCTGATGCACCAAGGCTGCCGCGCGTAGCAGGTCAGTGGCCGGAAAGTCGCTGGCTAGCAGTACCTCATGCGAAAGATTATGACAAATATCGCCAGCGAGCAGCGCCCAGGCATTGGCGTAGTGATGCGCCTCGCTATCTTTTATAGTTTTTCTAAGTTCCTCATAGTAATGACCGCTAATATTGGGGCCGCCCCAGCGCACCACGTCGCGGTCGATAATATCGTCGTGCACCAGAATAAAGGCATGGAAAAGCTCTTGACTGGCAGCGACAGGGATAATAGCGTCGGACTTCTTGCCGCCGTAGGCTGTGTACGCTCGAATGACGAGTTCCGGACGCATACGTTTGCCGCCCCGCGCGATCAGTACGGCAATTTGCTCTAAGAGGTCGGCGTAGGCGGGGCCAATGGCCTGCGCCTGAGCTGATTTACTCGCGAGAAGTTGGGCTATGAACGCTTCTATTTGCTGCTTTGATGAGTCTCTCATTTCTGATATTCCAATATAAATTTTTGAGTTTCCTGGCTACCGGCGACGGCCCGTTCGGCTGACGCTTCCAATGGAGTGAGCCAATCTAAAAACAGCTTTGGGCTGGCTATGTCGGATTGAGTGAGCGCTTTACGGGCGGCGCTGCTATGACTCGTGATGAGCTCGGCGACAACATGTATGGTCGATCGCCAAAATATCTGCCGCAAAACAGGCAATTCGGTTTTGAGGTTGATCGATCCCGCAGCGCCGTGCTCTTTGAGTAGCAAGCAAGCCACCGCGCTCAAGTGGCCGCGCGCCAGATCTTCTTCCCAATCATGGGCGTCATCATTAAGCTGGCGCGCAATCAGGAAATGATGAAAAAATTTCTGAAGTTGCGGCACTTTGGCTGCACTGTTTCCGGCCATCAGCACGCCGCAGGCCGCCAAGCTGTGCCCCCACGAGCGCTCTGCCAGCTGCCGGTAGTCTCCATATGTCGGCAAGGTGTAGTGTAGCCTGCCCTTTAGCGCGGTGGCCCGAGCTTGAGTAACTTCCCAGAGATTGGCAGTGTCCATGGCGACAAAAGCGTCATCAACCAGTGCGGTAAAACGTACGTTGTCAGGCAGCGCTTTGGCAAAATGTGTAACCGATTGGCGGAGCGCGTAGTGCGCCGCGCTCAGCAGTGCCAGCTGTCCTTCCTCATCCAAAAAGTCATCATAGATACTGTAGGCAATCCAGCCATTGAGGCTACCCAGGTTGAGCTGTTCTAACATTTTTTTGTCGGCTGTACGGTCGTAGGCTCGGGCTGTCAGTGTGGCCATATCGCTAATTTGGCCATCATGATCACGCGCAGCAATTTGCCTAACAATGTTTTGATACGCTGTACCGAGTTCCGCGGGTAGCGATTTGCTGCTGGCAAGGGCCGCTCGTATGGTCGGGCTGGTCACGACGAGAGTTTTTTTCGGTGTTTCCTCGGAATGGATTTCAGAAAGCGCTTCCAGCGCAAACGCAGTCGTCAATGCCGCCGAACCGGCGTAATACTGCTGACCATCGAGATGTGGGTCAACGTACAGCGCTTCGGCTGGCCAGTGTCCGTCATGGCGCAGCGCCAGCAATCGTCTACGCGCGGAAGCAATTTTGGATGCTGGCAGCTGTATATTGCGGGCGGCGGTTATAAGAAGCGCCAGCTGCAAGCTAGTATGAGTTTTGGACGCGTCCAAGCTGTCGGCAACGAGTTTTTGGAGCGCATTCAGCTGGGGCCCCTTGTACCAGCGCGACAGAAAATATAACGAAGGAATACTGCTCACGTAGTACGGCGATCTCAGCGTATTTTTCTGGATGGCTTCATCCAAGAAGCTGTTTAGACCAGCCAGCTCAACGCCTTGCCGGCTAAAAAAAGCACCAATATTAGCGTTGACCACAACATCGATATCTTGCCACTGCGTGCCATCAGATTTCACTAGCCAGGTACGATACGGTCCGCCTGGTGCCGCCTCGGTGGCAATCAGTAATTTAGCGAATTGAGCCAGCGCGGCGGCATCAACTAGCGTGGAGTTGAAGCTCTGCAGCGCCAAAAGCGCGCAACTAGTATCGTCGAGATCATCCGGATACGGGTGCTGCAGGGCCATATCGCTGCTAGTTTGCCAGTAGTTCCAGGATCCCTGCGGACTCTGTTGGCCTTGCAAAAAAGCGACTGCTGCGGCGCGAATAGAATCAGTACCCGCGACATTGCGCAGACACCATACAATCAGCGATGTAAAAAAGTTGGTAGGATGCTGCCGCGTTGGTTCAAACGGCATCATCGCAGTACTGGCCTGCCCCATAAAACTGCCGTCCGCGGCTTGCTGGTTCGCCAAGTATGCCACCCCCTCTGTCATCATGAACTCGGCTTAGTCTGGCTGCGCAGTCTGACAGTAAAACAAGTGCCGCGCTTCGGCGAACTGGTGACAGTGATGCGGCCCATAAAATCAGCGGTGACAATCTGCTGTACCATCGCCAGACCAATGCCCATATTCTGCTGATTATGCTGCTTAGTGCTGTAGAACGGCTCGAAAATATGCTGCTTTTCATCTGCGCTGAGGCCGTGTCCCCAGTCGCAGACCTGCACCTGACAGGTTTTCTCGGTGCGCTTAATGGTGATGACTACGCGCCTTTCACCAAAAGGTGTCGGGTGGTCATCGTATGCTTCAATGCTATTAATAAGCAGGTTAGCGATTAGCTGATTGAACTTCACCGGATCGCCAAACAAGCGAATCTGAGCGTCGCTTATGATCTCAAACTTGACGCCACCCTCGCGGGCTCGGTGGCCGAGAATACGCGTCACTTGCTTTACTTCCTGGTGCAGGCTGAAATTAGTGAGGTTGCCCTGCCCTTTGAGCTGCTTGCGTGCAGCGTCAACGAAGCGTTCAATGTGCTGCAGACTTTGAACGGCTCGGCGCAGCAGAACTGGCCGCGGCTCACTGCTGTGTTGCTCTAAGTTCAGTGATGCTACCGTCAAAGGATTTGACATTTCATGTAGTAAACCGGCACTGAGCCGCCCAAATTCTGCTAGGCGCTGTAATTCCATAACGCGGACGAGTTGCGCCTGCTCTAGCTCGCGAGTGCGCTCGGCGACTTTAACTTCCAGATTATCGCGCTCTAGTTCCAGCGCATGTTCGGAGGTGCGAGCCCGAGCTAGCGAGCGAGTGGTCTCACGATTGGCCAGCCAGGCCACCAGCCCGATTATCAAAAGTATAACGGTGTAGCCAATCGCCGAGGCCATTTCAAGTCTAAAACCTGCCCAGCTCAGGTCGGGATGAAGATAGCCGTACACTTGCGCGTAACTGATTGGCAAAAGTCCCACCGCGACAACGCAGCTGGCAATCAGCGCCGCCCGCGCGGTGAGCAAGACGCCAGCTATAACAATGGCGAGCGCCAGAACAAGTTGAGCTGAGGGTAATTCAAAACTCCATGTCAGAACGAGCTGTAGGGCTGCGACCAGTAAAAATCCCACCAATACGTAGGCGACAACTTGGTGGTAGCCTTTGCGTGATAATTTCCATAAGCCAGCGATAACCACCGTAAAAACAAGCAGTATTGGCAACGCAGAACCTTTGCCGCCACCATCCAGACGATTACCTATATTAGAAAGATCAGCAATAACCGCGATGACCGTTAGTCCACAGAGCAAAATATTCAGAATAAGCTCTCGACGCTGCTGGTCTGGGGTCAAGCTGCGCGGCGCGAGAAATTTTTTGTACCAATTTGAGGTGTCAATTTGAAAGCGGAAACGGGACACAGGCACAACCTATACAGTAGTAATATTGATGTTTTATGAAGGGATCGGTTACCCGATCCCTTCATCACTAGGCTACGTCAGCCCATGGCGTAAATGTCTCCGCCATGGAACTCGCCAAGTCTGGCATGCTCGCCGCGTCGCGTGCCGACACGTCGGTGAGCACTGTTTGCAAGAGCTCGTTCATTGCCTACCCCCTTTATATTACTATGTGCTACTACTTTTGAATGCATCAATTTTGTAGCCAAGTCCATGTACCGTTTTGATTAACGGTGTCCCAAATGGGCGGTCAATTTTGTCGCGCAGGTATTTGATGTGCACGTCAACGGTATTGGTCAATGAATCATCGGTATCGTCCCAGGCGTAGCTGCTGAGCGTGGCCCGCGTCACGACCATGCCGGTATTTTGCATCAGGCATTCCAGGACGGCGAATTCTTTGCGCCGCAGCGGAATGTTTTGCCCTGCTCGCTGTACTAGGTGCTTAATGGTATCAAGCTCCAGATCGCCGACAACCAGACGATGGCGACTTTTGGATGAGCTGCCTGGACGGCGCGTCAGCACCCGCAAGCGAGCTTTTAGCTCGTCCATACTGAAAGGCTTGGTGAGATAGTCGTTGGCTCCGCTGTCGAGGAGGGTTACCTTGTTCATAACTTCAGTGGCACCGCTTAAAACCAGGATAGGCGTGGTGAGCCCGCTGGTACGAACTCGCTCGCAGATTTTGAGGCCTGGCGAATCAGGAAGGTTTAAATCCAGAATAATAGCGTCGTATGGGTGCTCGGTGAGCTTTTGCATGGCTCGGGCGCTGGTACCGACCGTATCCACCGTATATAGCGTCGCTAGGGCGCGGTACAGCACCAGAACTATGCCTGGATCATCTTCTACAATCAGTAAGCGCATAAGATTTTAATCATTATAGAGTTATTATCACCCTCAATCATTAAAAAATTATTAACTTTTACCTAAATTAGATGAAAAGTTAAGATCGTCGACGTGTCATGAGGCGTAAATTCGACAGATATTGCTGCGGATTAACCTTGGGATGCTCGCTGAGGTAATGCATGTGCTTGTCGATAAATGAGATGTTGTGCTCGGGATGATCAACTTCATTGGCGCTGTAGCTGGATTCGGTGTTGTAGGATATGTCGCGCTCCATAGCGGTGAGGATGGCTTTAATTGCAGCGGCTTCCTCGGAGTCATAAAAACGGCGTTTGCTGGCGGTGGCATGCATGTTAGACATCGTTTTTCACTTTCGGCTGTTTGGGTTTTTTAACTTCTTTACGTCCCTTGTCTTTCGACATAGTATTCTCCCCTGTTAGGTATGGCGTGATCGGCTGGATAATTCTGATCCTCCGGCCAGGCTTACTCCTTAGTATGCGCCTTTTTGGCCATTTTGCCTAGCTCGTGTCTGATTACGCCAGTACGACTACTGGCAGAACCTACAAAACTATAATATTGAAAAATAATGAAAGACGTGTTAAAATATTGTTAATTATGAAGACCGAGACAACTTCAGCTCGTCTGTTAAAAACACAGGCCCAACATTCTTCAAGCGCACGTGTATACAAGAAGAAGCTAGCTTTGCTGCTGCCTGCTCACAATGAAGAACTTATTATCCAGGCCACCATTCTGTCGGCCATCGCCGCTGGCCAGCCCAAAGACCGTATTTTTGTGGTTGACGATAACTCATCGGATAAAACTCGCCGCAAAGCAATGGAAATACTGGGACATAAGCAAGTCCTAACCGTTCAGCGCAGTGGCAAGGCCCTAGCTGTTTACAAGGCAATACGTCGCTTCAAAATTGTGGAACGCTATCGCTGGTTGCACGTGGCTGACGCCGACAGCGTCTTCGGAAGTGATTATTTCCGAATCTACAGTCCGGCGCTCAAAGGCAAAGAGTACGTCGCAGCTGTGGGTTTCGTGCAGAGCCTACGTGGCAACTGGATCAGTAAATATCGAGTGTTTAGCTACACCTACGGACAGCAAATATTGAGACGCATGCAGTCAAAGGTGGGTATGATATCGGTCTTTCCTGGGCCTGTCACCAGTTTTCGTACTGACATCATTGAAAAGCTTGATTTCTCGGCCGAAAGCCTTACCGAAGATTTTGATATTACATTACAATTCCATCGCCAGAAATTAGGCAAAATCCGCTATATACCTAATGCTGTTAACTTTACGCAGGATCCTCAAACACTTCGTGATTTCTGTAAGCAAACTGCGCGTTGGCATCGTGGATTTTTCCAGGGCGTTCGAAGGCATAAAATTGGCCGTCGTGCACAGCCCATCGATCTATACATCGGCTATCAGCTGACCGAAACAGTGCTTTATTTGGCACAAATTTTTATACTCCTGCCGCTGCTTATTTTTAGTACACACCCTCATCGCTGGAGCATCATCCCGCTCTTTATGTTGACTGAATATTTTATGATTTGTATCATCGCGATTTTTACCGCTGCCGCCGCGAAGAGGCCCATCAGTCTGAGCGTTGTGCCAGTATTCTACCTGATGCGTATGCTCGAGCTAGGAATCTTTACGATGGCGTTTTTCGAAGTCATTGTGCTGCGACGCTTTCAGCAGCAAACCATCGGCTGGCAAACCGAAAATCGTCGTTACTCATTGGATAGTAATGCTCTGCAGGATGCAGCCTCATGACAAAGCGTGCTATAGCTAAGCGTCGAATGCTCTTCGACCGCGTCGCCAGCTCACTGCTTATTGTAATTGTTGTTGGCTACATCATTTTTCACTTGTATGGTTTTGCCACTTTTCTTGGCCACTTGTAACTAGACTTTTTGGAAGCCAACGAACGCGAACTGATACATCTGGCGATTTTGGAACCAGCTGCCTGAACATGTCTGGATAGTTAATAGCGGGGCACCCTGGTACTCAAATATTGAAGTATCTGTAGGGTTCGTAGCGTAAGCGCCGATATAACGGTAGGTGAAAACGTAGCCATTTGTAGCTTTTACCTGAACGAGACTGCCATCTTTTATCAAATGTAGCCGTGCGAAGACCTCAGCGCGATAGTGGCCGTATATGAGCGTGTTGCCGCGAGCATTATTAGGTATGACGCTAGGCGTGGCGAACTGGGCTTTGTCAGACGTCAGTGTCCAAGTGCCCTCTGCGCGATTGTAGTAGCCATTAATAACAGGCAGATCAATCCCAAGGTCTGGAATGATAATTTCAGCTGGCTGACCGCTCACCGTTACCGGCGGAAGTTTACTGGCGGCGGATGACATCTGTTTGATGTTGCCGGGATTAATACTGCCGGCATCGGTAGTCTGATAATAAATGGTTGGCGCGATGCCGACGATGCCAAGCACGACAAGCAGCAGGCTCAGTTTAAGTATTTTTCGTGGTGGGAGATGTAAATTCATAATGAGTTTACAAGCAAAGAGGCAACACGAATAGTGTCACCTCTTTTACCTGCCTCTTAGCGAGTTGATCGCTGTCGGTAAGCCATAACGCCACTGACTGCGGTGCTGATCACACCGATAGCCAAAGCTGCCATAGCAACCCAGAAGAGAACGCGTGAGCTGCCAGTGTTTGGTAGTACAGCGATTGCTGCTCCACCGCCCAGGCCGCCAACTTTTGGTATAGAACCGCTCATTGGTGCTCCTTTTATTACTTATCGGCGAGCAATAGATTGCCTTTTCTTCTGCCGATATGTAACTGCCAGCATAGGAAAAGCCCACGGCTCCCTCGCTCGTCTTAAGCTGAGAATACTACATAAGTGCATAAATGTAAAGAGTAGTATTTAGTAAGCATGCTTAAGCTTAAATTTGCCGTATTGACAAATAAGTAGAACGATGTATAGTTTATTGAAATACTACTTACTTAATAAGGCATAGCATGAAGCGATTTTTCTTATTCCTAGCGACGTTTTTACTACTAACTGTGAGCGTTTTCCCTGCTGTCACAGTCTTTGCTGACACACCAGCCAACAATCTTATCTCTAATCCATCGCTTGAAGCTGCAGACGCAGCCAATCCTGCCGCGCCATCTGCCTGGCTAAAAGGTGGTTGGGGCAGCAACACTTCTTCGCTTTCCTACGCCTCCACCGGAAACACCGGCAGTCGTAGCGTCCGTGTCGACGTTACCAGCTATACCGATGGCGATGCCAAATGGTATTTCGCGCCAGTGGCCGTCACCGGTGGCAACCAGTACTCCTTCAGCGATTATTATCAGTCAAATGTCGCCACCAATCTGGTAGCTCAGTTTGATGATGGCGCTGGAAAGATGACCTACCAGAGCCTAGCGACCTTGCCGGCATCGAGCACCTGGAGTCCTGCTAATCTGGTATTTAAGGCGCCAGCAACTGCGCACAATGTCACCGTATTTCATCTTATAAGTAGTGTGGGTTGGTTGCAGACAGATGATTTCTCGCTCAGCGCCTATGCGCCAGCACCAGCTCCCACGGTGAGTATTACAGCTCCTTCTGCCAACACTTCGGTAAGCAATACGGTAGCACTCACTGCTAGTGCTACAGACACGACCGGTGTTGCTGGCGTACAATTCAAGGTAGATGGTGCTGCAGTTGGCTCTGAAGATACGACAGCCCCCTATGCTGTTAACTGGGATAGCAACGCCGTCATAAACGGCCTGCACAGCCTGACCGCTGTTGCCCGTAACACCTCTGGCCAAACCAGCACCTCGGCTCCTGTGCAGATTCTGGTGGCTAACAAAAACACCAGCACATCGAACGTCGTGCCTAACAGCTCCCTGGAGACCACCGATCCTGCCAATGCCAAACTGCCACAGAGCTGGCAAAAAGGCGGTTGGGGCAGCAATACCACGGCCTGGACCTATCCATCGAACGGGCACACCGGCAGCCGTAGTGTCAAAGCGCAAATCAGCGCGTACACCAATGGCTCGGCATACTGGTACTACGGTGCTCAAAATGTGACCTCCGGCCAGGTATATCGCTTCACCGACTACTACAAATCCAATGCGATCAGTGACGTCGAGGCTGGCGTAACCATGGCCGATGGCAGTGTGCAGTATGTCTATATTGGCAGCCCATCACCCAGTTCAACCGCTTGGACTAAGTTTGACGCTACACTGACTATGCCAGTCGGTGCAGTCTCGGCCACTATCTACCACAGCATCAATAGCGTCGGCTGGGTACAGATAGATGATATGACAATGGCGCCATTTGCGTACCAAGGCTTCAACCGCCCGCTGGTCAGTATCACCATAGATGACGGCTATGCCAGCTCCTACACCAATGGTTTGCCCATTCTGAAGAAGTACGGCTTCACCTCGACCAACTACATCATCACTGGCTCGATCGGTACTGACCCGTACATGACTAAGGCCCAGCTCAAGCAAATGGCGGCCAGTGGTCAGGAAATTGGCTCACACACCGTTACTCATCCGGACTTGACTACCCTGAGTGCCACCAAAATGGATAACGAGCTCAAGAAATCCCAGGCTTCACTGGTGTCTTGGCTTGGTGCCGGTGTGCCAATTAAGCAATTCGCATCGCCTTATGGTGCTTATAACGGCGCTGCCGTGGCTGACGCTCAGAAATATTACAGCACCTACCGTGGCGTGCAGGCTGGTTACAATGCCAAGAATAATTTTGATCCATACAACATCCGCGTTCAGAACCTGGTGAGTACTACCACCCAGGCTGAAGTCCAATCCTGGGTCGACACCGCCAAAGCCACTAATACCTGGCTCGTGCTGGTTTACCACCAGATTGATACCAATCTTGCCTCTGATGATAGCCTGTACAATACACCGCCCGCAGACTTTGACGCCCAGTTGGCCTACATTAAAGCCAGCGGCATCGCCGTCAAGAACATCACTCAGGCTATGGCTGAGCTGACCCCTCAGCTGACCTCAAACTAAAAGCTATCGAACAGCCAAAAGTCGATGTGGTTATCGACGAGCTTGTTGACGAAATCAATAAACACCATGGTGTTGTCGCTTGGTACTGGCGCGCCAGCTTTCCAGTACGACCAGTCTGTCCCTTCGCTGGTAGCAGACTTATCCTCGCTGAATAGATTCACTGATATATTAAAACCACTGGTCTGGAGGTTGCGTGCTTGCTGAACGACGCCGGTGAGCATGGCTTGTCGCTGCAGCGGGCTAACGCTGACCTGCTGGCTGGCGTTCTGAGCGTACATGCGCCCAAAGGTGCCCGTATTGAGCCAAATGCTGTGTGCACCGAGCTGCCGGGCGGCTTCAGAAGCCAGAGACGAGGCAAGATACTGCGCGGGATTATAGCTGGACGCCTGGTTAACGCCAGCCGCTGGAGCCCACGGAAAGCCCTGGTACCCAAAACTATCGATTAGGCCAACTGGAATGTCTTTGACATAAGGTAGCAAGCTCACATACGAGCCACCGCCCCAATCAGTGCTACCAGCCGGATAGGATTGACTATCTAGTAGAATACTAGCCTGGCTGCCAGGAAAATATTTCTTTTGCAGATTAACTGTGCGCGTAATGTTGGGCGCGAAGTCGGCTGGATTGGTCGGGCCCCATTCGGGGTGATTTGCCTCCGGAAAGTACGCCCAGGTGCCCATGGATGCACTGGTTACACCTCGCTGCTGCAAACTCTGATAATATGCGTCCAGAATACTGTCGTAGGCACCCTGGCTGTAGCTACGAAAATCAACCACGCCTCGTTCGTTTGTCGGCTCCATGACAACCAGCGGTTGCACACCGTAGTGTGCAAATTCCTGCAGAGTGCCAGCCATATCAGCTGCCGCGGCTGGTACATCCGATTGGGTTGTGGGGATGTTGGTAAAAAGCATGGCGTGGCTGGCAAGCGCGCCGCCATACACCTTTTCGTACTCGGCTAGTTTGCGGAGCACCAGGCTGGAGCTTTGCGCCATGCCGACGTGGGCTTGGGCGATGCTTCGAGGCGTTACAGGAGTTATTTGATTCACAGATGCTGTTAACGGGTTAGTTTTCTTGGCTTGAGAGGCTGTGGTTTTGGGTGACGAATTTTTCCGAGCTGAGGCTTTATCTGCGGTCAGTTGTTTATGATATGCCGCCAGGCCTGGCGCCGCCCCGTGTGCGAACAGGAGACTAAATAAAAACATACAGAAAGCAAAGCCCAGCAAGCTGTGCCTCAAGCCCACCTTGCCATGAGTTACTCTCCGTACGTGCACCCCCCTAGTATACTAGCTTGTATGTAATTAATCTCATTGTTAGCCAAATCTGCTAATGGTAATCTTCTGCTAGAGACAACATCTCGATTTACATAACAGTTTACCCGCGGGTACACCGGATATACCAAGCTAAGGTGAGGATTGCCACATGATAGATTTAACGGTCATAGTTCCGGCGTACAACGAAGCAGAATGCATCGGCTACACGATTGAATCTATCCAAAAACAAACCCTCCACCCAAAAGAGATAATCGTTGTGGATGATTTTTCGAACGACGGCACAGGTGACATAGCTCGCTCTTATGGAGTCACGGTTATTCGGCCGCCAGCCAATACCGGTTCCAAAGCCGGTGCGCAGAACTTTGCCCTAAAAGAGGTAAAAACCAAGCTCGTCATGGTAACTGATGCCGACACGACTTTAGCGCCCGATGCCGTTAAACAGCTAGTGCCAGCCTTCCGGGAGCCCAGCGTGGCAGCGGCCTGCGGCTTTGTCATCCCCAAAAAAGTAACCACTGTTTGGGAGCGCGGGCGGTACATTGAATATTTATTTTCCTTTAGTTTTTATAAGCAGATTCAGGACTTTTATGGGAACCCGCTGATATCGTCCGGCTGCTTATCCATGTATCGAACGCCGTATTTGCTAGAGGCCGGCGGGTGGTCTAACCGAACCATGGCCGAAGACATGGATTTAACCTGGAGCTTATACCTGCTGGGCTACCGGATCCGCTTTATACCTACCGCTATCTGCTACCCAATCGAGCCAGACACACTGTCGCTGATGCACAAGCAGCTCAAGCGTTGGTCGGCAGCATATTTACAAAACGTGCGATTACACTTCCGCGCAATTTCAAAGCTACCATTTTTGTTTACTGCCATGGCGGTATCTTTGACTGACGCTCTGCTGAGTGCTTTGATCTACCTGATTGGCATTCCGCTCCTGATTCTGTTGGTCTCGCCGTGGTTTGGGCTTGGGTACATCCTGGACGCGCCAGTCATTCTGATTCCGACGCTGGTGATTGCTGCCAGGCGGCATGAGATTAAACAGGCTTTGACCAGCTTCCCTTCACTCTTCGTGTTGCGCATATTCAACGGTTTTATTTTTTTGAAAGCAGTGCTGTTCGAAGTCGTACTACGGCAGCACCTCATAACGTACGAAAAGGGGCATTAAAGTATGAATAATGGATTTAACGGAACGGGCACAGCGTTTATTTTGTATATTATTTTGGCATTTTGTATGCCGTTTGTGTATGTCTACCGGCTCACGAAGCGCCAAAAAGACTTTAGCTATAAATTTGTAGCAGGTCATTTTTTGTTGGGCACCAGCGTAACGATCCTAGCAGTACTATGTGTCGGGTATTTATGGCGAATGCTAGCCATCAGCAAGCACGGCCATCTCCACCAAGCATTGGTTGCGATGGCCTACTTAGTAATCCTGACCATACTGACCTGGATTTTAATACCACGGCTGGTACGTGGCTCCTACCGCGTCAGGCGTAAGCAAGACGTGTTAAATTACAAAAATCCGCTGATAGAGCCGTGGTTCGTGCAACCGTACTACTACAAATTTACAAAACCTGTGCGTGTCCGTCGCGGTAAAAATATCGTCTTACTACGACCACGGATGCTGTACCTCCCGAAGCCGCCTGCTGGGTTAACACGACGATTCCAACTGGCATATAAAAATCATAGTCATCGTAGCACGTAGGCCTGATCTTAATCTGCTAAACTGGCCAGGTAGATTGATCAGGGCCAAATAGTTTAGCTCTTGATTGCTGTGCCGTTGCCTGGTGTTCTTGCACTGTTCTTTCATTAGGGTTTGGTCCGTAAAGCTCATCGTATACTTCTGCCACAAGTTCTCGCATCGCATATGGGTCAACCGCTTCATCTGGTTGCTGCCCGTCGCTAAGCCCCTCTACAATAAGACTAGGTTGCCTCTTGTCCGCACTCGTTTGGACAAGAGGTAAGCTGGCGATTCTCTGTGCTATCGTTAACGGCGGAGGGAGTTCGGCCGTAGCTGCATTCTCTTTTGGAAGTCTGTTAAATAATCTCATACTATAACTCTAGTAAATTTGTTTCAGACGTGGCACACCTTGATCATCAAGCGAGCCGATCTCAGGCTCATCTCTACATGCAGAAGTGCTCGCTAGTATCCAGTCTATCGGCTCAAAGATACCGACATGGAGGGCGCGATCGCTAAGCGGACCGTGTTCTAGCGGATTGTTGGGAAGTTGCCCTGCTGGCAACGGAATAGTGACTCGCCAGCTGTCTCCTTCGGGGTGCGTTTTAATAGCAAGTTCATCTGGCGGATGGTTGCTGTAGTCATAGGGGTTGAAATAGCCCGTCACGAGGCAGTCGACAGCCCTCACCGGCTTAAACTGAAAGCCTG
>JAQGHB010000050.1 GCA_028289045.1 Candidatus Saccharimonadota bacterium
CGTTTTATAGTCGATAACCTCGTCAGCTCCCAAGCCTTTCACAAAGTCAGTATCCGCCTCGGTAGCGGTGGTAGCCACGTGCGCGCCAAGATGCTTGGCAATCTGAATAGCCATGCTGCCGATGCCACCAGCACCGCCGTGAATCAACACTGTTTGACCAGGCTGCACATTCATATGATCCACCAAGGCCTGGTATGCACTGGTGGCCGTCAGTGGCAGAGCAGCAGCTGTTACGGCATCTATGCGCTCTGGTTTTGGTGCTAATTGCCCTGCATCCACCGTGGTGAACTCAGCGAAAGATCCATAACCGCCGGCAGCATTTGCCTCACCATAGACTGCCTGGCCGACCGTAAAGCCGGTGACTTCATCACCAATTTCGGCTACCGTGCCAGCCACGTCGCCACCCAGTGTTGCCGGCAGTTCGAGAGGAATATAATCTTTCACCAAGCCCTCGCGAACCTTCAGATCGAATGGATTGATGGCGGCGGCCTGTACTTCCACCAGCACTTGCCCATTTGCCGCACTTGGCTTAGGTACTTCGCTCGTTACTTGTACGGCGTCTTTGCCACCGTAGGCTGTGATTTGTGCTGCTTTCATAATATCCTCCTCTGTTTAATTATGTATGCTGTGAACAACGGCGTGGCCTTTGCCCCGCGCGATTAAATGACGATTCACTGGTACCGCGACCCAAAACGCAATGAATAATGCCACGGCCAGGCTGGCCCAGAATAATCCCGTGGTTGGGCCGGCAGCCAAAGCGCCTGGGACCAGCAAAATTATAAGCGTATCGACTATTTCCATAGTAAGAATAGAAAGCGTATCGGCGGCAAGCGCGAGACCCAGGGCCTGGCGCAAGCCTATGCCATGCTTCAAAAGTGGTCGGGTCGTTAATCCGTAACCAAAAATAAAGGCTAGCAGTATGCCTAACATAGCTGTGGCCCCGTTGCTCCAGTTGAGCGCAGACCCGATCACCGTGCCCAGAATTTCACCAATCGCACAGCCTGTTAGACAGTGTAGAGTCGCAGCAATCGCCACTTTAGTTTGAGATTCGCTTTCCATATCTACCAGTATAAGCGGCAAATAGGCTATTATACTAGGAAGGAATTAACTCAGATAAGTGGAGCTTCTATGAAACGACTGGTGCAGTTTTTGCGTGAATATAGATTGTTTAGTTTAGCGATTGTCGCACTTATTGTAGCGCTGGCTTTGCAGTTTACTCACCACCAGACATTGGCACATTGGGTATTGGGCATCGTGGCTCTGATCGAGCTGGTACCGCTGCTATGGGGAATGTGGCAAGATATTCGTACTGGCACGTATGGCGTGGATATCCTGGCAGCCACTGCCATCGTTACTTCGGTAATACTGGGGCAGTACTGGGCAGCGATTGTGATTGTCCTGATGCTGACGGGCGGTGAGTCGCTAGAGGATTACGCCCATCATCGCGCCCAGTCTGAGCTTGACGCGCTACTCGAACACGCGCCACAGAAAGCCCATGTGGTACGCAAGGGAAAGACGCTCGACGTGCCCGTTGATGAACTGCGGATTGGCGAGAAAATTATCATCAAACCTGGTGAGCTCGTGCCAGTTGACGCGGTTATTTTAGAGGGCGAAGCCAGCTTTGACGAATCATCTTTGACTGGCGAAAGCTTGCCGCAAGACAAAAAAGTTGGCGACCAGATGCTCAGTGGCTCAATCAATATTGACGGCTCGGTGACAGCCAAAGTCACCGCTACGGCCGAAGAAAGTCAGTATCAGCAAATTGTAAAATTGGTACGCGGTGCGGCCGGCAGCCAGGCACCATTTGTGCGTTTGGCCGACCGTTACGCCCTGCCTTTCACTGTAGCTGCTTACGCCATCGCCACGGGAGCATGGGTGTTTAGCGGTGAGGCCATCCGCTTCCTGGAAGTCATCGTCGTAGCTACGCCCTGCCCGCTGATTCTTGCTGCGCCAATCGCGCTGATCAGCGGCATGGCCCGAGCCAGCAAGTATGGCATCATCGTCAAGACCGGTGGCGCTCTGGAACGCCTGGCCGAAACGAAGTCCATCGCCTTTGATAAAACCGGTACGCTGACTCGCGGTGAGCTGGTCGTTGACTCCATCACAGCCTATGGCGACTATACACAAACCGACATTTTAACGCTGGCCGCCAGTCTGGAACAAAACTCTAACCATGTCGTGGCACATGCGCTCGTCGCGCAGGCAAAAGCTAAAAATATAAAGCTCAACAAAGCCAAGCACATCCAAGAGATATCTGGACGTGGCTTGCGGGCAGTCTTGCGAGGGCAGGAAATCTTGATTGGACGTCTCAGCTTGCTCGAAGAGAACAATGTGACGCTGCCCAGCTCGTTCAAGCACGCCAGTGTGAACCAAACGGCCGTGTATATTGCGGTAGGTGGTGCTTTGGCAGGCGTGGTGACATTCAAGGACGAACCACGGCCCGAAGCCAAATCGACCTTAGCTCGACTGCATGAGTTGGGCATCCGCGAAACCATCATGATCACTGGAGATAACGAGGCGACCGCCCGTGCCGTTGCCAAAAGCCTTGGCATAGACCAAGTGCACGCCGAAGCCCTGCCTGCTGACAAGTTGCGCATCCTTGAACAAACCACCTACCGACCGATAGTCTTTGTCGGCGATGGCGTCAATGACGCGCCAGCGCTTACGGCTGCCGACGTCGGTATCGCGCTAGGAGCTCGCGGTTCGACTGCTGCCAGTGAGTCAGCCGACATGGTCATTATGTTGGACGACGTCAGCCGCGTTGCTACGGCTTACGAAATTGCTAAACGGACCTTTCAGATCGCGCGCCAGAGTATTCTGATCGGCATTGGACTCAGCGTTGCCCTGATGGCCATCTTCGCCACCGGCAAGTTTTCACCGCTCACGGGCGCCATCGTGCAAGAAGTCGTCGACGTGTTTGTGATCTTCAATGCCCTTCGCGCGCACGGCATCAAAATCTCATTAGGCAAATAGCCGCAATACGCCGGCCACAAACAGCGGCACCAGCAAATTGTCCAGCCCGCGCACGCCTACATTCTCCAGCAGCGTCGCCCCGAGCGCGACAAGCGGGATCAGAGCTACAGGTAGCATCCCTGGCGCAATGACCTCGTACAGCCCCAGCAGAGCGCACGATACCACAAAGAACGTCAGGGTACCCACGATGCTCTTTGGTGATCCAAACACCACGTAGCGATTGGCGCTGCCAAATCTCGTACCGATGATGGCCGCCAGCCCGTCTGCCAGGCTCATTTCAAGCAGCGCAATAGTGTAAATATGCGGATGCCCTGCCAATATCGCCAATATCCCGACAACCAGTGCAAACCATACCTCGCCCAGTGTTGGTCGCTGCACGCTGTGAATCGCACTAAAAACATGGAACTGCTTTGACACGAGGACGCCAATCAAAAATGCCAAGGCAAGCAGCCGAATTTCGTTAGCACTCAAAAAATACGGCCAAAAAGCTACAAAACTGCCCACGGTAATATGCACGAATTTCCGGCTGAATTCACCATGTGGCCGTTGCTTGCGCCACCAAACCTCGCTGCTCACGAGCAGCACAAACACGATAGCAATCGCAGCAAATATCATGTTCTGTATTGTACGCCTAAATATCGAGAGCCGAACGAGATTGCACAAAAATAAAAAAGCCTGGACTAGCCAAGCTTCTTTTGATGGTCGCGCAAAGGCGAATAACTTTGAACCTTACATTATTAGTCTACTACATACCTTAAACAAGGTGTGGGACACGGCAACTTATGAAAAAGAAATTGCACCGATTGCTGCTGAGATAGATGAGTACGAAGGCTCTAATCAGATAAAAGGCAAGCTGTACGCTTATTAAATATCATTAACCAAAAAGCGTTTGAACCTTAGAAGTACAGGTCTTCTTCTATAATGCGCTGTGCAAGCTGATGTGGAGTAGTTACAGATTCATCAACTCCTAGACGCCTTACATTTACCCAAGGCGTAACCGAATTAGCACTTTCGAGTGCTACTGTTTCATTCCCATACGTGCCTACGATAAGCTCACTGCCCCAGCCCTGTCTTTCACCCTGATTTCCCTTTACCTGTTGCGTAACGTAACCCTCTCTTTGTAGGTCTTCAGGAGTTTTAACCATAAAAGCAAACTGTGTACTTACACCTTTCGGCTTACCTAACTTGAAAGCTATTTCGGCAGCTAATAGAATAAATCGTTCACTATATTCCTGAATAGCTTCTGCACTAGCGTTTGGAGATTCAGGTGATTCATCTTTGAAGAAACTAAAAGGAAAGGTTCTTACACTATTAGGTAAATGGTCGGTTCGCTCTACAATGCCCTGCTCGTTAATAAAGCGTGGTGTTGGTGCGCTGCCGTTATCTTCAGTTTCAATCCAAACCCTACCGCCATCTGGCAACTTTGGTCCCCAAAAGCGACCCCATTGGCGTACAGTAGCATTTGAGCCATACATAAATTGTCCGTCCCAAGCTACAGGCTGTGCGTCTTCTACATCTAAAAGCTCTTTTATTTCATTATCCGAAATCGGGCTACCGGCATAGGAAAGCTCTAGCTGGTCCCCTGTCCAGCAACTCCACAAAGTTACTTGACCACCCTCTGTGTCAATGGTTAGATTCCAACCTTCTTTATGAGTTTCGGGCAAACGAGTTACTTCGCCTTCGGCTTGCAAGCGACCACGGGTTAGCTCGTCATTCGCCATACGCTGCAACATACCTTTTAAAGGGTAGTATTCATCAGCAGCTACAATTTCATCACCAGAAATAAGAGGATATTGGTCTGCCGCACCTTCACTTAGTACAGAGTCATCAATACCTTCAGTAGCCTCTCTAATTAAGGCCTCATCTTCAGGGCGTGAACCAAACTCACCTGTCATAAACTATGATTATATCACTAAATGTGTAACTTGTCCAGTATTATTGGACACATTATCACGTCATACAATCTACCTTGAGCGACGCCTGCTAACAGGGGTGGCAACCATTTTTTAGCGACATAGACGCCTGTCAAGTGCTGGTGTTATTTTTGCCCACCCCTGTTAAAAAACTTATTATGCAATGATGAGGATATTTCAATTGACGCCGTATCGTATTTAGAGCAACATTTTCCCCGTTCCAGTAGGCCTATATTTACTTACTGGTATGAGCTTATAACGAGTGCTGTTCACTTCTCTATACATGTCATTGCCCGAATAATCTTTTTGAACCTAGTCGTAGACGACGAAAAAGTAGTGTCCTATTAAGATGACAAAAGCCTTCTCCAAACTAGAGAAGGCTCAAAATGTCTTGAATGGTCGGGGAGACAGGATTCGAACCTGCGACCCCGCGGTCCCAAACCGCGTGCGCTACCAGACTGCGCCACTCCCCGACGTTACCATGCGTAGTAACAGAGGTTGATTATACCCAAAAACATGGCTTTTGTCATCTTAAAATCGGTTTTTAGCCTCAAGTCTTTAAAATACTTGGCGAATTGGCTCTGTGGCGTCAGCCAAACCACTGTCATTTGCCCGTACTAGCAGTGCGTTGAACTGGCGAAGCCCAACAGTTTCCAGAACATTGCGCGTCTGCTTGCTATCACGCCAACGAGGGATCACGCTACTATAGCTAACGCCCAGGGACGCATCGAGGATACCGCACATACCAACATCAGTTTGATGGGCTGTGCCGCCAGGCAAGATGCGTGCGTCGGCCGTGGGCACATGCCAATGGTCGCCGACAACCAAGCTTGCGCGCCCATCCAGAAAGTGGCCTATCACGACTTTTTCACTAGAGAAATCTCCGTGGAAATTTACAATTGTGGCGGCGCGCTCGACATCTTTTTGAGATTCCAGAATTGAATCGATGACCTGCAGGGGATTGTCGATTGGCTTGTCGGCGTCTTTACCGACGATGTGGCCAAGTAGACTAACCACCAGCACCCTGCCTTTTGATGTCTCAGCATACTTCCAGCCGAGCCCAGGCGTGCCTTCAGGATAATTGGCTGGTCGAATAATCGGCTGCGCCGGATCATTCATGGCCTGAGTAATGTCTTCGCGGTGCAAGCTCCAATTACCACCGGTGCAAAAATCTACGCCTGTTTTACGCAGCCGCTGAAAATCCTGCAGGGTGATTCCCTTACCCTCACTGACATTCTCGGCCTGTGCTACAACCAGATCAATTTGCTTGTCGCGCCGCAGCGCTGGCAGGACGCGCTCAATTACTTGCACACCTACCTCGCCCATCACATCGCCAACATACAAAATATTCACTTTGCGCGACGCTCTTCCAGCCAAGTAGGTAGTTCAGCTTCAAATCTTATTTCACCAATCTTGCTCACTGTTTCGCCATCTTTGATTCCTGGATATTCGACACGATAGGCCGTTTCAATACTCCCATATTTGGCAGCAGCCCAGTCAAAGCCAAGCTTGCTTGCACAGGCACGAATAGACATTTCGCTTGGTCCTTCAACTTCTATATACATCTTCAGCCATGGCCAGACATCGAGAACTACCTCGCAATCATCAAGCAACCAGGTTTCGCGTTTTGATTCTTGAGTTGAATAGGCTTTCAGGCCAATTGATTCGAATAGGTCGACCATGGTCTCGTAAGACCCCACCGTGGTTTCTGTTTCATGCTGATATTGCTTGTCACCGGCACTTTTAAACGTAACCGTGACTTTATCGCCTTCATCTCGAACCCTAAGTCGACTGTGACTTTTTTCTATCCGTTGATCAGGATAGTCAAAAACTGTCCGACGCATAGTGCGCATCGGCTTCTCTAATATTGCACCGGCCTCTTTTAGCTTCTCACGAATTTCGTCATGGTTAACATCTAAGAATTTTGCCTCGATTTCCTCTTGCATATGCACCTAGTATAGAGCATGGCTCTCAGGGACGGTAGAACTATGTGGTGAGTTGATTGAGTTTGCGGGTGAAAATTCTTCTGTGGCGGGTGATTTTGCCGAGTAGGCCATCAATTTTTAGGCGCGAGCGACGAAAATCTTGGCGCTGGAGGTCCCGTGTTAGCTCATTAACTTTGTGCTTCTCGGCCAGTTCTTCATACTCGGTTTCGAGCTTTAGTTGTTGCTTGCGGCAGCAGAGCGCTTCGGTGTAGGCGTCGGCCAGTTCTTTCAGCGCGTTCTGCAATATCTCCACGGCAGCGGCGGTCTGTGCGTCTTCGTCGGTCATGTGGAATACTCCTGTTTATATTGATATGCAGCTAGCATATACCGAACAGGGGTGAACCACGTACTATTTGCCGTACTTTTTTGCAATATTTAAGATTTGCTTAAGAACTGGGTCGCTATTTTGCGAATTCGATAGCGCGGGTTTCGCGAATGACGTTGACCTTGATAGTACCAGGGTACTGCATGGTGGACTCGATCTTGGTGGCAATGTCACGGGCTAGCTTGATGGCACTGAGGTCATCGATCTGTTGTGGGCGAACAAAGACACGGACTTCGCGGCCGGCACTAATAGCATAGGATTTATCGATGCCAGGAAAGCCATTGGCAACGTTTTCCAGCTCGCGCATACGCTCGCCGAAGTTCTCGGCAGAGATATTACGGGCGCCAGGACGGGATGCGCTGATGGCGTCTACTGTGCGTACAATCAGGGCTTCAACGCTGGTAGCATCCACATCATCGTGATGCTGTTCGGCAGCCAGAGCGACTGCTTCCGGAGCGCCGTATTTGCGGAGCATTTCACCACTGATATGGTGGTGCTTGCCCTCCATTTTGTGGGTTAGGGCTTTGCCGAGGTCGTGGACCAGGGCAGCATACTTAGTCGTCTTGATGTCGGCACCAACTTCTTCGGCGATAACACCGGCGATGTGAGCCATTTCGGTGGAGTGCTTGAGCACGTTTTGGCCGTAACTGGTGCGGTACTTCAGCTCACCGAGTAATTGCAAAACTTCTTTCGGAATACCGATGACGCCGACTTCGCGGGCAGCATCTTCACCGGCGCGGATAACGTCTTTTTCGACATTCTTCTGAGCTTTGGCAACAACTTCTTCGATACGACCAGGGTGAATGCGACCGTCTTTCATGAGCATTTCCATGGTCATGCGGGCAACTTCGCGGCGGATTGGGTCAAAGCTGCTCAGCACAACATAGCCAGGCGTGTCGTCAACCATAATGTCGACGCCCGTGGCACGCTGCAATGCCTGAATATTACGACCCTCTTTGCCGATGATGCGACCCTTCATTTCGTCGTCGTCCAGCTTGATGCTGCTAATGGTACGCTCGGCGGTAACTTCGCTGGCCATGCGCTCCATAGCGGTGGTGATGATCAGCGCAGCCTTTTCATCTGCATTGTCACGCGCTTCGTTTTGCAACTTATTAATAAGCCCCAGAAGATCGTTCTTGATATCGCGCTCGGTCATCTGCATAAGCTTGTCAGCGGCGTCGGCCTTGGTTAGCTTGGCGATTTTCTCGAGCTTTTCCTGCTGCTTGCCGCGGATTTCGCGGATTTCGTTCTTGAGCTGCTCGACTTCGTCTTCGTTGGTGCGCAGGGCTTCGCTGCGCTTGTCGAGCTGGTCTAGCTTCTTGTCGAGTGACTCTTCACGGGTGATGATACGCTGCTCAAGGTCCTTGAGCTCGCGGCGACGTGACTGTTCTTCTTTGCGAGTTTCCTCGACAGCTTTATTTGATTCGACGCGTGCGGCGTCAACCAGTTTTTCGGCCTCTTTCTTAGCTTTCGCAAGTTCTTTTTGAGCCTTTTCCTCGACGGATCCCAGGCGTTTTTTGGTAATGACTGTGTTGGCGCCAAAGCCAGCAACAAGTCCTACTATAGCCAGTAGTACTGCTAACATGCGTGTCCTTTCTATTCCCGCAGACACCTCGTGGGCTTGACGATCGCTATCACTTCTCTAGTCAACGCGTGAGGGTCTGAAATCTGAATATCTTATAAGTTGATGGTCGGAACGTCTCTCGAACGTGGCAATTCCTACTACTAATATACGCTGCGTGGGTAATTTTGGTCAAATATGGTTATTTGCGAGGCTGAGTAATATGCACTGGCGCGCCGTATTCGGGCACAGCTATTTGTTCGTTTTTGCCGCCCATGATGGCCTGGACACCGCGCTCGATCCAATTGTCCCCCGTAGTTGCAACTATGGGCGTCACGAGGCTATCAGCCAGAGCATTAGCGACGCTCAGGCCAATACGCAAACCCGTGAAACTACCTGGACCTTTGTAGACGACAATACCGTCGACGCTATCGAGCGTCAATTTTTGCGAGTCCAGCACTGCCTTGAGCTTTGCATGGAGCGTTTCGGCTAATTGGCGATGCGCCTCCCAGGTGAAGTAGGTAAGTGGTCGCCCATCTTCGTACAAACCTATTTCGGCTTCTGGTTTATCTGTTCTGAGAGTGAGTATTATCATATAGTTAACATGTTAAGTGTTGATAGGGACGAGGTACTTTAGTGTTTCTGGATACTCGACTAGCAGCGTGCGCTTGGTTTCGTCGGTTGGTGTGATCCGGATCCGTAAGCGCTCCTGGGGCAGGACGTCTTCGACGATATCGGCCCACTCTATGGCCACCACTGTATCCGGCTGGCCAAGTACATCGGCCAGCTCATCACGCATAATACCTGGCTCACTCAATCGATAAAAATCAAAGTGATACAAAGTGAGTTTAGCGGTATGATACTCATTGCTGAGTGTAAAGCTCGGGCTGCTAACCGTGTCCTTGCTGCCCACGCCTTTTGCCAGACCGCGTACGAATGCCGTCTTGCCGCCACCCAGGTCACTAACAAGCTCAATCACTTCGCCGCCCTTCAGGTTGCGACCGATTTGCTCGGCGAGCGCTAAGGTACCTTCTAAACTGGTAGACTCGGTTTGCCATGTCTGCGCGGTACTCATATGCTCCGTATAGTAGCGCGAGACTTCCGATCAAGGCAAGCACCCAAGGGTGAATTGGCGTGATTGGTCCAGCGTCGGCGGCACTTGATGAGGCTACAAAGCTGCTGCTTTTGGTCTTTTTTGGCGTTTTGGCACCCTTGACGCTGCTCGCCTTAGTTTTTGATTTACTCGCCGCGCTGGATTTCTTGGCGCTGACTGGCTGCTTAATAACATTGGCAGCACCTGGTGTGGCGCTTGTTGTCCAGTACCACTTACTGTTAGCTAGAGCCCAGGCTTGGCCGTCTTTGGCTGTGCTATACAGGGCAGTCGCCGAGATGCTGTTATTGAGCGGGTCGATCAACTTAACCTGGCCGCTGGTGTTACTCAGACTGAGGGCGGTATCAGCTGAGTAGAAAGCATTGAAGCCCTTGGGTGGCAAGCTGCTACCACTTAGAAATGTATAGATGCGCGTAGAAGTTGCGCCGGCCTGGAGCTCGAAACCGGTCAAATCAAAGGCAACGCTATTAGGATTGTAGAGCTCAATATATTCATCGCTGCTGTCGTTGCCCGTGCCGACGGGGTTAGGCAGCAGTTCGGTGACTTGAGGCGCCATCAACCCAATGTCGGCAGCAGGCATAGCACGAGGGGCCACTGCGCCTTCAACATCGGCCGCAACATTTACAATCGACGCCGGTGGCTCGCTGGCAGGTAGCAGCTGGTTCATGCCAGTGGGCACGCCCTGCGAGGTCACAACCGTGCTGACAAGATTGCAGGGGTTAGTAGTATCCGGTTGGACGCTCTGCCAAGAACCGACACCGGGAGTACCAACGACGGGATTATTTTGAGCGTCTGTAGGCTGGCGAGATAGAAAAGCATTGGTATTAGCTGGCAATGTCTGGGCGCCGGCCGTAGCCGTTTTGGACCAGCCTATATAATCTTGCAAGACAGGTGATACCGAGCTGCCTGGGCTGCTCTGGTTGAACCCCAGAACTTCGATAAAACCGGCCGTACTCGATAGCCCGAGAGATACCGAATCGACCGTGACCTGATAGCACAGCATCAGTGCGCTATCGTTCACCATAAAATAACCGTGCGGCGGGACAATACCGCTCAGAGCGATCAACCTGCTACTTGTCGATTTGGACAAATCGTAGCTGTTGAAATATTCCAGCTGATAGCGACTCATATCCAGCGCACTATTGGACGTGTTGTAGAGCGTCACAAACTGCCCATTACTGCTGGTTATTTTGAGTTGGCTAATGACGAGGGAGGGGGCATTAGCCGTATCAGCCCGGGCAGGCGCCGACAGGCCGAATACTACTACGCTCATAAGTAGTAATGTCGCGCTTGCCGCTTGAAATATATTGTTTATCCGCCGCATGGTAGAGGGATTGTACGCAGGCCAGTTTCGACCTAGCAAGCATGAGCGCTTAGAACGTGCTCAAATCTTAAATTTAGTTAAGATTTGGCTTTATTTGATCTGTTTCGTTGAGACACGAGTGTATACTGAAAGCATGCTCCAACTTAGCGCCAGCCTTCTCAATAAGTCCGTCCTGTCGCTCAGGACCGGTACGCCTATTGCCACGATTACGCGGGCAATCATTAATCCAGATAATCTCAAAATCGAGGGATTCTACTGCGAGGATCGCTATGATAAAAAAGAGTTGATACTGCTATATCAGGATATTCGTGACCTTTTGCCGCAGGGCTTTGTAGTTAACGACCATGACGTCTTAGCCGAACCCGATGAACTCGTGCGGCTCAAAAAAGTTCTGGAGCTCGATTTTGACCTTATCGGCAAGCAGGTCGTAACGCTGAGCAAGGAGAAAGTTGGAAAGGTGAGTGACTACGCCACCGAAACCGAAACCATGTACATACAAAAGATTTATGCCTCACAGAGTATTCTCAAAAATCTGACTGGCGGCACACTCAGCATTGATCGCACGCAGGTTAATGAGATCACACCGCAAAAAGTCATTATCAACGAGCTAACTAAAAAAGCACCGTCGCCAGTCGCAGCTCCCGCCTAGTCGTCTTTATGTAAGGCGCGCTTAATGTCGTCGTAGCTAAAGCCCTGACGCGCCAGGTACTGCATGAGTTTTTCGTCCTCCTGATACTTGGTCTGCTTCCGTTTGCGGGCAATGATGTGCTCCAGCGCCGATGCTTCGACCTCGCTATCATGACCCACGGCCTGTTCAATAATCTCACTACTAATTCGTTTTTTTCGTAAATCATTAATTATTTTGCGACGCGAGGTAGGGCGCAGCAAACGGCGGTCGTTGACAAGCGCCTGTGCCAGCTTCTTATCATCAATTAAACCAATGATACTTAACTTGTTAAGTATCATTTCTATCAGGGGAGGGGAAGCGTCTTTGCGCTGCAGGTAAAATTCAATTTCCCACCTGCTGCGCGGCCGCATCGCTACATATCTGAGCGCTCGATTATACAGCTTATCGTCAGCCGATAGCTTCTTATATTCTTCAACCTGCTCGCGCGTCAGCTCCTGCCCACTGGCCAACCTACTTTCCAGCAGCGCCGACTCACTCAACGAAAACTCGTACTTCCCTTCCACGAAAATCGAGTACCTCCCAGCAGTCTTGACCTGCTGTTTGATACTCGATATTTTCATGCCTTATTTTCGCCTGAGCTAGCCTTTGGCAGCAACAATGTCAGCTTCGCGGGCACGGACTTTGTCGGCGAGTTCTTTCAGGACTTTGGGGTTTTCCTGAAGGTATTTTTTGCTGGCTTCTCGGCCCTGGCCGATCTTTTCGCCATTGTAGGCGTACCAGGCGCCGGATTTTTCGACGATTTCGGCAGTAGCGGCGAGGTCGAGGACGTCACCGGCTACGCTAATGCCTTCGTTGTACATGATGTCGAATTCGGCTTGGCGGAATGGTGGAGCGACCTTGTTTTTGACGACTTTCACCCGGGTGCGGTTGCCGATTATCTCCTCACCAGCTTTGATTTGGCCAATGCGGCGGATGTCCATGCGCACAGATGCGTAGAATTTGAGCGCATTACCACCGGTAGTAGTTTCGGGGTTACCAAACATTACACCGATCTTCATGCGGATCTGGTTGATGAAGACAACAGTGGCTTTGCTGCGGTTGATAACACCAGTGAGCTTGCGCAGAGCTTGGCTCATCAGACGAGCTTGCAAGCCTGGTAGCGAATCACCCATATCACCTTCGATTTCGGCGCGTGGCACTAGGGCTGCGACGGAGTCCACAACGATAATATCAACAGCGTTGGATCGAACCAAGGTTTCCACGATTTCTAAGGCTTGCTCGCCGTTATCTGGCTGGCTGAGCAGCAAGTTTTCGACATCTACGCCGATGCGTTTGGCATAGACTGGGTCGAGCGCGTGCTCGGCATCGATAAACGCAGCCGTGCCACCAGCACGTTGAACTTCAGCAATAGCGTGCAGCGTCAAAGTGGTCTTACCGGAGCTTTCTGGCCCATACACCTCCACAACGCGGCCACGCGGGATGCCGCCACCGAGAGCAATATCGAGGCTCAAGGCGCCAGTCGGCGTTGTTTCGACAGCGGTGCCGTGATTATCACCCATCTTCATGATTGAGCCTTTGCCGAATTGCTTTTCAATTGTCTCCATAGCCAGGCCTAAGGCTTTTGACTTGCCCTCCGACGCGTTGCTTGAAGCACTAGCTGCCGCATTAGCGGCATCTTTTTCTGCTTTTGTTGATTTAACTACTTTAGCCATAAACCCTCCTCGGTCGTTACTGCGATATATTCCCAGTTGCTTACTATTATTTTAGCACTTTTTGAACTATAACGCTCGCTTGGTCTATGTAAAATTGCTAGCGCTTTATACGTCTCAAAATTTAAGATTTAGTTAAGGATTGATCGCTTTTATTTTAGCCATACCAGATAAGACCGTGTACATCGTCAGCACCGATGGCCGACGTATCGGCATCGGTGATCGCACCAGTGATCGCAAAGCTCAAGCCCGTAGGGAGAGTAGAGACAGCTATATCACTCATTGTCACCGATACTGTCGAACTTGGCGGAATAAGAATAGTTGTCACAGGCGTATCAGTACCGACAGTAGGAGCGGTGGCTTTGTTATATATTTTGAAATAACGTTTTGCGGCATTGTCGTTAGAGAGCACCAGTCCGTACAAGCCCGCTGCAGAAGCTTTGACAAGCGTGGCATTAGTCGAAGCTGCGGACTTAATGCGAAAACCAGCTAAGCCGCCCGTAGTACGACCGGCTAGCAAAGAGGCGGTACCCACCGAGTGCGTAGCTACTGGTATCGTTTTTAGAACGGTTGATACCGAAGCTGTTCCACTGGTATAGCTTGTCATGCGCACTCTAAAATACTGGCCGGTTACCGGACCATAAAACATCCCATTAGCTGAAGTGCTTATATTCCCTGCGGTGTTAGTCCCTCCAGTGTTTATTAAGGTCGTAGAAAACCAGGTGGAATTATCGTTAGAAGCTTGAAAGGTAATAGTCCCGACCCAAGTTCCTGTAATCTGCACGCTGAGGAAATTATAGATAGAGACGTCTGTGGCTGGATAACCATCCGCATTGAGCGAGCCAGCAGTGCCAGTTACAGTACTTGCTTGTCCCGCGTTAACCGACACAGCCACCTTGGATTGATCGCTGGCAATTACTACAGGTGCGCTACTCGCCGATACGGCCTGTCCATTTAGATTATTGGGTGAAAAACTCATATACTCCTCCGATTATACAACGCGCCAGTTAGAACCATCACTAATAATATCAACACTAGAGTTCGGGACTGGTAGTGTAGCCGTCGCACTACCATCGACAGTTTGAGCGGCAGTGGTTGCTATGGTTACCGTATTAGAGCCAACGTTTTTTATAGTGTAGCGATTCGAATTACCGACAGCCGTAGGTAGCGTAATTGTCGTGGTACCGCTTACAAAATAAACGAAGTCAGTCTTGGCTGTGCCATCAGCAGTGGTGGGTGTTGCTATGACGTTAACCTGCCTCGTGATACCACTGATTGGCAGCGCCACTTGATTACCATTGGCGCCAGATATGGTCAAGTTCTGTCCACTGAGTGATAACGTCTGATCACCACTGTTAACGCCACTGGTATTGGTAAGTACTGTTTGTTGGCTATCGGTTATGTAACGCTTGTTAGTGGTGGCTGGTACTGCCGCGGTATCAAGGGTTTGCCATGACTTGTCACCACGATAGTACTGGGCCGCTATACCGGCTGCCACCGTTGGCTCTTTGTTACTCAGCACTGCTTGCTGCGCGGTCGAAACTGGCTTATCAATATCGGCGGTATTATCAACATTTGATAAACCCACATCTGACTTGGCCAGAGACACTGCTCCCGTTCTACCGGCCACGCTACTAACCACTGGGGCTTGATTGATCCATTTATGACTAGCTATGTCGTAGGTTAGAACTTGCTGGTCTGCGGGCGACACAATGGCCACATCGGTGTTACCAGCAAGCGTGCTTGATCCAGTACTTACTGCTGCCCAGGCACCATCGCCTCGTAAATACGTGCTGCTACTGGCCGTGCCACTGCCAAGTTGCGCCGAAGGTACTTTACCCGAGCTACCGAGAGCGGCATAACCATTACTTTGGCCCTTGTTGGCAGTTGATTCTTTGCCGGCAAGCGTGCCATCGGTACGCGCTCTTAAAGAGCCGTCTGTATTAAGTTCAACAGATAGAAATTCATTGAGAATATCACCCCAGGCACCATCATCACTGCCAGGTTTTGGTAACCGAGCCATTAGGAAATTCTCCGGATGTCTTGCTTACTCATCACGGTCATGGTTAAAGTATACCACCTTAAAAACGCTTCTGCTTTTGAGGCACAGCTGATATGATGAACTATACTATGGGTGGACCAATGAAACGAACACGAGGTAGCCATGCGTATACCTGATTCATTAGTGGAAAAGTTGCTGCAAAGTAGCAAACAGATCACCAAAGAACAGCTGGCCACACTGCGAGAGCAGGAAAAAACCGAGAAGAAGCCGCTGCAGGATTTGGTGATTAAAAGCAACCTGGTCAGCGAAAAAGATCTGACCAAACTTTACGCCGACGAGATCGAAGTGCCATTCATTGAACTCAACGCCAAAGACATCAAGCTCGATGTTCTGAAGCTGTTACCGGAACGGATCGCGCGGCAATACAACGCCGTGGTCTTCGGCGTCGAGAAAGATATTAAGCTGTTGGCCATGGAAGATCCTGACGATATTCAGGCGCTTAATTTCCTGCAAAAACATCTCGGCAACAGTGTCAAAGTGCATATTACGACCAGCAGCCTGCTGCAGGCGGCGCTTGACCAGTATCGTGGCAATATCAGTAGCGAGCTAACCAAGGTTATTTCTAGCGAAGCTGCCACAGATGAAACCGAAGAAGTCGACGAGAGTGACTTAGCCGAAGATTCGCCAGTGGCGCAGACCGTCAATATTATCATCGAATACGGCGTGAAAGCCGGTGCCAGCGACGTGCATATTGAGCCGCGCGAAGACTTCGTGGTGGTCAGGTACCGTATTGACGGTTTGCTACGAGAAGCCAATAAATTACCCCGTAAGTTGCTCGGCGCCTTGGTGAGCCGCATCAAAATCCTCAGTAACCTCAAAATCGACGAGCACCGCGCGCCGCAAGATGGCCGTTTCAAAGTCGAAGTCGGTGGCCAGATCTACGCCCTGCGCGTCTCTACCCTGCCAATTCTGGACGGCGAAAAGGTGGTTATGCGAATACTTAACGAGTCAAGTAAGCCCGCAGACTTTACTGAACTGGGGTTCTGGGGCACAGCTCTCAGCGAGCTGCAGCACGCCATCGTTCAACCGCACGGCATGGTACTGGTTACCGGCCCGACCGGTTCCGGCAAATCGACGACACTCTTTAGCGTGCTCAGCAA
>JAQGHB010000047.1 GCA_028289045.1 Candidatus Saccharimonadota bacterium
ACCTTAATTGACATCGGCACCAGTGGCGGCGTCTGGGGCTACCAAAACGGCTTTTCGATGATGGTCGGCGGCGATAGCACCGAAGTCGTTACCGCGCTTGAGCCCGTCCTGAAAACCCTGGCCGCTCCCGAAGGCGCCTACTACCATTTTGGCCCCAGCGGCAACGGTCACTACGTGAAGATGGTGCACAACGCCATCGAATACGGCATGATGGAATCGCTGGCCGAAGGCTACCGCATGCTCAAGGAAGGCCCTTACAAATCCACCGATCTAGCCGCGGCCGGAGATGTCTGGCAACACCACAGCGTGGTCACGTCCTGGCTCAACGAGCTTTCTCAATCCGCGCTGGCCGAAAACCCTGAACTCGAAGGTATCGATGGCTTTGTGGCCGAGAGCGGCGAAGCCCGCTGGACCCTGGAAACCGCCAAGGAGCTCGGCATTCCAATGCCTAGCATCCAAGCCTCATTTGATGTTCGCCTGGCCTCACAAAAGGGCGAGGTTAACTTCGCAACCAAGCTGCTCGCTGCCATGCGCAATAAATTTGGCGGCCACGAACTCAATAAATAACATGACCGACCGCACACCCGAACTCGAACCCAGCATCATAGTCATCTTCGGCATTACCGGCGACTTGTCGCAGCGCTACCTGCTGCCGGCTCTATACCATCTGATTAAAGACGGTCTGCTACACGAAAAAACTGAGATTGTCGGCATCAGCCGCCGCGACGTGCCGGTAGCCGAGGTCTTACAAAACCTGAGTCAAAAAGAGTCAGACGCTTTGGAGATCATGCAGGGCAAAACTCGCATGCACAAAATGGATGTAACCAAGCAGGAAGATTATGCTGAACTGCGCGCCAAGCTGAACGCCATCGAAGAAGAGAAGGGCGTCTGCATGAACCGTCTGTACTATCTGTCGATTCCGCCGCAAGTCTATGGCCCAATTATTAAACTTATGGGCGCCGAGGGCCTCAGTGCCAGTTGCCAACACGACAACGCCATGACACGTCTGCTGGTCGAAAAGCCGTTCGGCTACGACCTGCATTCGGCTCAAGAACTGATCGAAGAAACCGGCAAAGTCTTTACCGAAGAGCAAATTTTTCGCATCGACCACTACCTGGCCAAAGAAACCGTGCAGCAAATCCTGAACTTCCGCATCGATAATCCCGACTTTGAGTCACTGTGGAACCGCGAGCACCTAGCCGGTATCGATATCAGCGCCTCTGAGGCCATCGGCATAGAGGGACGAGCGGACTTTTATGAACCGCTGGGCGCGCTGCGCGATTTTATCCAAAGCCACCTCATGCAGCTGCTAGCCGTCGTCACCATGGAGCGTCCGGATAGCATGGACAGTGAACATATCCACGCCACCAAACAGGCCCTGCTCAAGCAAGTAAAAACCATCGGTGCCGACAAAGTTATGATCGAAACCGTTCGTGGCCAGTACGAAGGCTACCGCGACGAAGTTAACAACCCCGATTCAATCACCGAAACCTTCGCAGCCGTTCGTCTGCGCATCGACAGCGGCCGCTGGCGCGACGTCCCAATCATACTCTGGACCGGCAAAGCTCTGGCCGAAAAAAAGACTGAGATCACACCGCGCTTCACAGATACCGAAGTTGCCAAGCATCTGCCCGACCTACAAAGCTTCGACGATCAAACCCATCCCACCCCCTACGAGCGAGTCATCGTCGAAGCCGTCCGCGGCGACCATACCCTATTCGCCACCAGCACCGAAGTACTAGAATCCTGGCGCGTCCTGCAACCCGTTATCTCCGAATGGTCCAAAAATGGCGACGGCCTCATCATCTACAAAAAGGGCACCCCTGGGTCTGAGCTGATCGCACCGCTTCAGTAATACGTATCTCTCATGCTTGCAAAAATGCATAGCTATGGTACAAATAGAGCATAGATAAGGAGTCGTTTATGGCAACACATAATCCCGAACACAGCAGCGGGGCAATCGAAGAAATATTTTTTGACACTCTACAGACTGGCGATGTGTTGGTGATAGACACCGCTTCCGGCAGTAGTTACAGACTTACAGTAGAGGATGTCGAGGGCAAGCCACGAGTGGCAGTTGAACGAAGCAGCGATCACGCAGTCAGAGATGGCGCAGGCACCAGTTGGCAGCAGCATAGCGACAATTTGTTTGAACTTCGAGGCATGTGCAAAAGAACATTTCTCGCGGATAACATCCCCGTACCGATCGATGAGCAAGTTGAGGGCTCATTCGTAGTAGGCGAACGAGCCTGGCTAGGGCTCCCACTAGGGGATACAGATAACATCCTTATCACGTCGCCGATACAAACGCTGCAGCTAATCCCCGCTCAGCAATAACGGCTATTTGCAGCTGAGTTTGCTACACTAAGGGTAATGATTATCGATGTGCTGATCGTGCTGTTTGCCATCAGCGCCCTCTATAGGGGCCGCGAGATCGGCTTTGTGCGGCAGCTGTTTTCGACAGTGGGATTTTTCGCGGGGTTGTTTCTAGGAGCATTTGTGCAACCCCACACGGTGGGATGGGTGCAGGGCTCGAATAACCGTGCGATTGTCACGCTACTGACGACGCTGGGATGCGCGCTGGTGCTGCTGGCAATCGGTGAGTACGTCGGCATCAAGCTGAAGCATAAGGTGCTGCTGAAGCGCATAAACCGCATAGACAACGGCCTGGGCTCGCTATTAAGCGTTGTGTCGCTGCTTTTTAGCATCTGGCTAACCTCGGCGATTATCAATAGCTTGCCGGTGCCAAATATCCAGGCCGCGTTGCAAGGCTCTCGCATTGTGAGCGCGCTAAACAGGGAATTGCCGCAGGCCCCGACGCTAATCGCTGATCTCGGCCATCTGATCGACCCCAATGGCTTCCCGCAAGTATTCGCGGGCCACGAGCCAAATCCGCGTAGCGGCATCACGCTACCAAATCTTGGCGATCTGCAGGCGGCGGTGACACGCGACAAAGAATCGGTAGTCAAAGTAGAGGGCCAGGGGTGTGGCGGCGTCGTAGAAGGCTCCGGCTTCGTCGCCGGATCGGGCCTGGTCGCCACCAATGCCCACGTGATAGCTGGCATTAAACGGCCCTTTGTCCAGGATAGCAGCGGCATACACAGCGCCACGCCTATCTGGTTTGACCCTGATCTTGATTTCGCGGTGCTGCGCGTCTCTAACCTTGCCGGCCACAGTCTGGTGATCTCATCCGCAACCGTGAAGTCCGGTACCGCCGCTGCCGTACTAGGTTATCCTGGCGGCGGTTCGTTCACCGCCGATCCGGCTGCCGTGCTCGACCAATTCACCGCCAGCGGCCGTAACATTTATGGCCGCGGCCAGGTCCACCGCGATGTCTACGAAGTGCAGGCCGACATCATCCCTGGTAATTCCGGCGGGCCACTCGTGGCCCGCGACGGCAGCGTCATTGGCCTCATCTTCGCCCAATCCACCACCTACGAGCACGTGGGCTACGCCCTGACAGCTTCGCAGGTCAGCACCGAACTCGACCAGGCCGTAGCCCGCAATCAAACGGTCAACACCGGCGCATGTGCTGAATAAACAATGCTCATGCTTGCAATCAGCTTATTTTCTACGCAAAATATATAGTTATGAGCGAAAATGACCCTTACTTCCGCGAAATCACCATACCGCCACTTCCAGAGCTGAACGAAGATTATCTACCCAATAATGCCTCGGTACACTTTCATCTAACTGCTCACTCGCTAGCCGAACACGTCGCTGGCTTGCAGCAACTATACGATGAAGCCGATGTTTTCATTCCAGAGATGTATGGCTGGACAGCCAAAAGCCTCCGCGACTGGAATGCTATCTCCAAGGGCGAACGGAAGACCTATGTACGCTATCAGCAGACTCCAAGCGCCGATTCGCACGGCGGGTTCACTAACGCACTCCTTGACCTAACTTATAGAAAATATAAACCAATACGATTCATTGATGATGATGCTCGGGATAGCCCCAAGAAGTCCGCAGCAAAACTCTGGCAAGCTCAGACGACCGAACAGGCGCTACAAGCTTTAGCCGATCAGACAGCGGACGATGCACAGGATGCCGTTCGCAGAAATATTATAATGGCAGAGAAACTTGGCCCAACAGTGAGCGGGGCTATTGAGGCTAATCCAAAATTACGCAACAAAGACGATGTTAAGGTACTGGTTTTTATAGGTAGCCTTCACGAACTTCTGTACGATTACTTCCGTACTAATCCAGCGACCCACCACAAGGTCTCGGCTAGTCATTTGGCTGGCTTGAGCAATGCAGATGCGGATGTTGCTATACATAAACGTATTGAGACTGGCAAAGCACCACGTCGTTCAGATCTTGTAACTTATCTGGTAACAATGGCTCTCTGCCAGGTCCAAATCCCTAGTATTCGCTCAGGTTATCTGGTTGAGCTCACAGATATTGTACAAGTAAAGCCCGACCAAGAGGTGTTGGCCGCTCGACAGCTAATAAAATTGATGGCACAGGACATAGATAACCCCGAAGTAGAAGATGCCATCCTGCGCGCCTGTAAAGGCAGGGGTAAACCAGCTAATATCATTCAGGACTACGCGTTGAAAGCCCGGGAACTTTCAGCCCAAGACGCAGCCAGATCGAGTATACTAGAGAGACATGTTGCGCAAACTCACTCTTAAAAAAACATTGCCGTATATCCTGCTATTAGGCGGGGTCATCGGCTACATCTGTGCTTTTGTAATCATGTACGACAAGCTGGAGATCCTGAAAGA
>JAQGHB010000053.1 GCA_028289045.1 Candidatus Saccharimonadota bacterium
GTGGCAGCGATTGGCGTTGACGCCTTGGTAGAGAAGATTGGCGCGCAGCTGGGCGGCGTGGATGAAGTGGTTAATGTGGGCGAAAAGTATCAGGGAATTATCATCGCCAAGCTAGTGAAATGCGAAGATCACCCCAATGCCGATCGGCTGCATGTCTGCACTATCGACGACGGGGGCAAAATGCCTGATGTAGCGCGTGACGAAAATGGACATGTTCAAGTTGTCTGTGGTGCGCCCAATGTCCGTGAAGGCCTAACAGTCGCGTGGTTGCCTCCAGGCGCCACCGTACCGGAAACTGTCGGCAAAGAACCCTTTGTTCTTGAAGCCCGCGAACTACGCGGAGTGGTCAGCAATGGCATGCTCGCCTCACCCAAAGAGTTGGCGTTGGGCGATAGCCATGCTGGGTTGCTGGAAATTGACGGCGATTACGCGCCTGGTACTGATTTTGCCGAAGCTTTTGGACTAAAAGATGACGTACTGATCGATATCGAGAATAAAATGTTTACGCATCGTCCGGATTGTTTCGGTTTTCTGGGTGTGGCCCGCGAGCTGGCAGGCATCCAAAGCATGCCGTACAAAAGCCCTGAGTGGTATCGGCCGCAGCCAACAGTGTCGGGAGTGGAGAGCGATGTATTGCCGCTAACTGTGCAGAATGAATTGCCTGCGCTGGTGTCGCGCTTTTCGGCTATCACTATGCGCGACGTGCAGGTTGGCCCAAGCCCCGTTTGGCTGCAGGTAGAGCTGGCCAAAGTTGGTAGTCGTTCCATCAATAACATTGTCGACTACACAAACTTCTTTATGTTGCAGACCAGCCAGCCTTTGCACGCCTACGATTATGACAAGGTCAAAGCTTTGAGCGACGGAGACGGCGCGACCATTGTGGTGCGCAATCCTAAGCCAGGCGAAAAAGTGAAGTTACTGAACGGTAAAGAAATCGAACCACGGGCTGAAGCCATTATGATAGCCACGAATAAACAGCTGATCGGCATCGGCGGTGTGATGGGCGGCGCGGACACTGAGGTCGATGAAACCACAAAGAACATCATCATCGAATCGGCTAATTTTGATATGTATTCTATCCGCCGCACTGCTATGACGCATGGCCTGTTTACTGATGCCGTTACTCGCTTTAATAAAGGCCAGAGCCCGTTGCAAACTGTCACCGTATTGGCCAAAATCATCGATGAAATTCAGCGCTATACCGGCGGTAAGGTCGCGAGCGAATTGATTGATGATAACCATCTCGATCCATCGGTACTGGAGCGCGGCTCGCTGTACACACCAGTGACGGTTTCGGCTGAATTCATCAACAGTCGATTGGGTTTGAGCTTGTCGGCCCAAGACATGAAAACCTTGCTCGAAAACGTAGAGTTCAATATAGCTGCCGAAGGCGACAATTTGACGGTTACTGCACCATTCTGGCGTACCGATATCGAGCTGCGCGAAGATGTCGTGGAAGAAATTGGCCGTCTGTATGGCTATGACAAGTTACCGCTGGCTTTGCCGGTGCAAGACATCTCACCAACCCAAAAAGACCCTATGTTCGAGCTCAAGGCACACATTCGCGACAGTCTCAGCAAGGCTGGGGCTAACGAAGTCTTGACCTACAGTTTCGTCCACGGCGATCTGCTGGAAAAAGTTGGCCAGGATAAAGATCGAGCCTTCCAGATCAGCAATGCCTTGAGCCCCGACCTTCAATATTTCCGTCTGAGCCTGACGCCAAGCTTACTCGAAAAAATCCATCCTAATATCAAGGCCGGTTATGATGAATTCGCGTTGTTCGAGATCGGCAAAGCCCATATCCACGGCCAAAATGACTCCAAAGAAGCAAATATTCCTAAAGAACTGAATTCACTGGCATTTGTCTACGCTTCCAAGAAGTCTCAGACAGGAGCGCCGTACTATGAAGCTCGCACTCATCTCAACCAATTGCTTACTGATTTTAAGGTTGCCGGACAGGTTCGGCTCGAGCCGCTACAAGGCGCTGATTTACACGATAATGCTTGGGTCGCGCAATTGGTCGCACCTTACGCGCCACAGCGCAGCGCTGTAGTTCGTGATAGCGAAGGTCGAATTTGGGGGGTTGTTGGTGAGTTCAAATCGTCTGTTCGTCGTTCCCTTAAACTGCCGGAATATAGCGCTGGTTTCGAAATCGGGCCATTACTGCTGACAACATCCTCCCCCGACACGGGTTATGTGCCGCTGCCACGCTTCCCGAAAGTTTCTCAGGATGTTACCTTAAAAGTCCCTGCCAGCCTTGAGTATCAAAAGCTATTTGATTTTGTCTGGACGGAACTCGGTAAAGTACAGCCCGAGAACACGCTGCCCAACCTGAGTCCTGTCGACATCTATCAGCGTCCTGACGACCCTAAGCACAAGCAAATCACCTTGCGCCTAACCATCGCTAGCTACGACCGCACGTTAACGGATACCGAAGTTAATAAGTTGCTCGATACAGTCGCCCAAGCTGCCAAAACCGCGCTCGATGCTGAACGGGTTTAACCCGTGCGAACTTCTTCGAGAGCTATCTTAGTAAAAGATAATTCCTTGCTGGTCATGCACCGCAATAAGTACGGCAGGCAGTACTACGCATTAGTTGGGGGCGGCGTGGACGAGGGTGAAACGCCGGAACAGGCACTGCACCGCGAGCTTCAGGAAGAAGTCAGCATGACAATAGCTAATCCGCGGCTGGTGATCATTGAAGACGCCGGCGAGTATTTCGGCACGCAGTATATTTATCTGTGTGAATACATCGGTGGCGAGCCAAAATTAGCAGCAGATTCCGAGGAGGCAGCAGCTCACGCACT
The DNA here is from genome assembly GCA_028289045.1 of Candidatus Saccharimonadota bacterium. Classification (GTDB taxonomy): domain Bacteria; phylum Patescibacteriota; class Saccharimonadia; order Saccharimonadales; family UBA4665; genus JAQGHB01. The sequence goes on from JAQGHB010000053.1 coordinate 2,808, forward strand.
AGGGCAAAACCTGTACGACCCCATGTGGCTACCTCTCAAAGATCTGCCAAATGTTGAATTCCTGCCGCCCGAACTCCGCGACGTTATCTTGAAAGGGCTCGAAAATGGTTTCCCGGACACACCTATCGAGCTCAAAATTCCCGCATAATGCGCTATACTAGAAGAGAATAACGGAGGATCTATGGCTCGAAAACGTGACCGCGCATTTGCGGCCTTTGGCGCAGGACTATTTTTATTAACTTCGTCGGCGCTAACCATCGCGGTGGTTTATTCCGCAGTAACCCAGAAAAAGGCTGATCCAGCGGCCAGCACCTCGACATCTCAATTGAACGATGCCGAAAAGAAAGCCTTAGCTGCAGCAAGTAAATCAAAGGAGACACCAGTGCAAAACGACAAACTAGCAGGCAACCCATTAGCAGGCTTTACACCAGTAGATAGCATCCCACAACTACAAAAGATTGATACCGTGCCTGGCACTGGCGCTGAAGTCAAAGCTGGTGATACTGTCACCGTTGACTACACTGGCGCTGTCGCTAAAACCGGTGTTGTCTTCCAAAGCTCCAAAGATAGCGGCCAACCAATCAGCTTCGGCCTCAGCCAGGTTATCGCCGGTTGGTCCCAAGGTGTTCCTGGCATGAAAGTCGATGGCACCCGCCGTCTACTGATTCCAGCTGCTTTGGCCTACGGCTCTAACCCACCTCAGGGTTCTGGTATTCCAGCGAACGCTGATTTAGTATTTGACATTACGCTCCATAAAATCGGTAAGTAGTATAAGCTGTTCCTTGTGAGCTGAAATTCAGTGGTATATAATGCGGTTTATTAAAGAGGACAACCTATGTCAGAATTAGATAAAAGGCCAGAAGATATGTCTATTG
>JAQGHB010000029.1 GCA_028289045.1 Candidatus Saccharimonadota bacterium
CGTTGAATGGCAAAATCAGCGACGAATCACCAATCGGCCAAGCGCTGCTCGGCAAAAAAGAAGGTGAAACCGTCGAAATCAGCACGCCAGCCGAGACCCACTCCTACAAAATCGCCAACATCAGCTAGCAAAATAGAAACCCAGGTGGTGCAGGGCGCGCTTCTTGAGTATACTGAAGGGTAATTATGGCAACACTGAAAGAACTGCGCGACGAGCGACTGCGAAAACTGGATGAGCTGAAACAACTTGGCGTTAATCCGTATCCGGCGAAAGCGGATCGGACGAATACGCTGGTGGAGATTACAGAGAAATTCGACAAATTGGAAGGCAAAGACGTCTCTGTAGTTGGCCGCATTGTCGGTATTCGTAAATTCGGCAAGATTGCCTTTGTGGTGCTGCGCGATCAAAGCGGGCAGGTGCAATTATTTCTCGGTAAAGATAAGGTCGCACCACTAGACGCACCTAAAAGCCAGCTCGGTTTCGAACAATTACCGCTGTTAGATAGCGGCGATTTCATCCAGGCCACCGGTCCGGTTATTAAAACACAGACAGGGGAAGTGTCGGTGGAGGTGCGCGAGCTGAAGCTACTCACTAAATCACTCAGGCCAATGCCGCTCGGTCACGAGAGTTTCACCAACAAAGAGGAGCGCCTGCGCCGTCGATACGTGGACATGAACGTCAACCTCGATGTCCGCGACAGATTTATTCGCCGCAGCAAGTTCTGGCAGGCCACTCGTGATTTTCTGAATAAAAATGATTTCACCGAAGTAAATATTCCAGTTTTGGAGCACACCACCGGCGGCGCTGACGCAAATCCGTTTGTGACACATATGGACGCTCTAGACCAAGATTTTTACTTGCGCATTAGTCATGAATTACCCCTGAAAAGGCTGCTGGGCGCGGGTTTCGAAAAAGTGTATGACATCGGTGCCCGTTTCCGTAACGAAAACTACTCGGACGAGCACCTGCCAGAACACGTCGCCATGGAATGGTACTGGGCTTACGCTGATTGGCGCGACGGCATGAAATTCATGACAGAGATGTATCGTTACGTTTTGAAAGAGACATTCGGCACCCTGCAGTTCAAGCTCGGCGAGTTCGACATTGATCTAGCCAAAGACTGGGAGGAGTGGGATTACGCCGAAACCATCCAAAAACACTACGGCCTTGATGTCTATAATTGCACGCTCGAAGAAGTTAAAAAAGCACTCAAAGACAATAAATTGGAAGTCGAAAAGACAGAGAATAAAGCCCGCGGCATCGATAAACTCTGGAAAAACATCCGTAAAGACGTGGCTGGCCCGATCTGGCTGGTCAACACGCCGACTTTCATTAGCCCTTTATCCAAAACTAATCCCGATAAGCCAGAGACAGTGCAGCGCTTCCAGCCGGTCATCGCAGGCAGCGAGCTCGGTAACGGCTTTAGCGAGCTCAATGACCCCGTCGACCAGCTACAGCGCTTCGTAGAGCAGCAGCAGATGCGTGACAGCGGCGACGACGAGGCCATGATGCTCGACATCGACTACGTTGAAATGCTGGAGTACGGCATGCCCCCAGCCTGCGGCTGGGGCTACTCTGAGCGCGTTTTCTGGGTCTTCGAAGGCGTAACAGCCCGCGAAGGCGTGCCATTTCCACAATTGCGCGCCGAGGTTGACGAAGTCACCAAATCCATCTATCCCGATCTTAAACTGAGTTAAACCTTTACAAGCGAGAACTAAGTGATACAGTTGGAGTATTCTTCAGGAGAGAAATAAATATGGCATTTGAAATGGCCCCTATACTTGGTAATGAAACTATAGATGAACTTCGGTGGCTACAGCTGCAAGCCAATGAACTGCCCACTCTCGCAGAGCGAAAAGAATTTGCTATTCGTGGAGCCAGTTGCTTAGCGGTGCACAGTCTGACAGGGGGGCAATGGGACGTGCGAAGTGGGGAGCTCGTGTCCAAGAGCCCGGATATTGATCGACTAGATTGGGCAAGCATTGAAAAAGAGATTGAATTGCTGTGCGGCGTGAAGACTATCACGTATGTGTGGGGACCAGCTATCCGCCGTGATGGCCTTGCAGTTGCTTTAAAAAACATTCAACCAATCATTGAAGATGATGGTCTGGACGAAGTAGCCGAAGCTGAAGAGGATGAAGTTATGAAAATTAGTAACGTCTATGCGCCAGTACTTGAAATTATTTCCTGGGAGCGTGCGTAGAGCCACTAGGCACCAAACTGCTAATGCTATACAATATATAGTAATGATAGAAGTCAGCGACGAACAATTTCAAGAACTGATCAACCAAGCACTCGAAGAGCTGCCTGGCGAGCATGCCAAAAACATCACAAACGTGGCGATATTATACGAGGACGAACCGACGCCAGAGCAGCGCGAGAAGTCCAATCTCACACCGTATCAGACGTTGCTGGGGTTGTACGAGGGCGTACCGCTCAGCCAGCGGCAGGGCATGGGGCACCTCTTCCCAGATAAAATTACCCTATTTCGGCGGCCACTCGAGAGCCAGTCGCAAAATCTCAGCGAACTCAAAGAAGAAATCAAGCACACCTTGTGGCACGAGATTGCACATTACTACGGGCTTGACCACGATCGTATTCACGAATTGGAGTAAGCGCTGATCAATTTTGGGACGTGCGGTTTGTCACGTATACTAGAGGCATAAGCAAGGGGCTGTATGCTACAGACGTTTTGGGATAATTTTTGGAAAGATAAGCACGGCGACGTAGTGGTTTGGCAAAAGCCCAATCTGTGGCTTATCGCCTGGTTTGTATTCGTAGTTATCTCTATGCTCAGTTATGGTGGGTTCTCGCACGTTTTTTCGCGCCTAGCAACCGGCGCCATAGTCATCTGGGCACTTTTTGAGATCGTCCAAGGCGCTACTTACTTCCGTCGTACGCTCGGCGTTCTCGTCTTGCTGGTCTCTCTCAGCAGCGCGTTCGGCCTCGGATTGTAGCGGCCAAAAAAAACATCCCAAGCACCCGCGTGGGCTTCAAGCACAATGCACAAGTCCCTAACAATGCTACTGCTTGCAGTAGCATAATGCCTGTAGTATATTCTGGCTAAAGACTAAGGAGACAGTATGGCGGAAGCAGTCGGTACAGAGAAATGGCTCGGTGAACTACAGAAAAGTGAAGCGCAGCATCTTAGGCGCGTCCGTCGATTAAAGGATGATATTCGTGATGACGAGCATATGGACTCATTGGATCGCTTAGTTCTAGGTGCTACTGGCTCTGCTGAGCAGCTCAGCAAGCACCAGGCTCTTGCTAAGAAGGTTGGCGAGCAAGCAGGTAAGCCTTTAATCGTCATTGGAGAAATCTATAATGGCCATGTGCTTACGGCAACGGGTGGCATTATCGTTGGTGAGGTTGAACCAGAGGAACATTCTCATCCTACTTTGAAAAATGATCGCAAAAAGCCTCTTTTAACAATCGCAAAGCTGAATGTCCCTGTGCTGCCGGTTGCCTCGTACAGATACATTAATCACGGCGTTAGAAATGAAGAGAAGATTTATCATAATGGTGAAGCCACGGCTTTTGACCGCCGAACCAATATGGGCCGCATCACTGTCGCTAGCTTCGATAATACAGAACTCAGAAATCGAGGATTTAACCCAGAGAATGACTGCGCAATCTCCATAGAGCGAGACCGAGTCTTAGTCGGAAGGCAAGAGATATACGCTAGCCCATATTTTGCCCAAGGTGTAGGGAGGCTTCTGTTAGCTCTCGAAGAACAAGTCAAGATGCCTATCCCGTCCGACGTGCAACTGGCTTCGTAGTGCTAAAATAGGGGTATGGAACAAGCACTATTCGCGGCAGGATGTTTTTGGGGAGTACAGTTTTATTTTGATGAGGTGCCGGGCGTGACCAAAACCAGGGTTGGTTACACTGGCGGCCATACCGAAAACCCAACATATGCAGAAGTTAGCTCGCACACAACCGGCCATGCCGAAGCGGTGCTAATCGAATTCGACCCCGAGCAAATCAACTACGAAATGCTAGTACGCCAGTTCTTCCGCATGCACGATCCGACGCAGATGAATCGGCAGGGCCCGGATATAGGTGACAGCTACCGCACAGCTATTTTTTACTTCGATGACGAGCAGCGCAAAATCGCTGAACGCGTCAAAACAGATGTGCAGCCGAATTTCGACCAGCCAATCGTTACCGAAGTAACTGCGGCCGGTCCATTCTACGAAGCAGAAGAGTATCACCAGAAGTTTACCGAGAAAACAGGGCACGGCATGTGTCACATTCCGTACGCCCCAATCAACGCCTAGTGTACACTAGGGGCAATGGCTGCCATTATTTTTGATTTTGACGGGACGATTGCCGATAGCTTCGAAACGGTGATACATATTTTTCATGAACTTACCGGGCGCGGTGAACCCCTTACACCGAAAGAAGTCGAACGCCTCAGAGGTATGTCACTATTGCGCGCCGCCGAAGAGCTTCATGTTCGCCCCTGGAAAATGCCATTTCTGCTGATGCGTGGCCGCCGCCGCATGCGGAAGCAAATCGGACAGCTGCACACATTTCCAGATATGCCGAACGTCATTAAAAAACTGCATCACGAAGGCCACCAGCTATTCATCATGAGCTCAAATAGCGAGAGTAATATCAAATTATTTCTCAAGCAGCATCATCTCAGCAAAGAATTTATTCAGATATATGGCAATGTTGGTTTGCTGGGTAAGGCCCGGAAGCTCAGAAAAGTGATTAAGCAAAATCAGCTCGACCAGGCAACAACATGGTATGTCGGCGACGAAGTTCGTGACATTGTGGGCTCGCAACAAGCCGGACTGCGGATTGCTGCCGTAGGGTGGGGATATAATACCGTTGATATCCTGCGCCAGCACAATCCGACACGATTGCTGGCGACGCCAGACGAGCTGCTTTTACTGCTCGAGGAAATATAACCAGGTTCTGCTGGTACAATAGAAGTAATGGCTTATCAACGAGAACGGTCGCTGCCCTACAAACCAGGGCAGACGGCTCCATACAAAATTTCGCGCTCCAAAATCGAGCTATTTATGCAGTGCCCGCGCTGTTTCTGGCTGGACGCGCGCCTCAAAATCACGCGGCCCAGTTCACCGCCTTTTAACATCAACAAGGCGATAGATGAATTATTCAAAAAAGAGTTTGATGTCTACCGCGCCGCCGGCGAGCCGCACCCGCTCATGACCGACAATGGCGTAAAAGCCGTCCCATTTCAGCACAAAGACCTCGATACCTGGCGTTACAATTTTACGGGGGTTGTAGCGCTGCACAAGCTGACCAATTTACATGTTTTTGGGGCTGTCGATGATATCTGGATCAATGAAGATGGCGAACTCATCGTCGTAGACTACAAAGCCACCGCCAAAGACCGCGAGGTCGGCATCGATTCGCCTTGGCAGATCAGCTACAAGCGCCAATTGGAGGTCTACCAATGGCTGCTGCGCCAAAACGGCTTCGCCGTCAGCGACACCGGCTACTTCGTGTACACCAACGGCCGCATGGACCTCGACGGCTTCAACGATCACCTCGAATTCCGCACCAAAGTCATCCCCTACAAGGGTAGTGACAAGTGGATCGAACCTGTTCTGGAGCGCATGAAAGCCTGCATCGAAAACGACGAAATGCCGCCCGTCGGCGACGCCGCCATGGGCGGCCCCTGCGAGTTCTGCACCTACGCCCGCACCCGCACCGAACTTACCCTCAAAACCCTCCAGAAGCGCACACCTTAGCCACACTCTGCCTAGACAGTAACTGGCGTTTTACCCGTTATATTGATATCATCTACATAATAGTTATGGTTTATAAAAACAGGGTGTAAGACTATGGTACGACTACCGAAACCAGGTGGCGATGATGGACAATGGGGCGATTTACTTAATGATTTTCTGGGCCAAAGCCTTGCTACAGACGGCTCCATAAAGCCTGCGGCAGTGACAGCTGCCGGTGCCTACGCCAAACCAGCATCTGGCATCCCACAATCAGATCTCAGCTCGGCTCTTCAAACTAGTCTCGCGAAGGCTGATAATGCCATACCCACTTCTCAAAAGGGAATAGCGAACGGTGTGGCAACACTCGACACGAACACAACGTTAACTGCTGCACAGCTTCCAGCCACGGTCATCACTAAAAGCGGTAGCTCTGGCGACACGGGCAAGGCAGTCGACGCCTATACGGGGAGTCCGCTTGCGGTTGAGACCAAGGGATCGGTCGAGGTCTTTGCTGCAGCTGCAGCCGGCATAGCATCAACTGACACGGCCGTTCTTCAGAACGCGATCAACGGTACGCCCCTTGGGGGCACACTTTACATTGACGGCCACTACAAAATCAATGCCGTCTTGACATGCTCCCAGTCGATCACTATCGCAGGTCGTCAGAAGGTCACATATAACGTTCAAGGTAATGGTGGTCTCGGTTTTCCGAGCGGTCCAAATGTGCTTTCGCAGGTGTTTGGCACGATAATTGAGCAAACCGTCGCTGCCACCGATGGAATTGACGCAACAATGTACGCGCAGGCGTTCCATATGAGGGACGTAGCCATTGCATTCTCCAGCGGCTTGGCCTCAACTGGCCATGGAATAAACTGCACCCCACCGAGTAATCAAGTTGGTGTATACGGGGGCACATTTGATGGCGTATATGTGTTCGGCCACGATGGCAATCACTACGGACTTGTCCTGAACAACAGCCTAGAAGTCACCACTCGCGACTTCCGCTGGTCTGGCGGTGGCGGCATCCTTGAGTCCTGTCAAACTGGAAACGGTATTAATTATGGTAACAGTGTTCATATCCATCCTTACGGCGTCCTGGCAAACTCAGGTACCGCTCACGGGTACGCCCGATCCTCGGCAGCTGGCGCCACACAGCCAGTAGCAAGCGGGATGCTGAACCTGATGACTTACATTCGGCCCCAGTGCAACATAGCATCGGCAGCTGGCACTGCGGGTACGCAGAAGCCTTGGAGTGACAGTGTGGGCGCCGGATTTCCATGGTTTGTCACAGTTATTAGCCCAGATTTTGAGGCATCAGGCTACACCAATCCGATCGATTTCGGCCCCGGCACAGAGATAATCGGCGCCCTCTATTCCACTGTGGATCCGCTTAATACCAAGGTGGGCTACAAGGCGCTCGGGACAGCAGGACAATACACCAATACCCAACAGAAGAGTGTTGCTATGGGCAACTCGGCGTTAGCTGCGCTTACGACCGGTTCAGCCCATGCCGCGCATGGCTACTTCGCGCTGAGTTCAGCCACCAATGCTACGAATGATACGGCGCTTGGGTACTCAGCACTCTCTAGCCTCACAACGGGCAGCGGCAATGTCGCTGTGGGCGCTTTTGCTGGATATAAAGGAGGCGGTACCACGAGTAACGCAGTTATCGCAGGGAACTACAACACGCACATTGGCACTCAGGCAGGTCCCAATAGTAGCGCCGACTACGCAAGCACTACGGCGATTGGTCGGAATGCACTTGTTGGCGGCAACTATGCCACTGCACTTGGGGCTGGTACTACGGCAGGTGCAGCAGGCGCGACCGCCATCGGCGTCGATCACAACGGAACCGCAGCAACTACCAGTACTCAGGATCAAATAGCACTCGGAACAAGTAATCACAAAGTATTAGTCACCGGAACTATGACGGCGCCAGCGTTCACAGCAAGCGGCCTAACAGGCGCGACCGCCACCACCCGATACGCAGGTGCAACTGCCTCTGGCGCTCCGGCATCAGGTACATTTGCGGTGGGCGATTTCATAATTGATCAGACTGGTGTGCTATGGATCTGCACAGTAGCCGGAACGCCCGGAACGTGGGTGAATCCAACTGCATCGGCCAGCGGCCTGGCTTCCGATCCGTATGCTACTGCATCTGGAATGCTCGCAGAAAGTGTTGACCTGTGGGCTTGCAACTCATCGGTTACTCAGACACTTGGCCAAACCTGGCTGGTAAAAATCCCGATTCCACGGAGCATCACTGTCAACAATATCAATATGTTCGTTGGCACCGCAGGTGCGACACTGACGGCAAGTCAGAACTTCGCTGCAATTTTTAGTTCCGCAGGTACTCAACTAGGTGTCACAGCAGACCAATCGACTGCCTGGACGAGTACTGGGCTCAAGACGATGGCTCTCGCTACCCCCAACTTAGCAATTAGCGGTGGTGTCAGTGCGTTCGTATGGGTAATGTACTTAGCGAATGGTACAACTGCCCCAGCTTTCTTGCGTAGTGGCAACACCGGTGCAATAGCGCAGCTAAATGCCGGCACAACTGCCGCAACGACTCGGACAGGATATGTCGCAACAGGACAAACCTCAATTCCTGCTTCGTTTACACCAGCAAGCAATCAGACTGGCTCGGGCGCGGCGATCTGGGCTGCGCTGAGTTAATCCCACATCTAACGGCTGGCTTGAGGAACTATAGGGTATAATATCGACATGTTAGATATTCAATACATTCGCGACAATCCCGAAGCAGTAGCCGAAAAGTCCAAACAAAAAGGCTACGAGGTCGATATTCCGCAGTTGCTAGGCTTCGACGAAGAACGTCGCGCCTTGCTGACCGAGGTCGAATCCTTACGACAGAAGCGCAACGAGCTTAGCTCTCAGATGAAGGGTGGCAAGCCATCCGAAGAACAAATTGTCCAAGGGCGCGAATTACGCGAAAAACTGAACGATCAAGAGCATAAGCTTGACGCTATCGAAGAAGAGTTTTTAGTGTTGCTGTTAAAAGTTCCAAATATGCCTGTTGATGATGTGCCAGTCGGTGCTACCGAAGAAGAAAATGTGATTAGCAAGACGGTTGGCGAGCCCACGAAATTTAATTTTGAGCCAAAGAATCACGCCGAGATTGCTGAGGCCAAAGGCTGGCTCGACAAAGAGCGAGCCGGCAAAGTTACTGGTTCACGCTTTGCGTACATTAAAGGCGATTTGGTCAAGCTGCAATTCGCCATTATCCAATTTGTAATGGACAAATTGAGCGACCAAGCTTTCATCGACGAAATTATTAAAGACAATAATCTGCAGGTGAGCAACAAACCGTTCCTACCAGTATTGCCGCCATTCTTGATTCGAACTGATCTGTATAGTGCCATGGACCGGCTTGAACCGCGTGACGACCGCTACAAAATACAAGATGAAGAATTATGGCTGCAGGGCAGTGCTGAACATGTGCTCGGTAGTATGCACGCTAATGAAGTCTTTGCCGAAGAAGATCTGCCGGTACGTTATATCGGCTATGCCACTAGCTTTCGGCGTGAGGCCGGTACCTACGGCAAGGACATGGAAGGCATTTTCCGCATGCATCAGTTCGACAAGCTGGAAATGGAAAGCCTCGGCCTAGCTGAGGCTGGCTTGCAAGAACACTTGTTCATGATTGCCATCCAGGAAAAAATTATGCAGCTGCTCGACATCCCATACCAGGTGCTCACCAAGTGCACCGCTGACATCGGCAAACCCAATGCTCGTGGCATCGACCTCGAAGCTTGGCTCCCAGGCCAAAACAAGTACCGCGAAACGCACACCGCCGACTACATGACCGATTACCAGGCTCGCCGCCTGCAAACCCGCGTCCGCCGCGCCGGCCAAGAAGTCGAGAGCTTCCCAGTCAGCAAAGTCCAACTAATCCACACCAACGACGCCACAGCGCTACCACTGAGCCGTGGTCCGATTGCCATCATCGAAAACTACCAGACCGCCGAAGGTAATGTCCGGATTCCTGATGTTTTACAGCCCTACATGGGCGGCCGCACCGAGATTTAGGCGTATACTAGAAGTACGCATTAAAAAGGAGGGCACATGTTGCAAAAACTCGAAATTAATGGGGTTCACGCCACTGTTAATGACTCACTCCGCAAGTACGTTACCAAAAAAATCGGCGGTCTAGACCGCTACATTTCGCGGCAATTCCGGGAGAGCGTGCATGCCGAAGTATTCCTCAAAGAAGGTAAAACCAAGAATAACGATCACTGTACCTGCGAAGTGTTGCTGCACCTGCCCAAGCAGAGCATTGTCGTCAAGGAGAGCGCGCTCAATATGTACGCTGCCGTCGACATCGTGGAAACCAAGCTGAAGCAACAGCTACAGAAGTATAAAGATCTGCACAACAATGGCAAAATGCGCCGCCATCTCTTCGGCCGTCTGCGCCGCCAAGGTGCTCCATAGTAAATTGCTTAGAAAAAGTGTATTATTCGAACTATGACGAAGATGAACAAAGCTGAAGCAGCCCGAGCTAGTTTAGAAGCACACTTCCCAACTGTACCTCATTTTTCTAAGCACATTGTAGATACTGCAAGCGAAGTAAATCCCGCGTTCTACGTAGATGATTTCGTTTCACCCTCCACGTTTAAGGGGCTTGACCCTCATTTCATGAGTAAGGTCGTTGAAGCGGTGAGCGAGCAGAATGCTCAAGCTGAAACCCCTCAGGCGCATAACCAAATAGCTCCTCCGGAAACTCTTAAGTAGCTAAAGCCGCTATTTTGGTTACAAAACGGTCGCTTTTCGAGGGGAAAGCGGCTATAATATACAGTTATAACTTGGTGTTTTTCTAAAACTTGGGGAAGATGGGGAGAAATAAGCGTTAATGAATATTGTCTTTAAAAAGATTCTGGGAGATCCGCAGGC
>JAQGHB010000030.1 GCA_028289045.1 Candidatus Saccharimonadota bacterium
TCGGAATGTTGGAATGGCAGCTTTACGTTCATGCCGTACATACCGAAAAAGACGTTCGGTAACGCCACCAAGATGGTCGCCAGTGTCAGCAAGGTAATGGTCTGGTTTAGGTTGTTGCTAGTGATGGCCGAATATGCGTCACGAATGTTGGCGATGGAACGCAGGTTGGAGCGAATGGCCTCGATAGACTGTTCGTTGTTCAGCAGTAAGTCCTCGACGATGTCCTGATCTTCTTCGAAGAGCGGAATGTTTTTGCCGACAAGCAAGCGCCGCAGAGTGGCGTTGGTAGGCATCAGCGAAGCTTGGAACTCGCTTAGCTCATCTTCGAGCGTCACGAAGTCGATCAGATCCTGGTTGGTGATTCCCTGGTTACGCAAACGAGTGCGAATGGCCTTAATTTTGCGGCTGGTTTGACCAATGAAGCTATCGTACTGCTCGCTGATGTGCGTCAAAATCAGTAGAATTAATTTAGCGCGCTGTGTGGTCGCGAACTCGACCCTGCCCTGCATCAGCCAATCCAGAGCCGGCACATGGAATGGCGACACGGTAATCACATGTTCTTTGTCGAAAATGATAAGTAATGGACCAGTTTCGATGCCCCCGCTCGGTGTTCGATATGCAAAACGCACGAATATATAGGTTTGATCGCCTTCGCGCTCCAAACGTGGTTGCTCGTCTTCGTCGAGTGCGTCTTCCAGGCTGCCAGGTTCCAGCTTAAAACGCTTAGCCAACTGTTCAATTTCATGTTCAGTCGGGGTTTCAACATAGACCCAGGTGCCACGCTGCGGCTCTACAAGCTCTTTCAGTCCGTCAGTGCGGATGCTTTTGTAATAATAGGTGATCATAGTTTTTGTCTATCCTTAAGCTCATTATACACAAAAGCCAAGCTTTTGGGCTTGGCTGAGGTGTTTTTCGTGCGCGCCCACCCGGCGGCGGATGATGTAGATGTTTTTTGTTTTATCTGTTTGTTTCACGCGCCGCAGCAAGCGCACGATCTGTACTAAGCATAACCGCTCTCGTGTTTTTGTCAAGCTTAGTGCTTGAACTGCATAGGAGCAAGACGAGATTTCTCTTTGCCCACGCGTGGCAAGATATAGAGCCCAAGAATCAAAGCGAACAGCACCGCGAAACCACACATAATACTTGGAATAGCTGGGCGACTGGCGGCGTCTAGAGTATTCCATATGGCACATGGAACCAGGAACACGAGGTAGCCAACAATAAATGCGCGCACGGTTTGCAACTGAGTATGAGCCTTTTTGCCTTTGGCCATCAGCTCGTTAGCCCAGTGAGCGCCCATAAAGATGCCAAAGCCCAGCCACAGGTAGTAATAGCCGATGGCGTAGGTGCCACCGATCCAGTTGCCAAGCTGGAAAATAACATAGTTGCCCGTGCACTCATGGCCTACAAAAGCACCTCGGTATGCCAAAAAGAAGATGCTAAAGCCGATCATACTAGCGTACGACAGTGCTACGGCGCGGCGGCGTGGTTTGTTGGCCAGTACGTGTACCAGATGCGTCCCGAAGGCGGGCAGCGTCGTGATGGCCACAAAGCCCACTCGCGACCACACTTCAGCATGCGGACCACCGATGCCAGTGCAAACATAATATTCAGCCAATTGAAAAGTTGCCAGGCCCAGCAACAAGCCGGCAATTAGTCGCGTTGTTGTGCTCATTTTGTAGCGCCATACTGTATAGATCGCGAGCACTATTTCGACAGTCAGCGTCGCCAGCATCACCGGTGGAGAGAAACAATTAAGCTGGGTGCCCTTACTCTTTTCCATAAACCTGATTATAGCAGTTTGCTTAGCGCTTGCCTTCCCACTCATCGTAGAATTCTGCTAGAAATTGTTCCATGTAATCATGTCGTTCCTGGGCCATAGTTTTAGCAGCTTGCGTGTACATGCGTTCTTTCAGCAGAAGCAATTTTTCATAGAAATGATTTATCGTGGTGCCCTTATTGCTCTTATACTGCTCGAAAGAATCATGCTCCTCATATGCTTGTGTGGGGTCGTAGGCTGGCCGACCATTCGCTCCGCCGTAGGCAAAAGTTCTTGAGATACCAATGGCCCCCATAGCATCAAGCTTGTCGGCATCGTGAATAATTTTACCCTCGATAGTTTTCATATCGGATGACACACCGGCCCCTTTAAATGACACGTGGCGAATGATATCTTCGATGTGCGTAATGATGGAGTCTTCAACACTCAGACTTTCGAGCCATTCGCGGGCAGCTTTTGGTCCGGCTTCCGTGCTGCCCTCGTGAAATTTCCAGTCGGCTATGTCATGCAGAAGCGCGCCAATCTCCACGATAAACAAGTCAGCATCTTTTTCCTGCTGAGCAATGGTTTTAGCAAGTTGCCAGACACGGTACATATGCCACCAATCGTGGCCGGTTGCTTCATCCGCGAACTTTGTTTTTACGAATTCAGCTGTTTTATCGACTACCTCTTCGTTTGTCATTTGATTACCTCCAAAAATTCTTTTTCGGTCAGCTGTTTAGTACCAAGTTTAGCAGCTTTGGTGAGTTTACTGGCACCGACATTCGCACCCACCACCAAGAAATCAGTATCCTTACCAACGGAACTTTGGAAGGTGCCCCCGAGGGCACGGATGCGTTCGCCAGCCTCTTCGCGCCCCATGCTTTCCAGGCTGCCAGTCACGACAAAACGCTGCCCGCTGAGCTTGCCGCCGACATGCTTGACCGGCAGCGGCCAGACTTTCAGTTTTTTAAACTTTTCTAACAATTTTTGATTACGCGGCTCGCTAAACCACTCAACCGTTGACTCTGCTACTACCTCTCCGACGCCTTCAACTTCAGCCAACTCATCAATAGTGGCTTCGCTCAAAATTTCTAAGGTTTTGAAATGATTCGCCAGATCTATAGCCGTCTGGGTACCTATGTGTCGAATACCGAGCCCGTAGATAAAGCGATTTAGCGGTGGTTCTTTTTTGGACTGAATGGCGTTGACTAGTTTATTGGCTGAAACCTCTGCGAAACGGTCGAGTTTCAATAGGTCTTCTACTGTCAATGTATAGATATCGGCCGGATCCTTAACAAGTTCAGCGTTGATCAGAGCAATGACATTTTTCTCGCCAAGGCCTTCAATATCGAGGGCGGATTTGCTGGCAAAATGCTCAATGCGCTTCCAGGCGCGAGACGGACATGCCTCATTGGGACAGCGCCAGACAGCATCTTCAGCTTTATACTTAACAAGTTTAGTATTGCATTCGGGGCAGTGCGTCGGCATCTGGAATGGCTTCTCTGAACCATCACGGAGCTTGACTAAAGGTTCGACGACTTCGGGAATAATGTCTCCGGCTTTATGCACGATAACTGTGTCGCCAATGCGGATATCTTTGCGGGCCACTTCGCTCTCGTTGTGCAACGTAGCCATCTGGACGGTGCTGCCAGCAATCAAGACCGGTTCGAGCATGGCAACTGGCGTCGCGGCGCCGGTGCGGCCTATCGACACAAAGATATCTTTGACTTTGGTGGTTGCTTGTTCGGCCGCGTACTTCAGCGCAACTGCGGCGCGTGGTGCCTTGCCAACCACACCAAGCCGGCGGTACAACTGGCGATCGTTCACCTTGATTACCAGGCCATCGGTATTGAATGGCAGTGTCTGGCGCTTGGTGTCCCACTCTTCGGCAAAACGCATAATCGCCGACAGGTCTTTGAGCACAGTGGCATCTTTATTGGCTAAGAAACCAAGGCCACGCAGAGCTTCATAGGCAAAAGAATTAGTGGGGACATCGCTTGGATCGTTGCGCAGTATGTCATAGGCTCTGAAGTGTAATGGTCGGCCCGAGACCAGCTGAGGATCAAGCTGGCGGATCGTTCCGGCCGCCGTATTTCGGGGGTTAGCAAACAGCTTCTTGCCAGCGGCTGCCTGCTGCTCGTTTAGCTTCGCAAAATCATCTTTATACATCACGATTTCACCGCGCACCTCTGTGCGGCCATGCAAGAAAGACTCATACTTTTTGGAAGAGCGTAACCGCAACGGAACCGAATCAATGGTACGAATATTGCTGGTGACGTCCTCGCCCACGAAGCCATCGCCGCGAGTGATGCCACGCACCAGCACGCCGTCTTCATATACCAGCGCGAGAGCAAGGCCGTCCATTTTGATATCCGCGAAATATTCGAGCTTAGAATTTTCGGGCAGCAATTTGATCATTCGATCTTGCCAGCCGCGGATCTCAGTCTCGTCAAAGACATCATTCAAGCTCAGCATACGGCTGCTGTGCTCGACTTGCGTAAAGCCAGGCAGTGGCGCACCAGCTACGCGCTGTGTGGGCGAATCAGACGTAATGAGCTCTGGGTACTCTGTCTCGAGTTGCGAAAGTTCATGCTTCAGACTATCGGCCGCCGCTTCGCTCATAACCGATTCGTCGAGCACGTGGTAATGGTAGCGATAGTCGTTGATCAACTCGCGCAATTTAGAGATTCGTTCGCCGGCCTGTTTCTTATTCATTAAGCAACTCCCTATACAAGGTATACATGTAACTGTGCACGCCCAGCAAGGCGAACATGGTCAGCAGGAAGAACACCCATTGCGCCAGCGGGGTGAGCAGTATAATAATCGGCAGCATCACAACTGCGGCAATCAGCAATAGAACTACAGGCAGCGCCAGCACTTTTCGCAGCACCGTCCAGCGTCGATACCGAACCAGCTCTCGAGCCGAGCGCAGCGCTTTCAGCGGCGTCATATCGGGCAGTGTCACGATATAGAGTGCAAACAGCGACGAACTAACCATGTATAGGCTGAGCAGCGCCAGAGCGCCGTAAAACAATCCCCATGCTAGCTTTTCGGCGGCAATTGTCGCCAGACCACCGCTGATAGCAGCTGAGTAGACGACGGAGCCAATGAGCAGCGGCAGCAATTGCAGACCGACAACAGCCAGCACCAAGATAAATGGCACCAGCGGATACATGCCCCTGTAATACGCATCGCGGATCCGCAGCACATTACCAGCAACCGCCTGACGCAAGGCCCAGATAATCGCCAAGCTGCCAATGAGTGCTAGGAACAATTGGTAGGCGCCCGCCGTCTGATCTGATTTATTCCCCGCAGAACCAACCAAGACAACAAACACACTTAAACTAGCACCCAAGGCGCTAAAGTGACCGTTCGAAACTTGATTTAACTGATCTTTCAGACTTGCCACATCAGTCGTGCCAGCCACCAAACCCTGCACCAGGACTAGATTCAACA
>JAQGHB010000037.1 GCA_028289045.1 Candidatus Saccharimonadota bacterium
CCATCATCCATGGGCCTCCGTGTGGTGCTGACGGTTGGGAAATCGCTGTCATAGTCGATGCGGATGTAACTCATGGCCTTATCGTCGCGCAGCAAAATATTGTAGCGCGGCATGTAGCGCCGAATCAGTTCCGCCTCCAGAAACAAGGCCTCTATTTCGCTCTCGACGACCATCCAGTCAATATCGACAATTTCAGCTACAAGTGCTTCTGTCTTCGGATCGCGATTACGCGACTGCTGAAAATACTGCCGCACCCGATTGCGCAGCACCGCCGCCTTGCCCACGTAAATAATCTCGCCTTTTTTATCCTTATGGAAATAAACGCCAGGCTCTTTGGGCAACTCCGCTAATTTTTCTTTCAACACATCATTCATTCTGCTTATATTTTACCACTTTTTGCATGAAAGTATTGAAATATTATATAATTTATCGTATAGTAATACACTTATTATGAGTGATTTTGAACAGTTTGAACCATACGACGATTCAAGTGGCCCAGTAGACCCTGAAGTTATCCGGCAATTTGATATTCTGATGGGTGGCATACTGCCCGACGATGAGTGGTGCGACCCAGATATGATGTTGCCTGTTCGTTATGAAAACATAGAAGCTCCGAGCGCACTTGCTACATTAGCAGCTGATGCACACGTCAATATGTCGCTTACGAGTGACGAACTAATCTATTACCATAAGCGCATCAAAGAGGGCTTTTTCTTATCCAATGAAAAACCGATCAAAAGACTCAAGCATGACTATGTTCTAGCACGAGAGCGTCAAACAATCTTTGCCGATACATATGATGAGGTCTTTGAAGCAGCTGTTGACGGCACCGATATCGACACATTACTGAGCACCCTTTGTGACATTGAGAGCAACCGGCTCAAAGATATTGGCGAAAGAAAACTTACTCCAATACAGCGAAAAATGCTGGCGAGATATGCAAAAATGCTAATAGACTTTTATCAGATTGAATTGGGGATGGACCCCTTTGAAGCCCTGTGGTCAGACGAAGCAGGGTCAGACAAAGATTTTTAATGTGGCGTGGGTGTTACGATGTGTCTCGCGCAGTATCTCTGCTAAGATTTGCAGCTTTCGCAAATTTGAATCAGATCGTTGCAGGATTTATCAGCGCAGTTTTCGTAATTACTGGTTTTAGCGCCGCAATGTGTGCAGTCGCCGATGTCGACGGCTTTGTCGGAGAATTGTGTGGCCATGCGATCGTCGAAGACATAGAGTGAGCCTTCCCAAAGACCGTCGTCACCGTACTCTTCGCCGTATTTGGCGATGCCGCCGTCGATTTGGTAGACCTCTTGGAAGCCGCGCTTCCTCATCATCATGCTCAGGACTTCGCAGCGGATGCCACCAGTGCAGTAGGTGACAACTGGTTTGTCTTTAATATCGTTATACTTCGGGTCTTCGAGCTCTTTTGCGAAGTCGCGGGTATGCGCCACGTCTGGCACGACGGCGTCTTTGAATTTGCCGATTGCGGCCTCATAGGCGTTGCGGCCATCAAAGAAAATAACATCGTCGCGCTCTTGCACCAGTTTATGCACGTCTTTGGGCTTGAGGTGTTTGCCGCCGCCAACAATTCCTTTTTCGTCGACTTTGATTTCGTCGGTGGCACCAAATGTCACAATTTCGTCACGAACCTTAACGGCAAGGCGCGGAAAATCTTCACGAGCGCCCTCACTCCACTTGAATGTTGTGTCTTTAAAACCGGCGTAGGTTTTTGTCTCTTTGATGTACTGCTTGAGATCCTTCATGTTACCGCCCAGCGTGCCGTTGATGCCGTGTGGCGCCAGCAGAATACGTCCTTTTAGATTGAGTTTTTCGCAGAGCGCACGCTGCCACAAACGTACCGCTTCAGGATCGGTAATCGGCGTGAATTTATAAAATAGAATGACTTTTTGCATGACTCTAATGTTCCAGAATTAAGATGGTTACTGCTACCGCCAGAATAATAATGGTGGTGGTCAGAGATACGTCGATCAGCTTGCGTTGGCGTTGCTGCTTAGTTTGCTCTTCGGCCTCATATGCCGCGCGGGCTTTCAGGAAAGCGACTTCTTCGCTGTCATCAAAATCAGTAGCATCGGCTTTGCGCAGCAGCTCTTTCAGGGTTGTTGCTGTGCCGCCAGCGTTCAGGCCTGCATGTGGAGCGTTGTCCCTGAGTACTGGGTCGCGCTCAAAATCAACTTCCCGTTCCATGATTTCGCGGCGCAAAGCCTTTTTAATATCACCGTTACCCAAATATTCTTGGACCAGTCGGCGCATGCCTTTTTCGCCCACCAAACGTGTTTCATAAATCTGACGCAAACTACTGCCATCAACCACAATTTTTTCACTCAGACTGAGTAGCTCGGTGCGGCTCATGGTTTCAACCTGGCGTTCAGTGATATCAGCTACCTCAGCTTTGCGAGCGGCGGGCTGTTCTTCTACACGAGTTGCAACTTTCTCGCTGGCTGACCCGATAGCACGAGCCGCCTCAGCCTCAATTAGTACGTGACCGATTTTCTCGAGCGAAGGAGCTTTACCATGTAGTTGGTGAGCCTCCGGCGCCGGCTTTCGAACTTCTGCCATTGCCAGGGCTGCCTGTTCTTTTACGGGTTTCTCTGCAGCAGACACAAGTGGCTGCCGAGCAATCCGTTCGCGGGCATGTTGACGCGACACCTTGCGGATATACTCCTCTTTCTGCGTAATATCTTCTTCCAATGTCTTAACCTGTTTCTCTAATTTTTTCTGAACTGGCAATAGTTTCTTTTCGGTCTTGATGCGACCGCGGCGACGGCCCATTAAATAGCCGACAATACCACCTGGTAGTATACCAAGCAATGTCTCATCGCGCACGGGCACATACTCCGGACGGAAGGTAGCGCCTGGACGCCCGCCACCGGCCATGGCGTTCACCGTGTAATAGCCCGAGCCACCGCCTGGACCCATTGGTGTCGCGCGTGGCAGTAACGGATTTGGGGGACGGTGCGGCGGGCCGCCAGCTCCACCACCGGCGCTCGCTGCAATAGGCGGTGTTGGCTCATTTGGTTCGGCCTCAGTGCGCAGAATAGGGATTTCCTCTTCGCTAAAATCTTGAGGTTCATCATGGCTCGCTTCAATAGGTTCGAGCTCCTCAGCTTCTTCAGCCACCAAATCTTCTGGAGGCTTGACGCCCATATCAGCTAGCTTTTCTACAAAAGCCGTCTCAGGATCTGCTTGAAGTGCTCGCTGGCGATAATCACTGACATCCTCACCAGCTATTTGCTCGACATCATCCTCGGTTTCGCCAGAGATACTATTATCAATAGTCTCATGTGCCTGCAAAATATCACGCTGCACTTCCACGATCTCTTCCGGTGCCAGCTCGCCATGCAATTGAGATTCGGATAATTCTTTGGGAGCTTCAGACAATTTATCGATTTGTTCCGGACGAGATTCGTCATCTTTCTTTTCAGTGCCACCAAGCGAACCAAAAAGGCTGTCTTTGTCTTTTTGCTTTTCTTTACGCCCCAGGGCAAGAGAACCGAAGTCTTTTGAATCGGTGCTTTTCTTTTTCTTGGCCTTCTTGTCCTTGTCGTCATCCTTCTTTTCGGAAGGAACTTCAGGCGGCTTTGGCAGTGATAAGTCTTCCATTGTTTTACTACTTCTAAGAGGTCATTACGCTTATACTATTTGCATTTCCAAACAGTTTAGTGTACTATAAACCACATTTTTTAGCAATGTAAAAGGCAGTTAGGCACGTGGTTTGCGGGCGATGAAGTGCAACATTTGGCCGTGACCGCGAATCGTTGGATTATGGCCGTGGCCGTGTTCAAGCTCAACAATCTCGTCGACTACTTCTTGCTCGAGAGCCGATATTTCAGCACGAACTTCGTCAACGAGGACTCGTATACCGCTCCATTCCAGCACCTTGAACTGCGCCTTCTTTAGGATAGCCTCTATTTCTTCGGGCAGAAAAGCATGGACGTTTTGTTGCAAATTATTGATATAGCGGTGGGTTTTCTGGAGTTCTTTTAAACCATCGAATTCTCGGCGCCAGACCATGCGTGCTTCGGCCCCCCAGTAATTCTTTTCCACGATTGATATCAGGCCGCCTGGACGCACGCGCTCGATGGCCTCCTTGATCAGCACTTCAGGTTGCGCTTGATACATCGCCACGCCGTGAACTAACACTAAATCATATGTGTCCCGCTCTTTGTAGTCCTTGAGCGTGGAAGCTACCGTTACAATTCGTTCGCGGGCAGCTGTGGACAAGAAGAAGTCGAAGCGTCGCTGAGCGTACTCACGCTGTTCGCTGGAAGGTTCGACCAGCGTTACTTGGTGACCAAGGTGAGCCAGCCAGGCGGCGTCCGGCCCGTTGCCACCACCTACATCGAGTACTCGTAGAGTTTTCCTGCGTGGCAGGTATGGTTCTAGATTACGCTGCGTGAGTTTGTAGCGCACAAACCCGCGTAAAGAGGTACCGTAATCGGCAAAGACACTGGCGACTTCGTCAAAAGCTGCTGGCCTTATGGTCATACTGTTATTTTACACCTTAACGTCACGTAAGCAGACAGAGGTGATGGATATCACTACTGCTTGGTAGGGTTGGTACCCTGCTCTTTGTCTTCGAATTCTTTCTTGCCGCCTGGGCGAGTTTCGTCTTCCTGGGTGCCTTCTTCGGCGGTGCTTTCGTGTTCGGAATCAACGCTTTCAGCGTCTTCAGCTTCGGCGTCACCACCGGCTGCGTCGTTTGCAGCAGCTAGAGCGCTTGGTTCGTAAACGGTTGCAACTGAATGATCCAGTTCGGTTTCGAGTTCGACACCTTCTGGGATCTTCAAATCTGCAACGGTGATATGGTCGCCGACTTCTACCAGTTTTTCGGCGTCGTATTCGAGGAAATCAGGCAGTTTGCTGGAAATAGCTTTGACCTGCACGGTTTCGAGCTGAGTTAGTACGATAAAGCCAGCGCGTTCAGCAGGGCTGGATTCGTTATCTTCATCGTAGTGTGGTCGGACTGGAATGTCGGCTTCGACTTTCTGGTTCTTATCCACAGCGTTGAAGACCAGGTGTGAGAGCTGGTGCTTTTTAGGGTCAAATTCAGCGTCTTTGATAAGCGCCACATAGCTCTGGGTGTCAGTAGTGAGCTCAACAGGGTGATGTTTGCCAGCCTGCTTCCAGACTTTGAGCATTTCGACGCCATTGCCCTGGACAATAACCGACTCTTTGCCATGGTCGTGAATAACGGCCGGAATGTTGCCAGCGCTGCGTAAGTGCCGGACGGCTTTGCCGGTAACTTCGCGAGGTTGTAGGGTCAGTGTGATTGCGTCTTGTGCCATATTAGTATCATTTCTCCTGTTTTCTTACCTCTAGTATAACAGATACGGCCCATACTTGCTAACTGGACGATTTGCCGCAAAACCAGTAAGCTTATGAGACATGTTCGACGTCTCCCACATCATCCAAGCTGGCGGCCTGCTGCTCATCGCAGCCATTATCTTTGCCGAGTCTGGCATGTTTGTCGGTTTTTTCTTTCCAGGTGACACCTTGTTACTGACCGCTGGTATTTTCGCAGCTCAGGGCAAATTATCCATTGAGCTAGTTATCCTTGTGGTTGCCTTGGCTGCCATCGCTGGTGATAATGTTGGCTACCATATTGGCAAGCATTTCGGCCCTCGTTTATTTCATAAAAAAGATAGCCTGGTTTTTCGCAAAGAATACATCGACAGGGCCCATGCCTTCTACGAAAAATACGGCAGTCGCACCTTGCTGATTGCCCATTTCGTGCCCGTGATTCGCACCTTTGTCTCGCCTGTCGCCGGCGCTGCCCACATGAATTACAAGCAATTCGTTATCTTTGATGCCATCGGCGATACAGCCTGGGCAGTTATTGTTACGCTGATTGGCTACTGGTTTGGCAGCAAAATTCCTAATATTGACCACTACATTGTTCTAGCCGTATTGGCAGTTATGGTCATCACGCTTGGCCCAACACTGTATCACCTAGTCAAAGCCATTCTCGCCAAGCGACAACAACATAAATAAAATCTAGCTGTTTGAGTTGTTGATTAGGCTCTGGAGCACCAACCGATCGTAGTCGATCATACTTAAGCCATCGAGCTTTTCCTGTACTATACTTATCATCTCGGCTCTGTCACTCTTTGACACGTCATGCGCGCAAGTAATCAGAATCGCCATCTTTGCAAGGTCCGCAAGCTCAGATAGCCTGTCTTGCTCTTCTGTACTTTCAGCTTTCTCAGCTTCAATAGAGAGTAGCTCATAAACTGGTAGGATACGCAGCAATGGCAGGGGCTCATTCATTAAATTAGATTGGTGCATTCTTTCAGATATATCTGCAGCGCCCGTCACGTCAGCTTTGACCATCTTGTCCACAATTGTACCGGTAGTAGGCAGTGCCAATCTGCCTGATGAGCCTTCATTCTGCCCGGAGGCTTCGTTGTCCATGGGTGCTTTTACTACGTCTCTATAGATATCAATCTCATCAGCATAGTCACCGCCTAAATCAGGTCGGTTCTCGACATAGAGATGCCATTCTTTTTTCTAGGGTCCAGCTTCATCTGTCATAAAATATATTATAACATACTTGTCAAGTATTTGCTATCTCACAGAGTCGGCGCTCGGTCTTAGAGCATTTTTTTGAGGTATTGGCCGGTGTAACTCTTGGCGACTTTGGCAACTTGTTCAGGCGTACCTTGGGCGACAATCTGACCGCCGCCATTACCGCCTTCGGGGCCCATGTCGATCAGCCAGTCGGCGTTTTTGATGACATCCAGGTTGTGTTCAATGACGACCATGCTATTGCCCGATTCGACTAAGGCGTGCAGCATATGCAGCAGCTTATCGACATCAGCCATGTGCAGACCTGTGGTTGGTTCATCCAAAATGTATAGAGTTTTGCCGGTAGGACGACGCGAAAGCTCGGTGCTCAACTTGATACGCTGAGCTTCGCCACCACTCAGGGTCGTGGCTGATTGACCCAATGCGATATAGCCCAATCCCACATCGACGAGTGTCTGTAATTTGCGCGCGATCGACGGAATATTCTGGAAGAATTCCAGTGCCTGCTCGCAGGTCATTTCCAACACATCACTAATAGTTTTACCTTTGTAGTGGATCTCCAGCGCTTCGCGGTTGTAGCGTTTGCCGTGGCAGACTTCGCATGGCACGTAGACATCTGGCAGAAAGTGCATTTCGATCTTGATGATGCCGTCGCCGGCGCAGTTTTCGCAGCGGCCGCCTTTGACGTTAAAACTGAAGCGTCCGGCGCTGTAGCCGCGCAATTTTGCTTCTGGCATGCTGGCAAACAACTCGCGAATTGGAGTGAACAAGCCGGTGTAGGTCGCAGGGTTAGAGCGCGGCGTGCGCCCAATCGGTGACTGGTCAATGATGATGGCTTTATCGAGCTGTTTAATGCCTTCGATATCGTCGTGCTTGCCAGGCACGGTGTTGGCGCGGTGCAAACGAGCCAGTAATTCCTTGGCCAGGATGTCGTTGATCAAGCTTGATTTGCCGGAGCCGCTGACGCCGCTGACGACCACTAATTTACCGAGCGGAATTTCGGCGTCGACGTTCTGCAGGTTGTTTTCGCGGGCGCCCTTAATGGTAATCACCTTGCCATTGCCAGCACGTCTTTTCTTCGGAGTAGCAATCTCTTTAGTGCCGGATAAATACTGAGCCGTGACACTGTCTTTTACCTTCATTACGTCGGCCGGTGAGCCAGCAGCCACCACATTACCGCCATGAATACCGGCACCTGGGCCGATATCGAGCAGATAATCCGCAGTGCGTATGGTGTCTTCATCGTGCTCGACCACAATAACGGTATTGCCGAGCTCTCGCAGATGCTTCAAGGTGCGGATCAGTCGTTCATTGTCACGTTGGTGCAGACCAATACTCGGCTCGTCCAGCACGTAGAGCACGCCCATCAGCCCCGAGCCGATTTGTGTCGCCAGACGAATACGCTGGGCCTCACCACCACTCAGGGTTGTGGCACTGCGTAGCAGGTTCAAATAGTTTAGGCCGACGTCCATCAGGAACTGCAATCGAGCGCCGATTTCTTTCAAAATCATCTCGGCGATTGTCGTTTCTTTGCTGTCCAATTTCAGACCCTTGAACCAAGCCAGTGCATCGTCGATCGAGAGTTGGCAGACATCCATGATCGAATGCTCGCCAACAGTAATTGCCAGAACCTCGGGCTTCAGACGCAGTCCGTTACAGGCGTGGCAGGGTTTTTCCTGCATAAAACGTTCGATATCGCGGCGTATAAAATCGCTGTCAGTTTCTTTGTGACGGCGCTCCAGGTTCGGCACCACGCCTTCGTAAGTAGTCTCGAATGAACGACCCAATCCAAGCGAAATACGGTAGGTGTCTTTGCCGGTGCCGTACATAATAATGTTCAGCTGCTCGGGCGTTAACTCACTGGTTGGCACGTGCAAACTAAAGTTGTATTTTTCGGCTACCGCCTGCAATTTCTTCATGTACCAATTGTCGACGTTGATACGATTGTACGGGCGAATCGCGCCCTCGGCGATGGTGAGTGTACCATTAGGAATGACCAGTTCCGGATCGACTTCCAGTCGCGAACCGATACCGGTACAAACCGGACAAGCACCATGTGGGCTGTTAAAGCTAAAGGTACGAGGCTCCAGTTCCGGAATAGAAATTTCGGGGTGCTTCGGACAGGCATACATCAAACTATACGACCAGGTCTGATCGTCATCGGCGTCCAGTACCACGACCTTGCCCTCGGCAACTTCCAGAGCCTGCTCCACGGACTGCACCAGGCGGCTGCGGCTGTCCTCGTCATTCACCAGGCGGTCTACTACTACTTCAATTCGGTGTCGGTAACTTTTGTCGAGCGTTGGGAACTCATCCAGCGCGTACACCACGCCGTCCACGCGGACACGTGCGAAACCAGCTCGCTGATACTGCTCTGGGATATGCTCAAAGGCACCTTTCTTGTCGATCACGACAGGCGCCAAAATCATCAGCCTCTTGCCGGTTGTAGTAGCAACGATCTGATCAATAATGCCGGTCGTCGTCTGGCGCACCACGGCACTGCCGTCCACCGGACAATGCGGCACACCAATACGCGCAAACAGCAGGCGCAGATAATCGTAAATCTCCGTCACCGTCGCTACCGTAGAACGAGGATTCCTTGAGGTCGATTTTTGGTCAATCGAAATAGCCGGACTCAGCCCATCAATCTGGTCCACGTCCGGTTTTTCCATCAACCCCAGGAACTGGCGCGCGTATGAACTCAGCGACTCCACATAGCGTCGCTGCCCTTCAGCGTAAATAGTATCAAAGGCCAGGCTCGATTTACCTGACCCGCTTAGTCCTGTAATTACGATCAATTTGTTGCGCGGAATATTGACATCAATATTCTTCAAATTATGTTCGCGCGCACCCTTTACAACAATCTCATCGGCCACTCAAAACTCCCTCATCTAAGTCGATTTATTATACACGAAAAATCAAAGAAAATCGAGTGCGTTAAGCAGCCTGTCTTGATATAGGGTTATCGAGATTGCGTATTGGTAGCCGTATCACCTCATCTGGGAGAGTACCTAATTTCAACGTGAGGATTGGATCGCCTAGCATAAGCGTGCGAGGGAAATGTTCGTCATCACCTAACTTCGACCCTATGCTGCGACACTCATCTTGCGAGATCAGCCAAGGCTTGGGATTTGTGATGAATGGGAGATAAGGATTTGCGATGATGCCTGTCGGATTAAACCATGCATTAGACTCAAGAAGCGCATCACTGGAGGCTGCACCTTCAAGAGCAAGTTGGTGCAAAGGCGCTGTCTGCCCTGTTTCGTCACATACTGGATATTTCGCTTTAAAGCCACGCCAACCATTCGGAGCCGCCCCGATTACTTGTTGACCGGCTTTATTAGAAATCGGCTCCGTGAAACACGCTAGCTCACCAATAGCTACTTTGAGTTTCTCAGGTGTGTCTTGCAGCAACTTGTACAATCGTTCTTGTAGAAGTGATGCTAGGCGCTCTATGGTTTCCTGGCGATCGTGGTGCATCATTAAGTCTATAGACGAGCTGCGCAAGGATTCTTCGCGAAGCTGTACGACCTTGAGCTCCTCTGGCCTAACCACTGGATACTGGGCACTACGACGCTGCCTACCCCGGCCCATTACCTTGCCTAAAGCTTTATTCATGCCATTCCAGTAAGCATTTTTATCTTCATCGCTTTCCCATATAACGGGTCGTTCTAATAAAATACTTGGGACGAATGGCCGTGGGGTGGGAGCGCTAGACCGGCGACGTGGTAAATTTTTTCTCGCTAAATTGGGTGATCGATTTGATCCCATTGCACACTTTCCTGCATACTCTGCAATTTAATGTCAGTGTATCGTTAAAAGTCTGGGCCTCCTATAGCGTTGCGTAGTATTATTGACTGTTTTTTTGCATCTGTTAGCGACGCTTGCTCTCTCGAAAGTTTTAATAATTATTTAATGAATAAACTACAACGTAAGCATTAGAACAATAGTACATTATTGACAGCTTGACAAATAGGTGTATAATGCAAATTAAATCACTGAAAAAAGGGCACCAAAGTCACTATGTACTCATTTTTCGTACTCGGCATCATACCGGGCACTGACATTCAAATTAACTTTCAAACCTGGCTGGCAGCCGCTTTGTTACTGGCTGTAGGCATTGTTGCAACCAAGAATCGCTGGCAGGCCTATTACTCGACGGCAACGACGCATACTCGGCAGCCGCTCCACGCTAGCCAGCTACATCTGCGGGCACAATAGATTCGCCGTAGAGCCGTAATTCTTCGAGCAGATACTGCTGCTCGCCAGTCAGTTTGCCTTTCATAAGCTCCTCTAGACGGCTAAAGTACTTTGCCAGGCGGCTATCTGTGCCACCGCCCATGAGCTTCTTGGCGCAGAATTCGTCCCACCAGGCGCGCTCTTCGGGAGTCAACGCCTTGGGATAGTTGCGAGCTTTATAGAGAGGCGCCAGGCTTTTCAGCCGCGCATCTTTGAATTTATTAGCCAGCTCGGTTATCTCGGCTGGCTTGGCGGCGCGTAGCGCCTTCATAGTGACGGCATCAGCCTTATCGATAAAGCCGTCGTATAGCCGCTCATCTACCGTAAGCTCGTCATCAACTAAGGTAACTTGGGACTGCTCCCGCGCAGCGTCCATAGCTACCACAGCCTGCCTGATCTTTTCAGCAAATTCAATTTGATGCTTTTTGAGTATTGCCAGGTGCTTGGTAACTGCCTCAAGCGGCAGCTGCAAACGCTCTTGGACATCTTGGTCCTTGATAACGCCGAGTGGCGCGACCGCCGGACATCGGTTGTACTTCATCGTTTTTACCGGTAGGCGCACGGCCTCGGGATCTCGCGTATACTTCCACGCTTCCACGATCTGCTCGACGCTCATGTCAAGAAACGGCGTGGGATCGACACGCAGATCGTACACCAGTGCTTCATCGCGCTGCGTATGCTTGGCGAGCAGTACAGCTGCGGTGGTATGCAAGTACTCGCTGCCGTACTTCCCCGAGGTGTACACAAATGGCTGGCCGGCTTCTACCAGCGCTTTGGGGTCCTTTTTATTCCGACTATTGAGCACGTAGTCAAACAGATCCTTCTGCTTGTCACGAATAAGTTTGGCAACGGCGATGGTGGCGTGCACGTCACTAAGCGCGTCGTGAGCTTGGTAGTGATCGAGCTTATTCATCGTGGTCAAAAGCTCCAGACGATTGGTTGGTTTGCCGCTGGAAGCAAACGGCCACTCGATACCCTCGGGACGCAGGGCACGCGTCATACGCACCAGATCCAGAATATCCCAGCGCGAACAGCCGTCTTTCCAATGCCACTCGTAAGGGTCGTAGAAATTGCGGTAGTGTAGGAAGCGCATAAACTCGTCGTCGAAGCGCACACTGTTAAAGCCCGTGAAAATCATATCCGGTTGCACGACTTCCTCGTAGAAGTATTTGAGGAACTCAGCTTCGGTGAGGCCGTCGGCCAGGGTTTGCTGTGGTGTAATGCCGGTGATAAGAATCGCGTCCGGCTCGGGCAAGACATCCGGCGACAGCTTGATCAACACGTTAACCGGCTCACCGATAGGGTTCAGGTCCGCATCGGTACGCTGCCCTGCGAACTGCATTACCCGCCCAGTCCGCGCGTTGATGCCCGTGGTCTCCAGATCATAAAAGAAAAAACTACCTGCCATACAACTACCAGTGTAGCATTCAAATCTTAACTAAAACTTAAAGTTGGCCACGACGTTTTAAAACCTTTTGGCCAATATACTCTCTGGGTATCCAGAGTGCCTGGTGCTTGGTCCACCATTGTTGCGAGCTCCAGTCGAAATGTCTGGGTAGGCCGCCGCGGACCACAGGTTGCATGCCCTGCATTACTGCCTGGGCAGCAACTCTGCCAACAAGAAATGCGTGAGCCACCAAAAACGGACGACTCAACCCTTCCTCATCCATGTAGGCCTTGGCATTTCTTAATACCTCCCACGTTCCGCCTTGTTTCGCCGAGGTGTCACTAATAGGAGTCTCGATGACATATGATGGTTCTGCCCACTCGGGTAGAGCATCGAACAGCATTCGCTCCATCAAAGTTGGTACATTTGCATCGTAACCATAGTCAGTAGCTCTGTCGCCACAAGCCATAGCGCTGATTGCTAAGCGATAGTTAACTCCCTGCATACTAGTGTCTGTTCCAAACGAAAAGCCAATTACACAATCGGGGTCAGCGAGCTCACTGCTTACTTCGTATTGCCCTAATAGAGAACTTCTTAAATCGCTCATAATAACGACATTATACTATGATATGTCAAGTTATTCTAATGAACGAGAGTGCCGACGGCTGATGCCGTAGGCGCTGCCGCCGAGGAGGCGATGAGGAGGATTAGGATGAAAGCTGCGAGGAATTGACGTTTCATAAACTAGAAATAAGTATAAGCCTTTTGGCGACCAGACTCAATACTCAAATTCGTAGCCACCCTTGATACGGATGGTTTGGCCAGGTTCAATACCGGCACGGGTCAGTTCATGCAGAATGCCTTGACGGCGCATGATGTCGCGCAAACGCTGAATACCCTGTTCATTCTCGAAATCGGTACGCTTGGCGAAGGTTTCGACGCGCTGACCACTCACTAGGAAGGTATCGCCTTCTTTAATCACTTTCCACTCATCTGAGGTATCTGTGATACGAAGCACTGGTATGTTTGGCCTTTCTGCTTCATCCGTGGGCAGTGCACGCACTGCTTTAACAGTATCTTTGATAGAAAACAGCAACGGCTTCAGTCCTTCACCAGATTGCGCCGAGATAGCGAAGATAGGTGTTTTGGGTGTTGCCACACGCTCCAGTTGCAACATAAGGTCGTCGATTATCTCGTTATCCAGTCCTTCGACTTTGGTAAGAGCGATGATTTCGGGACGCTTAATAAGTTCGGGCTGATACGCTTCAAGCTCAGCACGAATAGTCTGGTACACGCTGGCCACGTCTTCGTTGTAGGCGTCTATAAGATGCAGAATAACGGCCGTGCGCTCCACATGGCGCAGGAAGTCATGTCCCAAGCCCTTGCCCTCGGCAGCCCCTTCAATGAGGCCTGGGATATCGGCGAACAGCACGCTGGTGTCTTTGTCGACATCGACGACACCTAGGTTTGGCGTCAAAGTCGTAAATGGATAGTCCGCAATCTCGGGACGCGCGTTACTTAACTTGCTAAGTAACGTTGATTTACCGGCGTTAGGCAGGCCAACCAAGCCGACATCGGCGATCATTTTAAGCTCAAGTTTCAGATCTAATTTCTCGCCTGGCTCGCCCTTTTCGGCAAACTTTGGTGCCTGGCGGCGAGACGACACAAAGTGCGCGTTGCCGAAACCACCGCGGCCGCCCTTAGCAACGACGGCCTGCTGCCCATCTTCAACTAAATCGGCGACGAGCGTGCCGTCATCTGCTACCGCCATAGTGCCAACAGGCACGGCGACGATCAGATTAGGCGCACTTCGGCCATGCATACGCGTCTTGCCGCCTGGCTTGCCGTCTTGAGCTTTCACCTCTTTCTGAAAGCGAAAGGCCGCCAAAGTGTTCTGGTTACGACTGGCAAGCAGGATGACATCGCCGCCATTACCGCCGTCACCACCATCTGGGCCGCCCTTATCGATAAATTTTTCATGACGAAAACTCAACTTGCCATTACCACCATTGCCAGCTAATACATTTATCTTTACTTTATCAACAAAACTCATAATCGTTGTCTATAGTATAACACCTTCTCAGAGGTTTTCCCAGAGGGGATCCTCTAATGTGTTATGTACTGATATCTGCTGACAGGGGCAGTACCGCTGCCCACGTGTGCGAAGCCAGCATAGCCATTCATATCACGGATTCCAACAGTGCCATCATCATTAACTGCCGTTACAATCCCTACGTGCCCGAAACCACCTCCGCGCTGAGCTATGGCACCAACTGTTGGTGTAGAGCTAACATTCCAACCGCTCAAGCGCGCGTAGTAAGCCCAGGTGCTGGCATTACCCCAGTTATTTGGTACGCTAATCTGCGTCGCTACATACCAGGTACAGTAGCCATAGTCATAGCCGTTCGAACCGTACGCAGGACCGCCCCAAGATGACGAAGTGAACGAGGCAGCAATACTAGAAGCTGTTGCCACTACTTTTACGGATCCATTCGGAATAATAATTTGTTGGCCGGGCTTAAGACCGCCGATTTCACCGTCGTTATACGCGATGATTTGATCTTTGTTGGCATTATATTTAGCGGCTAAGCTGTCGGCCGTGTCGCCATCCTTCACGGTATAAACAATGCCATTAACCGGCGGAATTGTCAGCTTGGTGCCAGCAGCAACAGCATCAGTAAGCAAGTTATTCGACCAACGAATGCTGTCGGAAGTTACGCCAAACTTAGCAGCCACACTCGAGACTGTGTCGCCGGCGACGGTAGTATAGCTTTGGATATCGGCTCGCGATTTGAGTCCGGTAGCCACTACCTGCGGCTTCGCGAAGACATTATCATTGGACGATGCCTGCGCCAGCTCGGCAGCCTGCGACTGTGCCTGGTTACTGATGGCTGATGCCTCTGGCAGGCTGTTCAGCTGCGCTACTGTTAGAGCGATGTCAGCTGAGGATAGCTGGTCAAGCGGATTGGCAACCAAGGAATCATCTGATGAACTAGCTAGGGCCGCGCTTTTGGTGGTAGTAGGGCTAGGATTGCCTAGCACTGCAACCAAAATAACCATCAAAATAACGACATTTGACAGCACCAAACTAGTCCGCAGCACACGGCGACGAACTGTCTTGCGGCGTAGTTTGATCTGTAAACGACGATAGAATGAGGTAGAGCGAAGCGACTCGGGAGTCGTTAAGCGGGAAGTGATCGATTGGGTTGAGGGGTTTGTACTAATACAAGCTCCGTGCCTTTCAGGGCAATTACTCTTAACTGTCTGGTTCAGAGGTAACACTCTTTTAGGATCAACAGATGTCGACCCCTGTAAAATGTTACTCATCAATTATACCAAAATTGGCCTTCAAAACAACCCCGACAAGCATTTTATCACCCCTGTTAATAAATACTTTAACGGGGGTCAAAATTAAGAATTATTTAAGAAATGCTACTGACCACACAGTTTGTGGCAGTATTTGTCGGTAAAAGCTTGATGATCTTGCAGGTTGGTCGAGAAATAGGTGGTACCATCATCACCGGTCACGAAGTACAGATAGTTGGTGGAGGCGGGATGGGCCGTCGCTGCCAGCGCAGTGGCATTAATGGTGCTGATTGGGGTCGGTGGCAGACCGGTATGAATGTGCGAGTTATAGGGAGAATCATAGTTGAGATTAGGTGTTTTGCCGGCGGCGATGGCTCCGTAACGAGCGCCGGCATCGGAGCCGAGCATCATGCCAGTTTTCAGACGTGTCAGAAAGACCTGGGCGGCCTGGGCCTGATCTGTTGGCCTATTGACTTCCTGCAGGACTACCGAGGCCAGGATGAGCCCCTGGTAAGTCGTCAGACCCTCAGCCACAAAAGCCGCCTGAATATCAGGAGTGAGGTGCTGCCCCATTTCTGTTAAAGATTCACGGACGATCACCGATGCCGAAGTGGTGGCGTCTTTTTGGAATGAATCGGGCCATAGCAGTCCTTCCAGAGTGTTCGCGCTAGCAGGTTTATAGGATAACACCGGTAGATCGGCGTACTGGGTCGGATTAAGCGATTGATCCACATCGGCCGGAGTGAAGCCGTCGTTGATAAGATCAGCTCTGACCTGGTCTATCCGTCGACCAGGCAAAATGGTCACCAAATCAGTGGTGATTTTGCCCTTCGTGAGGGTAGTGACGATGGATTTCGTGCCCTGACTAGGCGAAAAGGCGTATGTGCCGGCCTGCAACTTATTAGTTAACTCCTTGCTGTGTACATAGAGTTTGAGCGCCCAGGCGCTGCGGATAAGATGCTGCGACTGCAGATCGTCAGCTATCTGGTTGACCGGACTCCCCGTCTTGACGGTGAATATCTGGGTTTTTTGATTATCGCTGACTGGCTCGAGACCTTTGTAATAGATATTTCGCGTCACTAAAATGCCAGCAATCAGGATGACGATAAGCCCGACGAGCAAGAACCAAACCTTGCGCGGCACGCGGTTACGGGATTTTTTGGTGACGGGACTCGCGTAACTCATGTGGTAACTCCTTCGAGGTTTTGATGATCGGTCAGAAAATCGTCGAGAATATAGGTTGCAGCCAGGGCGTCAATGTCGCCTTTCTTGTACGCCGCGCCGCGAGCCTCCAGCTCTTCTTCGGCTTTTTGAGAGGTCAGCGCTTCATCCTGAAAATGAATCGGCAGGTCAAAGTGCTGGCGCAGCTGCTTAGTAAAATCTTCGATGGTGCTTGTTTGCTGTGTGTGTTGGCCGGAGAGTCCGCGCGGGAAGCCAACGACGATGGCGCCAATATCTTCGGACTCCACAATATTCGCCAGGTCATCAAAAAAAGTTTCGCTCTGCTCCAACGTAGTCAGCGGGCGCGGCAGCCGCGCGATCAACGAGGCGATAGCCACTCCGACCCGCTTCCCACCAACGTCGAGAGACAGAATGAAGTTATGGCTTGCTGCTGGCATTGTTACTCGCTTTGGCATCAGGCTTGGCGATATTGACGGTGATCTTATCGACTTTCTTTGGAATGGAATTCACCCAGAATGGGCCAAGCTTAACATCGACTGACTTCACATCAGGGTTAGCGCCAAGCTCGC
>JAQGHB010000038.1 GCA_028289045.1 Candidatus Saccharimonadota bacterium
CTCGAAACTAGCAGCGGAGTTGGAGACATCAACTTTTTTGCCGTCGAGGAAGAAGGTCGGTGTGCCGGTGATACCGAGCTTGCCGCCTTCGGCCATGTCAGCGTTGATCAGGTCATTGACCTTACTGCTGAGGTAGTCTTTTTTGAACTGGTCAACGTTCAGACCAAGCTGCTGTGCATACTGGTTGAAGTAGGGAACCGCGTCGCTGGCGCCGGTCCAGACCTGCCAGTTGTTAGCGATATAGAGCGCGTCGTGCATTTCCCAGTATTTATTCTGTAGGCCGGCAGCTTCGGCGGCTCGAGCGGCAGCGAAAGCATTTGGGTGCAAGCTAGTCAGAGGATAGTTACGGAACTGAAACTTGATCTGGTCGCCGTACTTGGCCTGAACTTGCTGCACGGTCGTTGCATACTGCTCACAGTATGGACATTGGAAATCACCGTACTCGGTCAATGTGACTCCGGCGGTACCTTTGCCAGCAACATGCTGCGTGAGCGTGCCAGGTGATTTCTTATCAGCACCTTTTGATCCATTGCCACCAAGGGCAAAGACGCCAATAAATAACAGCACAACAACGATTACTACTCCCCAGAACTGCTTAGACATGTAGCTAACTCCCTATCTTTATCTCATAAGTATACAGCAAGAGTCGTGTCTGTTCCCACCCTGAGGCTTCAAAAAATGAAAGAATAAGTATAAGCTTGTTGCATGACCAGCTTCATCTTCGCCATTATTCTGCTGATTCTGGCCATCGCCGGCGTCGTCGTTCGCAAAACTTATTACTACCTGCCGCTTAACGAGCTCAAGCGCCAGGCCGAAAAGCAGGATCCACTAGCCAGCCGACTGTATACCGCCGTGGCCTACGGCAGCAGTCTGCGCGGCTTGCTGTGGCTGTTTATTGCGCTGACCAGCGCTGGTGGCTTCGTGCTGCTGGCTCGCTCAGTTTCGCCGTGGCTAAGCTTTGCCGTCGTGATCGCGCTACTCTGGGCAGCATTTTCGTGGTTGCCAGCCAGTCGAGTCACCAGCCTTGGAGCCCGTTTGACGGCCAGCGTCACGCCGTTGGTTACCTGGATACTGAACTACATTCACCCCTTATTCAGCCGTGGAACCTCGCTGGTCGAAAAGCGTTACACGGCGACTCATCATACCGGCCTGTTTGAGCGCAGCGACGTGATTGAGCTAATCGAACGCCAACAGCAGCAGGCCGATAACCGTCTATCCGAAGAAGAGCTGGAAATCATCAAACGCGCCCTGAGCTTTAGCGACTACAAAGTGCGCGATGTGCTCACGCCACGCAAAGCCATTCACACTGTTCTGATCGACGACACTATCGGGCCTATTCTGATCGACGAGCTGCATAAAAGCGGGCAAGAATACGCCTTGGTCCGTGCTAGCGCCAAAGGTGCCTTCGTGGGCACGCTATCCGCGAAGCGCTTAGGCCTCAGAACAGATGGCCGCGTCCGTGATGTCATGGATGACACCGTATACTACGTTCACGAAAACGACGTCTTGAGCGAAGCCCTGCACGCCTTTTTCGTCACCAATTATCCCGTCTTTGTAGTAGTAAATAGCTTCGAAGAGTATGTCGGCATCATCACCGTCGAAAACGTCCTCCACGAACTGCTTGGCCACATCCCAGGCGATGATTTCGACCAATACGCCGACCTCTCAGCGGTCGCTGCCCGCCACCCACGAACAAAGAAAACCAAAAACCAAGCTGCCAATCCCGAAGAAACCCCTGTCAAAACAGACGATAAAGTGGTAGAATAACATCGATATGCGTATGTACTCGGCAGTTAATATGAATTTACGGGTCGGCAGCAAATAGCTGGCGCTATTTGGCTGTGTCAACGACCCTGGTCGAGCCACTTTACATACATCTAATGGAGTTATAATTATGAGAATCTTAAGTTCTGAACTAAAAGAACATATTGGTAAACCAGTTCATGTCGAAGGCTGGCTCCACAAAAAACGCATGCTGGGTGGTCTGACATTCATTAATGTTCGTGACCGTGGCGGTCTGGTGCAGATCGTTATCGACAGCAAAGACGAGACAGAAAAACTGCGTGGCCTACAAATCGGT
This sequence comes from Candidatus Saccharimonadota bacterium, assembly GCA_028289045.1. Taxonomy (GTDB): domain Bacteria; phylum Patescibacteriota; class Saccharimonadia; order Saccharimonadales; family UBA4665; genus JAQGHB01. The sequence goes on from JAQGHB010000038.1 coordinate 2,081, forward strand.
ACCATACTGGCGGTCGATGGCAGTGTCGTAGAAGAACCACGTGCTCCAGGCGGAGCAGAGCTCCATGAAGCCTCGCTCACGGTCATGGTGCCTGTCCAAGCTGAGCCGCCTATCGAGATCGATAAACCGCTCAGCCACAGGCCCGACAATCTCGATACACTATTCGAGTATCGTCCAATTGGTCTGCGAAACTTGCAAGAAACAGCGATTTTTAAAGTTCAATCTGCAATTACGAAAGGCATTCGCGAGTACTTCTATAGCCAGGATTTTACTGAAATCCGCACGCCAAAACTATTGGCTGCCGCAACCGAAGGCGGCGCCGAAGTTTTTAAAATTGACTATTTTGGACAAGAAGCAACACTGGCTCAAAGCCCTCAATTCTATAAACAAATCATGGTCGGCGTTTTTGAGCGCGCTTTTGAAATCGCCCCAGTGTACCGTGCTGAGCCAAGTGCCACTACACGTCATATGACCGAATATATTTCGGTGGATGGAGAAGTGGGCTTTATCAGCATCGTTGAACTTAAGCAGCTGTTAGGCGGCTTGCTCAACTTCGTCAACGATTACATTTGGGAGCACAACGAGGCTGAGCTTAAGCTGCTGCGAGCTACTAAGCCAGCACTTACCAAAGAAATTCCGTCCATTCCTATGCAAGAAATCCATGAAAAATACACCAAAGCTACCGGCAACAGCACGATTGGCGAAAAAGATCTGCGCCCAGACGAAGAGCGCTGGATTTGCGAATACGCAGCCAAAGAACTTGGCAGTGAAGCCGTATTCGTCACCGATTGGCCAGCCAGCGAGATGAAGTTTTACCACAAGGCTCAGCCAGATAACCCAGAGCTAGCAGATCGCATCGATATGTTGTTCCGAGGCGTCGAAATTGTCACAGGCTCAATGCGTGAGAACGACTACGAAGTCGTGGTCAAGCAGCTCAAAGAACAAGCTGGTGGTAACCCTGAAGATCCAGGCTTCAAGCCACTGTTGCAGGCTATGCAATCCGGCATGCCGCCTCATGGTGGTTTCGGCATGGGCTTAGAGCGTGTCACTCAGAAATTCATTGGTCTTAACAATGTCAAAGAAGCCAGCCTGTTCCCGCGTGATATCAACCGTCTCGCTCCATAACACCTACCCCTTGGACGGCACTGCTATAATTAGAGCATGGATATTCCCACCAAAACGTTGAAGAGTAGTCTCTCGCTCCCAGTTTACGGACTCGGAACGTTTATGATGGGTGGCCGGATGGAGCCTGACACTTCCGACGACGACAGGTATATTGCGGCTATCAAATCAGCCATTGATCATGGGGTGACGCATATTGATACGGCGGAAGTGTACGGAGGAGGACATACCGAAAAACTGGTTGGCGAAGCGATTGCGGGGTATGACCGCTCGAAACTGTTCATCACGACCAAGCTGAAGAGCAGCACCACGGGCGGCTACAATGCGGTAATCGAGGCTTGCGAAGCAAGTCTAGAGCGCCTGGGAGTCGATCACGTAGAAATGTACTTGCTGCATGCCTATCCAAAAACTGGCGAGCCAGTCGAAGAAATTATGCGTGCCATGGATGCGCTGATGGATCACGGTCTCGTGAAAAATATTGGTGTTTGCAACATGACCGTAGATCGTTTTGAGCATTTACAGAATCTCTCCAACTACAACCTGGTGACGAACCAGGTTCACTACAGCGTACAAATGCGTGAACCGGAAGCCCGTGGGCTAACCGAGCACGCCGTCCAAAACGACTATTTTATTACCGCGTGGGGCTCACTAGAGAAAGGCTTATTAGAGCAGGGTGACACGCTCAAGGAGCTTGCCAAGAAATACAATAAAACACCTTATCAGGTTGCTCTGAACTGGGTAATCGCGCAGCCAAATGTTATTACGATCCCAAAAACCACCAGCGTCGAACATCTGGAAGAAAATCTTGGCGCACTCGGCTGGGAGCTCGAGCCCGAAGATCTCGAAAAACTAAACAAAGACTTTCCCAACCAAAAGACCGCATCAGACCGCGTGCCGCTCGACTACGCTGCTGATTTTCCTGCTTAACGCCGGTGAGTTTTTGGCGGCTTGCTCGGTATTGCCGCTGGCAACCTGGCGACCACGAGAGCAGCAAAGATAACGCCCAGTGTGATGACCAGACAGTTCAGTAGAACAGTGCTATACCCGTGCTTCATAACATCGATAAACGGATACGGATACCAGTGAGCAAAATGCTCTCGAACCAAAGTATATATTGCATAAACGAGAGGGAAGATGAGCCACAGCAATGCCTGGCGCGGCGCGAACTTGCGCGTCGGTCGATCGATCAGCCAGTCCAACAGGACAACGACAGGGAAGATGTAGTGCAGCACTAGATTCACCCATGGCAGCGGTGTGTGGACTTCGATGCCCGTCAGGAATAAATTGTAGACCACCCCTGTGATCAGCATGTACAATGTGGCCGCACCGCGCAGACTGTCCAGCTCGGGATCTCTGCGCTTCAGAGCCAGTGCTTGTGCGGACATGGCAAAGATAACCACCGCGAACAAGTTGCTCTCGATCGTGAAGTAGCTGAAGTAGTTAATGACACTGAAATCTTTGTTTTCCAGGCCGTTGGTGAGCTGCGCAATCAGCGCCGCCAGCGCCAGGAGGGCGAACCCAGCTTTGAAAGCAATCAGGAGGCGGGTACGGGTCATGGTGCCATTGTACAATACTTATCCATTATGCGATTTAAAACAGAAAATCTAGACAGAATATTATAATATCGTTATAATCAGAAGTATGACACATAAAATAATCAAAATCGGTTCAAGCGCCGGTGTTACAATCCCCAAAGGTCAAATGGAAGACCTCGGTTTAACAATTGGCGACGAAATCACTTTTGAAATCAAAGCTACCAACAGTCGGCTTAAAACCTATGCCGATGAGCTTGATAAGTTCATGGATCTCTACGATCAAGATCTCAAAAACCTAGCCCAGCGATAAGCCAATGCGATATCTATCCGAAAAAGAGATACTGCTCACACATTTCAAGTTAATAGAGCGGTATGGTGGTTCGCATGGTACTCGGGACTTGGAACGTGTAAAATCAGCGATTGCCGCCCCAAAGCAAGTCGCGTTTGGCGTCGAGCAGTATCCTGGTGTCTTTGAAAAAGCCGCCGTCTACGCTCGCAATCTGATCGGTGACCATCCCTTTGCCGATGGCAATAAGCGCACTGGTATCACCGTGGCAATTATGCTTTTACTTCGTAATGACCAAAAATTTAGTGTCAAAGCTGGAGAGCTGGAAGATTTTGCCGTGCAGATTGCGACCGATCATCTAGATGTACCGACGATCGCAGCTTGGCTCAAAACACACTGCGCTTAGACGTTTGGTACGTTGTCGAGTGAGTGCCAGACATACCAACTGGCCACGGACTGGTAGGGCGCCCAATTGTTTGCGGCAGCCAGGTCTTTGATTTGCTGCGGAGTAGGGATGTCTTCAAAACTATACAGAGCACGGATGCCATTGCGGATTCCCAGATCGCCAACTGGAAGGATATCGAGCCGGCCCAAAGAGAAAATCAGGAACATGTGAGCGGTCCATTCACCAATGCCTTTGACATCGGTGAGCATGGTGATGATTTCTTCATTGCTCATCGAGTCAAAGTTGTCCAATACCAGCCGGCCGTCGAGTACGTGCTCGGCCAGGTCGCGCACATAGCGGGCTTTGGCACCGCTCAGGCCGACGGCGCGTAGTTCCTCGACGGATTTTTCTAGAATGGCGGCTGGTTCGGGGAATTCACTGTCAAACAATTCTTGAAAACGTTTTTCGATGCTAGCCGCCGCCTTGACGCTGAGCTGTTGGCTGATGATGCTGTCCACCAGCTCCCAATAATAATTAGAGTGCGGTTTGATCGCCGCCAGCCCAGCCCGTTTAATAATTGGCGCCAAGTGCGGATCATTCTTGGCCAAATGCTCGGCGGCACGTTCGAGTTCGGAGCGTGAAGCAGTAGGCATAGCATCATTGTAGCGGGAAACTTCACAGTGCGCACTCAGTCCAGCGTGATACAGTAGTCAACAAGAAGGAGGGTAGTATGCAAACACGAATACTAGGAGGTGATCTCACTGTTTCGGCCATTGGTCTCGGCTGCATGGGCATGAGCGAATTTTACGGTGCAAGTAACGAAGATGAGGCGATTGAAGTCATTCACTACGCACTCGATCACGGCGTGAATTTTCTGGATACAGCCGATATGTACGGCCCGTTTACCAATGAAATGTTAGTCGGTAAGGCCATTAAAGGTCGGCGCAACGAAGTGGTTCTAGCCACGAAGTTTGGCAATCAGCGCGGATCCAAAGGTGAGTTCCTGGGCGTTAACGGCAAACCGGAATACGTGCGGAAAGCTTGCGAAGACAGTTTACAACGCCTAGGTGTCGATCACATCGACCTGTATTATCAGCACCGTGTTGACCCTAGCGTACCCATCGAAGATACTATCGGCGCCATGGCGCGATTGGTCGAAGAGGGCAAAGTTCGCTACCTGGGTATGAGTGAAGCCGCCGCGGAGACCATCCGCAAAGCGAGCAAAGTTCATAAGATCACGGCGTTACAAACCGAATATTCATTGTGGACGCGAGATCCGGAAGAGGAAATTCTGGACACAGTGCGCGAACTCGGTATCGGCTTTGTGGCCTATAGTCCGCTCGGCCGCGGTTTCCTGACAGCCACGTTTAAGTCACCGGAAGATATCCCTGAAGACGATTTTCGCCGCAGAAATCCTCGCTTCCAAGGAGATAATTTCTATAAAAATATGGAGCTCGTCAAAAAGGTCAAAGAAATCGCCGACGAAAAAGGTGTCAAGCCTGGGCAGATCGCACTGGCTTGGGTGCTGGCTCAGGGCGAGGACATCGTGCCAATTCCTGGCACAAAGCATGTCG
>JAQGHB010000001.1 GCA_028289045.1 Candidatus Saccharimonadota bacterium
TAGCTGATGTTGGCGATTTTGTAGGAGTGGGTCTCGGCTGGCGTGCTGATTTCGACGGTTTCACCTTCTTTTTTGCCGAGCAGCGCTTGGCCGATTGGTGATTCGTCGCTGATTTTGCCATTCAACGGGTCAGCTTCGACGGTACCGACTACTTGGAATTCTTTAGCTTTGCCGTCGCCCTGCAGCTTCACGGTCGAACCTAATTGAACTTTGCTGTCACCTTTGGGTTTCTTGATGATTTCAACGCTGGATAAGATGTTTTCGATCTCGGAAATGCGATTTTCGGTACGATCTTGCTCGGCGCGGGCTGACTGGTACTCGGCGTTTTCGGCCAAATCGCCGAGTTCGCGGGCGGATTTGATGGCGTCTGCGATAGCAACGCGCTTAGCGATCAAGGCATCAACTTCGGCTTGTAGTTCGTTAACGCCGGATTGGGTGAGTCTAAATAGTTTCTTCATAGGTATACAATTCTCCTTATATCTGTAATGTATCGTTCCTCAGCCTCGGTACTGTCGGTATTTCAGTATTTGGCTACATTATAGCAATGCTTACGCGACAATGCCTAACGTTTTACTAACTTCTGCAAAACTAATTTGTTCAGCTTGGTCAGCGGTGCGCGCTTTGAGCTCATATGTATCTGCGGCCACCGTCTTGTCGCTGACTACGATACGATATGGTATCCCCAGTAGATCGGCGTCAGCGAACTTCTCGCCAGGACGCATATCTCGGTCGTCGTATAATACGTCAATGCCATTTGAAGTCAAGTGTTCATAGAGCGCGTCAGCCTGCTTCACGACCTCGTCGCTGGCGCCAATTCGGACCAAATACACCTTGGCAGGTGCCACGTTGTCTGGCCACACAAGGCCCTTATCGTCAGCGAAATGCTCGGCTATGACTCCCATCAGGCGACTGACGCCTATACCGTAACAGCCCATGATAATGGATTGTTTTTGACCGTCTTCATCGGTGTAATACACATCTAGCGCATCGGTATACTTGGTCTCGAGAGGAAAGATATTGCCAACCTCAATCGCCTTTTTTTCGACCAAATCTTGCTTGTTAAGGCCGAGTTTAGCCAGATTTTCATCGGTATAGACCTCTTTATTTATCGCGACGCCTTTAGCTTCATCAAGGTAAATTGTGTCCTCGCCGATGTCGCTGAGTGTTTGGAATTCGTCACTAAATCGCTCCGTAAAGATGCCGCCGTCGGCGTATGTGCGATAAGTACTGTCGCCCAGCCCGAGTCGCTTGTAAACCGCATGGTAAGCTTCGGCCACTTGCTCGTACAGCTTCTCGTGCTCTTCTTGGTTCCGTGCCAGTGAATACATGTCTTTCATGATGAATTCGCGGCCGCGTAGCAGGCCGCTCTTGGCTCGCAGCTCGTTACGGAACTTGCTCTGGATCTGGTAAACCGAGAAAGGCAGATCCTTGTAGGAGCTGATATAGCTGCTAATGGCATCAACAATTGGCTCCTCATGCGTGAGCCCGACGCCAAGCTCCGTGCCGTTTGTGAGCTTGGTTTTAAACCAGTTATCTACTTTTTTGTCGTCCCAGCGATCGGTTTTTTCCCAAATATCCTTTGGCTGCAAGGTCGTCATCTGGACTTCCTGGCCGCCGATGGCGTTCATCTCTTCGCGTACAATCTGCTTAATATTGTCGATCACTCGCAGACCTAGGGGTAGATATGCGTAGACGCCGGCCATTTCTTTGTGGATGAAGCCGGCCTGGATGAGTAACTGGGCGTTACGAGCTGTTTCATCCGCAGGTACGTTTTTGCTGGTTTTAACAAAATATTGAGATAATTTCATCCTGTCATTCTACCGTTAACGGACGTGCAGCACAAACAAAGCCACGAAAGCGATGCTGTTTTTGATGGCGTGCAAGGTGATGCTGGCCCACAGACTGCCGGTTTTTTCTCTGAGATAAATCAATATGAGACTCAAAACGAAGGTGTCCAGAGCCGCGATGTACAGAGGTCCGGCTGCCCCGCCCTCCGGCAAGTGGGCGCTGGCGAACAGTGCACTGGTAGTCAGTATGGCCCAAATGAGCGGCAAAGCCTTCTTGAGGCTGCCGTACAGGAAACCACGGACCATGATCTCCTCGGCAATTGGCGGCAACACCGCCAGGCTTATGAATGTCAGAATCAGTGGTAACGTGCCCTGCACATTATTAAAGCCGATTTCCTGTGTTTGATTGATGTTCAGACTTGGCACGAAGTGGCTGACCACGCCCACCGTCAACAGATATAGCACGAGATACACCGGCACGGCAGTCAGCCCATACCCTAAATCTCGCCAGCGAGGGCGCTTCAGCCCAATCGCCGCAAAACCAACCTTGTAGTGGCGCAGGAACGCGTAGATAGCGCCAATGGAGAGCGTTTCGGCCACCAAGATATAAGCGAACTGTCCGTTAACCGAACCGCTCAACCAGTCGGTGGCCCGTGTGGTCGTCCAGTGCCGAGAAACTGGGTACAGATAGATCAAGAAAAAGGCGATAACTTGACCGACATAGAAAACAATAACCGTGAATAGCACGCCGAGCCAAGGATTCCAAGGCACCCTCGGGATGGCGTTAGTAGCGGCGGGTTGTTTGATCTCGACGGCACTCATTAGAAGAAGCGCTTGACGTCAACAAGCGTAATCAAAATAATCAGACCGATGAGCAAGAAGAAGCCGGTGGCGTTGATGATTTCCTCGGTTCTGGCGGACATCGGCCGTTTGATTGCCCGAGCGACTAGCGTGAACCATAGCCGGCCGCCGTCCAGCGCCGGAATCGGCAAAATGTTCATAATCGCCAGTGTCAGGGAGATAATACCAATGATAAGCAACACAAATTGATAGCCCAGCAGGCTGCCGTCTTTGAGGATCACGAAGATGCCGACCGGACCGGAAACTTGCGAGCTGGCGTCGGTTTGACCGTTCTGACGGGCCGTAGTGTTGCCCGTCACCGCCCCAGCGATCAGACTGCCCAGTCCGCCGACCGCATGCCCCAAGCCCTGGAATGTCAATGCTGTTACCTGCGCGCTGAAGCCCACGGCCACGATTGGTGCTGACCAGGTCGAACGCTGCAAGGTGAACTCTGTCGGCGCGATGCCGAGGTAGCCTTTGGGTTTGTCGGTCTTCTTGCTCGCATCAACAACACCGGAGGTGCGCAGCGACACTTTTGCGACATTCTCATGACCTGCACGGGTATAGTATAGGTCGACCGTCTTACCGGCAAATTGCTTGGTAACAGACGGCAGCTGCTTGGCGCTCTTAATCCCCACAGGACTATAGCCAGGCAATCGGAAAGCGGTGATTTCATCCTGGGATTGGAGTCCGGCTTTGTGGGCCGGCGAATCCGGCTCGATATAGCCGACGAGCACTTTGTTCGTCACCAGCTGAGTGTCACTCTTGACCGTAAATTGGTTATCGATCAGCTTGGGCATACCCACCAGCGCCACGAACGTCAGAATCACCAGTGCGGCGATCAGGTTAAAGACCACACCAGCCGCCATAATCTTGGACTTCACCCAGGTACTAGCCGCGCCAAAGGTGCCTGGCTCGGTGTCGCTGTCATGCTCGCCTTTTAACCGGACAAAGCCCCCGAGAGGCAGTAGATTGATCGTGAAATCCCAGCCGGCTTTGGTTTTGTGCTTATACAAACGGGGTGGGAAAAAAATGCCGAACTCTTCGACTTCCACGCCATTGCGGCGCGCCACAATAAAGTGACCGAACTCGTGGACCACCACCAGCCCGATAAACAGAATAATCCCCACGACGAGCAATAAAATAGACATGTCCGTCTATTGTAGCAAATCAGCTGGCCGTTAGCGGCAAACTAACGGTAAAAGTTGTGCCCTGGCCTTCGTGGCTGACGACACTAATCGTGCCATGATGGTCAGTAATAATTAATTTTGTCAGATACAGACCAATACCTGTGCCTTCGTAGTTATACTCTAAAACGCTGGTGCCACGGTGGAATTTTGTAAATAGTTTCGGTACTTCATCGGCCGCAATACCAATACCTGTGTCGGTAAATTCTACGATCGCCTGCCCTTGCTCGGCTCGCGCTTTGATGCTGACGCTGCCTGTTTTCGTAAACTTAAAAGCGTTCTCTACGAGATTCACGAAAGCCATTTTCAGCAAATGCTGATTCATAGTGACTTGTTCGTCTCCTAGGTCCAGGTCCACATTGAATTGCAGATTATTTGGATGAGCGGCATGACTGTAGTCGTCGGCAATCCGATCCAGCAAATCTTTGAGGGGTGCTGGGCGCATTTCGGAGACCGCTAATTTGCCTGATTCCATACTTGAAATTGCCAATAAATCATCTATGAAGTTACCGAGCTTGGCTGTGCTGGAGCTGATGCTACTCGTCATGGCCTTGATCTCAGCTGACACGTCCAACCCCTCCATCATCTCCACATCACCCTTGATAATAGTCAGCGGCGTACGCAAGTTATGGGACGATATGGTGATAAATTCAGTTTTTAGCCTATCGGCTTCCTGGAGCTTTACAATATCAGCCTTTAGGGAGTTTGCCATGGTATTGACGGCACTCGCGAGCGCCCCTAGTTCATCGTCACGCTTAAGCTGAATTTGATCCTCCAGATTACCATTGCTAATTTTGAGCGCCTTAGCGCTAATAATTCGCACCGGCGATATGAAAAACACATTCAACAGCTGGTATGTCAGTACAATCGCGACAGCCAGAGCTATGACACTTAACAATGCGATACTGGCAACTGTGCGCTGGATACTAGCCACCAAACGGCTATCGGAGATCTCATACACCATGGCATAGCGATGCACGCCATAATCTTCAATTAATGGCGTCACGATTGTGTGTATCGAACCTTTCTTTGTTTGATATATGGGCTCGAAACTAGATGCCATGCTAGCCGAGATGTTTGGCGTGGTACCACTGGTAAACTTTTTAGCGCCATTGGTATCGACGATGGAAACGCCCGTTATATCAGGGTTTAAATCGGTAAACTTCGTGATTTGCTGCTGGATGCGGACACTGCCGGAATCCTTATAGAGCAAGAACGTATCGCCAATGGGCTTCGTGGCCAGTGTAGCGAAGGTTTTTGACTGCTCGTTGAGGCGCGAGCGCTCAACTCCGGCCGTGCGTACCACGAGGATGGTAGCGATACCGCCAAACAGCACCAGGAACAATAGAACGATGACGAGTATGAACCGTTGGCGGAGCCCAAACTGCCTCATGCGCAATTACCTTGTACTATATGCTTGCCAGAAATATACGCCGGGGGTGGCCGTATGGGTGTCGAATTGCAGGTGGTAGTTAGGAGCCGTCAACCAGGTGCGCTGGCGGTTAAATAGCGGGATTGCGGCGACATCATCGTAAACGTACTTGGAGGTTTTCTGCAGAATGCTGAGACGATCTGCCTGGTCCAGCGTGGCATCGGCCTGCGTCAGATAGCTATCCAGTGTGGCGCTCTTGTAGTTGCCGGTTTGCTGCAAAACTTGAGCGAATACGTCGCTACCGTCAAACACATCGCTGGAGTACGATATGGTCGCCATCTCTGTTTTGCCGGCGATCAAAGCATCTATGAAGGTACCGAAACTAGGTTCTTCTTTGATGTTGATGGTAAAGCCGGCCGCTTTAGCCTGCTTGGCCACCTCTTCGGCGACTTTGAGGTTTGATGTCTGGGCTGTCAGGGTCAATGTCACCCCGTTAGGATAGCCAGCTGACGCCAGTAATGTCTTCGCTTTGGGAATATCTTGTTTTGGCACTTTTAGTGACTCGTTATAGCCAGGAATGGTTTTTGTCATCAACTGCGAGGCGGGCTGAGCATCAATACCGAGGTCTTTAATGAGTAGCGGTACATCTATGCTGTCACGCAATGCTTCACGAACAGGTAGCTTCTGGAGCGGGCCGGTGGCGACGCTATTAAGCGGCAAATAGGTCACCGCTGGATCGTCGATAGTCCATGTCGTGTAATCGGCAGCTGTCACATTGGCTGGTTTGGCGCTGCTAAACTCCCCTGCGAACTGGATTTTACCTGCCGCCAAGTCACGGCTGAGCGCTGCCTCGTCGTCTTCGACGACATACTTCAAGGCTCGAGTGTAAACATGACCGCCATGGTAGCCGTCAAACGCGGTCAGCTCAATCGTGCTATCCGATGGCGTAGTGCCTGTTTTCACCTGGTATGGGCCCGTGCCATTGCTACCGTCGGCGACAGTTGGCTTCTTAGCATCGAGAACTTTTAAGAAACTAAGGCGATTAAGGAAGAATGGATCAGTTTGCTTGGTCGTAACTTCGACTTTGTAATTGTCGAGCGCGCGAACATCTTTGATGGTAGCAGCATAGCTGGTCGACAGATCTTCGTCGGCAGCGGCCAACTTCAAGCTATACACCACATCAGCCGCAGTCATGGCATTGCCGTCGTGGAATTTGATATTGTGCTTCAAGTTAAAGACCCAGGTATCGTTATTCGGGTTGCTCCAGCCAGTCGATAACAGCGGCACAAGCTTGGTTTCGTCTTGGTATTGCACCAGGCTTTCAAACACCTGTGAGTTAATAGACTGTATGTAAGAATCAGTTCCACCCTTGGGATACAGACCGATTTGCCCGCTGGCTACGCCAACATTGATTTGGGCTATATCATGCTTGGTCGTCTTGGTGCTGGCGCCCGATTCACTCGCAGTCGTTGTTGGCCAGAAGACATACACGGCAAAAGCAATGCCGGCCAGTACAATCACGCTGAGCAGCGTCAAAAGTACTTTTTTGAGCTTTGAGCCTTTTGGCTGGGGCGCTACTGGCTGTTGCTGTGGCACTTCAGGCGGTGTGACTGGTGGCACCGATGGTACTGGCTCGGCAGGCGGCTGTACTACGGGAGATGGTTGATAGGGTTGGGGGGCCTCTTGGCCGCGTTCTTGGCCGCGTTCTTGGTCGGGTTCTTGGTCAGATGGGTTCATACTATAAATACCTACATAATACTTGTTATGCTTATAGTATCCTCGACTGGCCGTTGAAAGTCAAAATTACAGCGAGCTAGACGGTCATAATTTCGGCTTCTTTGGCCTTGGAGGTGGCCTCGGCTTCAGCGCGAGCCTTGCTCATAGCTTCGTCCACCTGTCCGCTCAGACGCTTGGCATCATCTTCACCGATGGATTTATCTTTTTTGGCTTTGTCGATAGCATCCATAGCGTCGTGGCGAATCCCGCGCAGCTGCACCATGGCTTCTTCCTGTTTCTGGCCAACTTGTTTGGCCAGTTCGCGGCGACGCTCTTCGTTGAGCGGCGGGATCGGAATGCGTACCACGCGTCCATCATCAGACGGATTGAGCCCCAGACTCTGATTATTACGAATAGCATTAGAAATTGCCGCCAGATTACTGGGGTCAAACGGAGTGATTTGCAGTAATTGCGCTTCCGGCGCCGTCACCGTCGCCACCTGAATCAACGGCATCGGCGTGCCATAAGCCTCGACCGTGACACCGTCGAGCATGCTGGCGCTGGCCCGGCCCGTTCTTAGGCCTTTTAGATTGTCTTTAAATCGATCGACTGCTGTCGCAAATTTATTTTGCGCGTCTTTGACTGCTTGATTTGGATCCATAACTACAGATTATACCCTTCCTTTTCCATATCCCTATAAAATTTTAATAATTGCCGGTCGTTCGGATTCACGGTAGGATACTTAGCTAAAATTTCACTAAAATCCTCGTCCTCCAAGACATCGGTTTTAGGGACTGTGTCGACTGCGGGAATGCTATTTTCTCGGCAATATAGAAGTAGTGCTCTCCGCATAATATCGCTGCGACTGGTCAGTTCTTTTTTTGCTGTCGCATCAATTCTTGCTAGCAACTGCTGGGGTACGGAGATGGTTATTCGTTGCGGTTCCATGATAATTTTTAATCCTCAGGTTACGAAAGTATGAAAAAGTATGAATTCTTCATACTTTTTCATACTTTGGCGCGGTAAGACGCGGAAATTTGTTAAGAATTTTCAGTTTCACGAATACGAGCAAGTGGCACAAACGCTAGGCGACTTCGCCGAGGGCGATGCGGCTGAAGCGGCGGACGACGACGTTTTCGTTCATGCGGGCGGCGTTTTCTTTGACGTGATCGGCGACCGTGATGTCAGGGTTTTTGACATAGGGCTGGTCGAGTAGGCAGCGCTCTGCGAAATACTTCTTGAGCTGGCCTTCGACGATCTTGTCGACCATGTCAGCTGGTTTGCCTTCGGCAACAGTTTTTTCGGTAAATTCGGCTTTGATGCGGTCGCGATCTTCGGCTGGAACATCGTCGGAACTGACATATAAAGGAGCTGAGGCGGCGATGTGCATCGCGACGTCTTTGACAAGTCCAGAGAAGGCTTCGCCGCGGGCAACGAAATCGGTTTCGCAGTTAACCTCTACGAGGACGCCGATGCGGCCATCGTGGTTGTAGGTGCCGACCAGGCCGGCTCGCGCTTCGCGCTCGCCGCGCTTTTCGGCCTTAGTCAGACCCTTCTTACGCATAGCTGCTAAAGCTGCGTCGAAGTCACCGTTAGCCTCTTCCAAGGCTTTTTTTGCATCGGTCAGACCGACGCCAGTTAAATCTTTGAGTCGTTTAATGTCTGCAATATCAACTGCCATTATTTTGCCTCCGCTTCATCTTTGTCGTCTTTATCGGCTGGCTTCTGGGCTGAAGCTTTGCCAGTCTCGATAGCGGCTTTCACGTAATCCAAAATAAGCTGAATCGTCTTGATCGCGTCATCGTTGGCTGGGATTGGGTAAGTTACCAGGCTTGGATCAGCATTGGTGTCGACCAAAGCAACGATTGGAACGCCAAGTTTGGTGGCTTCGCGCACGGCGTTAACGTCATTGACGATGTCAATGATGAAGACTGCGCCGAGCTTGCTGTTCATGTCTTTGATGCCACCGTACAGAGTGTTCATCTGCTCAATTTCCTCTTGGAAACGCTGAACTTCGAGCTTGTTGTACTTGTTGGCCAACTCGCCGTTTTCCATGCGGGTTTCCAGGTCTTTGACATGCTTCACGCGACCATTGATGGTGTTGTGGTTGGTCAGCATGCCGCCAAGCCAACGCTCAGTGACATAAGGCATACCGGTGTCGATAGCCGTCTTTTTGACCAAATCCTGAGCCTGGCGCTTCGTACCGACCAGCAGAATCTGCTTGCCTTCGGAGGCGGTCTTGGTAATAAAGCTCAGCGCTTCTTCCAATCCGGCAACCGTTTTGGTCAGATCAATAATATGAGTGCCTCCGCGCTTGCTGTGAATAAACGGCGCCATTTTAGGATGCCAACGCTCGGTCTTGTGACCAAAGTGCGCGCCGGCCTCTAATAGCTGTTTAATGTCGACATCAGTCGCCATAGTGATTCTCCTTCTTCTTGAGCTCGGGAACCTCCAGCTGCCTGCACGGCTAACACTGGAAGAGGATCAAACCCCAAACCTGCTTAATTAATACTCACTCATTGTAACAGATTGGCTACCCTTGAGCAAGTTCATCGGCTCGCGCCAGTGCTACGATCCCGGCAAGGTATATCAACGGCTGTTCGCCATTCATAACATCGCGACCGTGTAGATGGGTTCGCGAAGCTTCGGCCTGCCATGTGTCGCCGGGAACTCGCACGCTTGAATCGCCCTGATCAATATTTAACTGCAGGCCGCTAGTACCTCTGTAAAAGGCTGGACTCAGATGCCGCCGATCGTTGACAGAAGACTCAACTTTTTTTACGTACCGTAAGTCTAGGGCCATTTCAATCATTCGCTCCGTAACCAACCGGCCAACCTCCGTGGCCGGCAGATTAGGCAGCCTGACTTCGGCACTTAACAAAAATCCATCGTCCGAATCGGGCGCATATTGAGTGAGCCGGACGGGCGCATCTGCCCTGTCCCGACCTCGTGACGGCCCAATCACCAGCTCGCCAATGGCAAGGTTCGTATTCGCGACAGCCTCTTTGCGAGATCCGGACTTCATGCGACCAACTGCCTTAGCGTTGAAGCCCCAAACCACCCATCCATCGATCTCATCGAGCTTGCTAAAAATTTGTCGGCCATTGAACTTCGTTCGTCGCCTCTTGGAGTTGAATACTGGGTCCAAGTCAGCCCTATCGCCGCTAAAAGTCATGCGATACCCTGAGTCATTTCGCTCGTATCCCATGATGACATCTACGCTCATACAACAATCTTGGAACAATTACGCAAATTAAGCAAGTTGTCCCTCTGATCGCCTGCACATCTAGCCTTAGATGGGGATCAAACCTTGCTAGATCATACCTCCGCTGATACGTAGCGCCTCGTCAGCTTTCTCTTTCCTGACAATATTCTTCCAACTTGGTGAAAACTCGAGACCCGATTGTGCCGCTCTCTGTAAGCGCATAGCACCCAAAGGCATCTTTTCGTCAGATTCAAGATAATCAATTGCCCTTTGCACCGAATCTCCATAGTCATACGCAGCATATGCCTCCATCATGTCATCCAGCTCAACGAGGAACTTTGGATCGTATGCCTCATTAATAGATCTTCGTAACTGTCTCCAGGCAGCGCCTCTCTCACTTGCTGGTCTGGACGCGTCATACTCTTCAAACTTCGCTTCCAGAAACAGATCTTCACTGATTTCTTGGCGGCCTTTGGTGCGCAGTAGTTCCAAAAACTTTCGTTCTGCCACGCGGCCATCTGAAGTCTCAAGATTTTGTATTCTCATAGTTGCCAGCTCAGTCACGGCCTCCTCAAGTGCCAAAAAACGCATGGTAGACTCACCGTCTTGCCCCGGAGTATGCGACATGAACCCTAGACCGGATCGAACAACATGCTCCCCCTCATCCCTTCCCTCTTTATGAACGACTACTTTTGCGCCTACAGCGTGCGAGGCTTCATGCCCAAAGGCATGAAACAAGCTCACTCTAGAAGTTTGTCCTTCGGGCGATTCCAAGAGGTAGGCTTGTTCAGGATTTTGGGTTGAAGCAAGGATTAAGACATGGGTTCTGTCATTGTATGCTGCGGCTGATCTGGCACTAAGCCCATCTACCACCCTAACTTTTAAGGCTTTCAAGCGTGCTTCAATAGCCTTGGTATCAATACTGGGCGGCAATGCTCCCTTATCTATAGCTTGCTGGGTTAGCTCTAAAAATATGCCCTTCCAGCCTTCTAACGCCTGCTCTTGCTGTTGTATACGCGCCGTCTCTGCAGGCACATGGCTACGCACAAACCTTTCTATTTCACTCTCAGACAACGATGTAACCAGCTGTTTTGCCCGCTCTACATCATCCTCACCTTCGGGCAAATCTAACCTCGCAAGTTCGGCGTCACCAAGAATAATCGCCGCATTATCTTCACAGGCAACGCCATTAACACAGGACTCTTCCTCCAAGGCATCTAGCAAGAATTCGCGCTCTTTAGCTAGCTCCTTGCTAACACGCTCTTGTGTATCATCGACATACGAATTCTCACGAAGCTGATCAATGTAAGTAAGCAGAGATTCGCCTGCGACCTTCACTCCGGCGCCCAAATAGAGCTTGGCCTCGTCAGTGTTATTCAGTCCAGTATGCTGCTCGCTACCCCAGTTAATTTTCTTGGGGTTCATAGGTCCTGCGGAGGCTGGATCAGCGCTCACGTCAAGCCAGGAGAAGTCATCTTCCGCGCCTAACGCTTCCTGCTGAGGAGAGCCTTCAAGTACCGCTAAACCTCCCAGATCCTCCAAAATTTGAGGGTTATGGGTTAGTTCTTCGGGGCTAGTATCTATGGGTTGTTCTGACATTTTTGTTTCTTTTTAATTCCTATAATATTAGCACAATCACCTTAATTTGTCAATCGTTTTAAAAGTGCTACGTTACATGTGTTGACCAAAGGCTAACAGATGTGTATAATTGCTAATTGATTATGAAAAAGAGTTTACACCCTACCAATTACCGCGCCGTCGTTTTCGAAGACCTCAACAATGGTTTCCGTTTCTTGACCCGTTCCACCGTCGCTTCCGATGAAACGACCAAGTGGGAAGACGGCAACGAATATCCTATCGTGAAAGTTCACATTACCTCCGCTTCTCACCCGTTCTTCACCGGTGAAGAACGCGTTCTGGACATCGAAGGCCGCGTCGACAAGTTCAAAACCCGTGCTGCCGCCGGTGCTGCTGCCAAAGAAAAGCGCGCTGCTGCCGCCAAAAAAGCTGCTGCCCGCCAAGCCGCTAAAGTCGAAAAAGCCGAGACCAAGGCCGAAAACTCCAAAGTTAGTAAATAGCTACCTTCCCTTTTACCACCTGAATCATATGTATTCAGGTGGTTTTTCTTTATACTAATACACGATATGGATTCAAAAGAACAAAATCTCCGAGCAGAATTAGCTGAGCTGGATACCAAACTGCAGGATCCGGCGGTTTTCAGTGACAAAAATTATCCAAAGATTGCCAAGCGCAAGAGCGCACTAGATGATTTGGTGGCGCTGTTCGACGAAAAAGCTAAGCTGATCGAAGCCAAGGCTTCCGCCGAGGAACTCCGCAGGAGTTCAGACAGCGAAATGCAACAGATGGCCCAGCTCGAACTTGAAGAACTGGGACCTAAAATTGCCGCCAACGAAGAAAAGCTGATCGAAGCGCTAACGCCCACCGACCCAAATAATGACCGCGACGTCATCATAGAGATCCGAGCCGCCGCAGGCGGCGACGAAGCCAGCCTGTTCGCTGGCGAACTCTACCGTATGTACGCGCGCTGGGCCGAAAATCATAATTACAAGCTGGAGCTGCTAAACGAAAACCCGAGTGAGGCTGGAGGCTTCAAAGAAATCGTCTTTGGCGTCCACGGCGTCGAAGCCTATAAATACCTGAAGTTCGAGGCCGGCGTGCACCGCGTGCAGCGCGTGCCCGTGACCGAGAGCCAGGGGCGCATTCACACTTCCACTGTTACCGTCGCGGTACTGCCGGAGGCCGAAGAATCAGACATCGAAATCAGCCCGAATGACCTCCGTATCGATGTCTATAGAAGCGGTGGCCACGGCGGCCAATCCGTAAACACCACCGACTCGGCAGTGCGCATTACTCACCTGCCCTCCGGCCTGGTGGTCAGCAACCAAGACGAAAAATCCCAAATCAAAAATAAGGCCAAGGCCATGAGCGTCCTGCGCTCCCGCCTGCTCCAGCAAAAAATCGACGAAGAGCAAAAGCAGCAATCCGACGCCCGCATGAAACTGATCGGCTCCGGCGACCGCTCCGAAAAAATCCGCACTTATAACTTCCCACAAGATCGCATCACCGATCATCGCATCAGCTACAGCCGCAGCAATATCCCAGCCGCCCTAGCTGGCGATATTGACGATCTGATTGAGGCACTACAGAATGCCGAGCACGAGCTGCTCAGCCAAGCCTAAAATTACTGCTTTGGCTGCTCAACATGCACTTGGACAGTTTCGGCCTGTGATTCCGGGCCGGTGACGGCAATGTGGCCAGCAGCCTGAATTGCTTCGGCTGGTAGTTGTGATGCCTGCGGTACTTCATTGGCGAGTATTGTTGGAGTAACTTTGAAACCCATGGTCTGATCCTTTTTGTTATTTGTAACTGCTTATTAATATAGCAAATTTATTCCGTTTTGTCAATAGCTGCTCTGCCCGTATACTAAGTACATGGATGCAAAAAGCTGGCTCGAACAAGCCACTACAAAACTGCAGTCTGCGGATATTGGCACGGCGCGGCTGGACGCGCTGGTTTTGCTGGAAGATTGTTCAGGCAAGGATCGCAGCTGGTTGCTGGCGCATCCGGAGTTTGAACTAGGCGCCGAGCAGGTGGCAAAACTCGAAAAGTTGCTCGGTCGACGGGTGCAGCACGAGCCCCTGGCCTACCTGCGCGGGCGCACTGAGTTCTATGGTCGCGAATTTGTGATCAGTGCCGCGGTGCTTGAGCCACGTCCCGAATCGGAGACCATGATTGACCTGCTCAAACAGCTACCCAAGCTACCCGCAAAACCACGGATTGCCGACGTCGGGACGGGTAGCGGCGCACTGGGTATTACTGCTGCCTTGGAGCTGCCGGAAGCTACTGTAGAGCTGCTCGAAATAGACGAGGCTGCCCTCCAAGTCGCTAAACATAATGTAGATTTATTTACATTACCCATTTCTGCAGCGCAGAGTGATCTGCTCGCCAGCTCTTCGCAAAACTACGATGTATTACTTTGCAATCTGCCCTACGTGCCAGATGCATTTCAGATAAACACTGCGGCGCTGCATGAGCCGCCCCTAGCTATATTTGGCGGTCCTGACGGCCTTGATCTGTACCGTAAGCTCTTTGAACAGATCGCTCAACTGTCAAAGCAACCGTTGTATATTTTAACTGAGGCCTTGCCGACGCAACACAACGCGCTGCAACAGATAGCCGAAGTGCACAACTACGCGCTGAGCCAGACAGACGACTTCATACAAGTCTTTGCACACATGGCTTAGTGCGCTCGTTTGCGGCATGAGCCTGGCTGCTGCTCTACTATCAAAAGTGTACTAAATTTTATAAAACAGCCTATAAATGCTGAACACAAAACATGGTGCTCCGAGCTTGTAAAATACGAGCGAGCACAAAATATATCTATTACTGAGTAGCGGCTGGGATGGCTTCGAGTGTGGCGTCTAAGTGTATCGTTTTGTTGCCGCGGAGCACGGTCAGGCTGATTTTATCGCCTGGTTGGTGCTGGCTGAGTTGGCTGGTGAGTGAATGAGTCTGGTCGATCTTGGTACCGTCAATGGCCGTGATAATATCTTTTTCTTTGAGGCCGGCTTTGGCGGCTGGGCTGTCGGGCAGGACTGATGGATTGGCTGGGTCAACGGCGGGAGCGATGAACGCCCCATTGTCGGTATCAAGCCCGTACTCTTTGGCAATGTCGGCTGTCAGCGGAATGTAGCGGACGCCGAGATATGGACGCTCGAACTTACCATTTTTTATAACTTGATCGATGAGGCCGCGAACATCGTTGATGGGTATGGCGAAGCCGATATTCTGGGCATTGCCGGCCGTGGCCGTGTTGATACCGATCACTTGCCCGTTTAGGTTCACCAGCGGGCCGCCGGAATTGCCGGCGTTGATGGCCGCATCGGTCTGGAAGAGATTGTCGAGGTTTTCTGCTGAAGCACTTGAGCCCGAGCTATCACTAGCGACAACGCTACGGCCATAGCCGGAGATAATGCCGCTGGTAACGGTGTTCTGGAACTGGCCCAGGGCATTGCCGATAGCCACCGCGTCGTCGCCGACCTGGACTTTACTGGAGTCGCCAATGACGGCCGGTGATAAGCTGTGCCCTTTTGTATCGCCGACTTTTAGGAAAGCTACATCTAAGTTGTCGTTGCTGCCAGTGCGCCCGATAACCGTGACGTCTCTGAGCTCAGTGCCATCACTGAGCGTTACGGTGACACCAGTCGTGCCCTCTGGCACCACGTGTCTATTGGTCATAATGATGCCGCTTTTGGAGATAATAATACCGGTACCGGCCGCTTGCTCGCTCTGGGGCTGTGAGAAGCCAAAGAAACTACTCGAGGGGTCGCTCGAGGTTGGATCGGTGATGCTCACATTCACACTCACCACGCTTGGCCCGACCGTTTTAGCTATCTGGCTGATCAGCTGGCTTTGGCTGGAAACAATCTTTTTTTGATTGCCCACGCCGCTGGTCACCAAGCCATTATCATTGTGATGGCTGGCCAGCCAGCCGCCGCCAAAACCGCTCAGCAAAGCTACTAAGATAAAAGCTGCTAATAGACCTACGCCGCCACGGAATAGGTCAAAGGATGGCTTGCGAATATTGGGCATGGACGGCACGTTCAAGGTTAGCGTGCGATTTGAGCGCGCCGGTTTGCTCGAGACGCTGTACTCTTTATCATCGGTGTTTTTGCCCGCCCGTGCCATAGCTAAACTACCTTGTCTCCCCAGTCAGAGAATGTCAGGACC
Source organism: Candidatus Saccharimonadota bacterium (assembly GCA_028289045.1). Lineage (GTDB taxonomy): Bacteria > Patescibacteriota > Saccharimonadia > Saccharimonadales > UBA4665 > JAQGHB01. The sequence goes on from JAQGHB010000001.1 coordinate 15,859, forward strand.
ACCACGACGATGGCCAGCATAATAAAAATAAACTGGCGGCGGGCGCCCTTGCCCAGTCGATCATGATGATCCAGATAATACAGTACCGCCATGCCGTATCCCAGGGTGCTCAGTAGCAGTGTCGTTTGGGCCACACCGTGGTAGTACAGCAGCCAGTGGCTGAGCAGCCAGGCCAGCGCCGCGCCAAAGTAACCCCAGACATAGGCCAGCATTCGGGCATATGGTTCATCGAAAGCATCAAGGAAGTGACGGGCCGCCAGGAAACAGATCAGGCCAGTGGCAAGTGTCAGTCCATAGACCGGACCAGCCGCCCACACCAGATACAGTGCCGACAGAGCTGCCAGCTGTCCAATAAAGGCTTGGGTAGTAGTCATAAGTAAATCAGAACCAGGTTTGACATAAATCAGCCAGACGGCGTACAGGGCGGCCCAGCCAAGTTGGATGAGCGCGCTGCCGCTATGCGACATAAATAGGACGATCGACAGGCCAACCATCAGATCAACCGCGTTAGCGCGGATGTTAGCAGGCCAAAATCGGGGTCTTACGGCAAACATACGCCACTTACTTAATACGATTATGCTGAGGGCGAGCTGAACAAAGTTCAGTCGCACCAAAATAAAGACCGCCACTGGTAGAATGACCTGTAGACCAATGTGTAGGAAGTGGGCAAAACCACTTGCCGGTTGGAATTTCTTAAGGTGTAGCCTCATCGCTACCTACTATAATAACAAAATCGGCGCCATTAGTCTGGATTGTCTTATCCGGCAATGATTTTGTAGCAGTCACATTAAAGCGCTGCTCGAGGTAGTGCTTGGTGTATTTGGCCTTATCGCCGAGGCTGAGATTGACCACAGCCGTCTGCGGCCAGGAGTTACCTGGTGCGTCTCCCGTTCCGATAACGTTGTACCCGTAGGACTTGAGTTCAGCGGCTTTCGCGGCGGCCATGCCGGGCGAACTGCTGCCATTCAACACCAATATCTTGGCTTTTTCTTTGACGATGTAGGGATCCTTGAGCTGCGAGCGAACATAGGCCTGGATAGCATCGTATTTAAAGAGACCGGCTTTCGGGATTACCACAGATTGGCCGTTCATATTACTGGTGGTCACGAAGCCCGTATTGGCGTCGGCCAGGCTGATTGACGCCACTTTGCTGTCGCTAACACCTTTGGTGATGCTGTACAGTCGCGAAGCATTGTTGAGCGATAAATCGGTTTGGACATTATTGCCAAAAGCGCTCATTAGTCCTGAGATCTTCAGCGGACTGCTGAGCGTGCCAGCTGTGGCCACCTTGCTCTTCAGTGCCAACATAACCGAGCGCTGGCGCTGCGAACGCGCGAAATCACTGGTGGTCTCACGAGATCGTACATATATAAGCGCGTGTTTGCCGTCAAACGCCTGGACACCGGCCTTGGCGAGCACTGAACTGCCATTATTTTCCCAGGCCATGGTAGGGTCCACCAGATCAGTCGGCACATTAACACTCACCCCGTTCACGGTATCCACTGCTTGCTGGAAGGCCTGGAAGTTAACCATCATATTGTAGTTAATCGTCACGCCGAGCACGCTCTCGATGGTCTGATCAACTTCGTCGAAACCGGCCTGGATGGCATTGTGGTTAGTGCTGCCAGGCGCGACTTTACCGAGATATCTAAACTCACCGGTTTCCCAGGCAGCATTGAGCTTCATGGCTCCCTGTCCAGGTATGTCTACCCAGAGGTCACGCGGGATACTCAACAGCGTGGAGGTGTGGTTGACGGGGTCGACACTGGCCAGCATCAGCGTGTCAGTGAGATCGGGTGCCTCGTGGCTACCGCCACCGCGGCCGAGCAGTAAGATGTTCACGCGCCCCGAGCCCTCACCTTTTAATAAATTGGGGTCAACATTGGATTTGAGGGCCGCCGCCGTGACCGTGCCGCCCTTAAACACCTTGTGGAGCTTGAGATAGCCCTGTGACACCAGAATGCCGCCGGTAATAATGATGAGTGCCATCCCCGCGGCAGCACTGCGTAAAGCCACGCGCCGGATTTTAACCCATTTGCCACGGCCCAGAATCTTGCCGACTCGGCGCCACGGACTTTCATCACCTGGCAGCGACATATCGATAGGTGGCAGCTTCCGCGCTGGTACGGTAGCCAGGGTTTCTTCTAGCGCGTGGCGACGATTGCGAGGTCGATTGAGATTTCGCGGCTGGTCCATGGGTGTCAAACGCTGCTTCTGCAGGATTGGCGCGGCTATGCGCTGGCGCGGAGCCGGCTGGCGGAGCGCGGCATCACCTCTGAGCGGCCCACTTTGGACGCCATCTATTGAACGAGGACGCCTTGCAGCCACTTTCGGCACGGAAGGGTAGGTATTCCCGAAAGCTGGTGTTGTGGTGTGGCGCTGTGTTTGTGTTTCAGGCCGTTTAAAACGTGACGTATCCATCTCAAGTTGTTAGTCCAGTATAACTATAAAGCGCTTACGCATCAACCCGTCATCCGCGTAACACCACGAATATCTGGGTGCTCCGAAGCGTTCTCTCATGCTATAGTTAAGATCGTATGCATGACGATATTACACCGCAGCGGCCAGCCGGCCGCCGACCAGAACCAGGTGCTCCAGCCGAACCGGCTCCTGCACCGCACTCTTATATAGCACCAAAAATCCCTGAAGCTGGTAGTGGTAGCGGCACACCGATGTCCAAAGATCCCGATCACCCCTCAGCCTGGAGAGAGCTTTTTTCTACCGTCGGCATCTTATTAACAGCGCTGGCCGTTGCCCTGCTGATCGTCAGTTTTGTCTTCCGCTCCTACCAGGTTGACGGCCCGAGCATGCAAAACACTCTACAAAACGCCGACAAACTGATTATATGGAAGGTTCCTCGCACCTGGGCCAGCATCACGCACCACGCGTACATCCCTGGTCGCGGTGATATCATCGTCTTCAGCCAGAGTGGCCTCAGCCAATTCGGTCAACAGGATACCAAACAGCTCATCAAACGCGTTATCGGTTTGCCTGGCGACCGCGTCGTCGTTAAAGATGGAGTGGTTGTCATATATAACAAAACCCATCCTGAAGGCTTCCAGCCTGATCGAACCCTGCCCTACGGCGGCCATATACCCCAAACTACCGGCAATATCGATCTCGTCGTCGGCAAGGACGAGCTATTCGTCTGCGGCGATAACCGCCCCGATTCTCTCGATTCTCGCACGTTCGGACCGATAAAGAGCGATCAAGTTGTCGGCAAACTGTTGCTGCGCGTTTTCCCGATCTCCGAAGCCCAAAAATTCTAGCCAATTATGCTATAGTAAGTACACTATGAGCCAAACACAAAAGCGAGGGTTGGGACGGGGATTCGAGGCACTACTGTCATCGGATTTCGACAAAAATGCTCTACTCACACCCGAAGACCGCATCGAGAAGATTGCTGTCACCGATTTAGAGGCTAACCCGTACCAGCCACGCAAGCATTTCGACGAGGGCGCGCTCCAGGAATTAGCAGCCTCCATCAAACAGTACGGCGTGGTGCAACCATTGGTTGTCACCCCTGTTAAGGATGGCAAATACACGCTGATCGCCGGCGAACGCCGTTGGCGCGCCGCGCAACTGGCGGGGCTCAAAACCGTGCCAGCTATCACTCGCAGCAGCGAGGAATTGGAACAGCTCGAACTGGCCCTGATCGAGAACGTCCAGCGTGTTGACCTGAGCCCACTGGAACAGGCGGTCAGCATTGAACGATTGCACCAGCAATTTTCATTATCATATGACGTAATCGCCCAACGACTGGGCAAAGCGCCGTCCACCGTCAGCAATATTGCTCGCTTGTTGCAATTGCCCGAAGCCGCGCGCCAAGCGCTTGCCGAGCGGCACATCACCGAAGGCCATGCCCGAGCCATTCTAGCCCTCAAAGGCGACACCGAGCGCCAGGCCTACTTGCTTAAAACCATCCAGGAACAGGGGTGGAATGTCCGCCAGGCCGAACGCTTCGTGACCAGCGTCAAACAGGGCGTCAGCGAGACCAAAAAAGTCCACGAGCGCGTCAACACCGAAACTCCCGCCACCAAACAGCTCAGTCACAAACTCGGCACGCCAGTTAACATTCGCCGCACCGCGCGGGGCGGCAAACTGGAGATCAGTTTCACGACAGATGATGAGCTTGAGCGTATCATCAACTTGTTCTAGGCCGTACCCCTAGACATAAATATAAACTTGTTTTATAAGATACATTTATGTTATACTACGCTCATGAATACGAAAGAAATTTGGATTGACCACGCCGATCAAGCAACTTTTGAAGAGGCAGTCGCCCAATCACACAACACCCCTCAGTCAGCAATACTAGATGCCATGTATTTTGGCACTAACTACGGACAGATCAACGAAATAGCTACCGGCTTAGCTGCGGTCGCGGTCGGCAATAGTCAGCTCACTCGTGAGCATATTCACCATGTTTCCAGAGAAAGCCCACAATACACCTACGAAAAGGCTACTTTACCAGAAATTATTAGCGATGGACTTCATAGAATAGCCGAAAAACGCAGCATAGTCGTCAAAGCTCTCCCGCGTCGCACTCTGCTTGGTACGGTGAACCTACAGCGTACTCCAGCCAAAACACTAGCTTTTGTACCAACCGCCCATCAAGAGCCTGCGGCCACGGATGAACGCCGTTAGTAGGCAAACAAACAGCTCAAAGTTCTCGTTCGCTTAACGCCAAAACCAGACTGACCTGAAAACGGCCAGCCATCTGGTTCTTAGATTCTAACCGATACGGTCGCGGACTTCGCGGGCCAGTGCCTTGTAGGCGCGGGCGCCTTTGCTCCATTTGTCGTGTTCATAAATGGTGCGGCCGTAGCTGGGCGCTTCGGCTAAACGCACATTACGTGGAATAACCGTCTTAAACACCTTTTCACCGAAGTAATTTTCAATTTCGGTCTGAACTTGTTCGCTCAGCGAATTGCGCTTATCAAACATAGTCAGTGCTACGCCGAGCAGTTCAAGATGTGGGTTGGTGCTGCCGCGCACGGCTTGGATGGTACTCAATAATTGACTCAAACCCTCCAACGCGTAATATTCTGTTTGTACAGGTATCATCACGGTTGTTGCGGCGGTTAACGCATTTATCGTCAACAGTCCGAGTGATGGCGGACAGTCGATTAGCACGTAGTCATAGGCCGCGGACTTCAACGCTTTTTGCAAAGCGAACTCGCGCTGAGCTTGTCCGACCAGTTCGACCTCCGCGCCAGCCAGGTTGTTGTTGGCCGGTAGCACCCATAATTGTGCGACATGCGTTTCGTGGACTGAGTCGGCCAATGATGCCCCCGCGCACAAAACATCATAAGTAGTTTTGGCGGCCTGTTCTTTCGGAACGCCTAGCCCGCTGGTGGCATTGCCCTGCGGATCCAGGTCCACCAGCAAAACAGATTTCTTTTCGCTAGCCAGCTGCGCGGCAATATTAATAGTCGTGGTCGTCTTGCCCACGCCGCCCTTCTGATTCACCACCGCAATGATTGTTTGTGTCATGTCTCAAGTTGCTCCGTTAGCACCAGTATAGCACTAGCGCCAACAGATCAATAGTAGCCGGATAATACTAGCCATCCAGTACTATTCACACTCTGGCTTGCACGATTGCCACATATGACTTACCATAAAGCCAAACTTATGCTTGTCAGTTATGCCCAGAACCATGAAGACCTCAACCTACTTGTATTCCTACATGGCGTCAAGAAGGGCTTTTACGTTGACGTAGGCGCAAACCATGCTGAGCTTCACTCAGTCACCAAGCTGTTCTATGACAAAGGCTGGTCCGGTATCAACGTTGAACCAATTGCCAGCCTTCATGCCGAGCTGGCCGCTGCACGACCACGTGACATCAACTTGAATATTGGCGTCGGCAAGAAAGCCGGCGAGCTCAAACTACGCGAGTACCCACAGCATGACGGCCTATCAACAATGGATCCCGCCATCATGAAGCTACACCGCGGCTTACCACGCAAAGACTATGTGGTGCCCGTGAAACCATTGCGCGATATATTCGCCGAACACAACGTCACACATATCGATTTTCTAAAAGTTGATGTTGAGGGACTTGAGTATGATGTTCTAGCTAGCAACGACTGGGAACGCTGGACACCTACTATAGTAGTTGTAGAAGCCGCTTCATCGAGCTGGCACTCACTACTCGCCAAATACGGGTACAGTGAAGTCTTCTTCGATGGCCTCAACCGTTATTTCTTGCATAAAAGTGCCGAAGGCCCTACCATAGACGATTATCCGGCCGTGTTGTTAGTAAACGGCTACATGGGCGCAAGAGAAGTTCGTAAGGTACAAGAGATAAGCGATTTACAGAAACGCCTAAAGGCTACCGCTAAGCTACAGAAAGACTGGGATCTCCTCCATCAACGGCCTGAACAATTTCTAGGCATTAAAGCCCTCACAAAGGCCTTATATGGGCGGATAAAAGTTCGTCTCGGTAGGTAGAGGTCTCGCTCGTATCTTAAGCATCTCTACGACAACCTACTAAAGCAACAAACTACAAGGATTTAAAAATTTAACCTGCAGACAATTTAAAAGCTCCTGGCTGTTCGGGCCAGGAGCTAAGTTTTTGCTTTTGCTTTTGAGTTTAACCTTTTTGTTGGTTAGGATCGGGACCTCACGCCTCCAACCCTATGTATGTAGTATCTACCAGCTGAGTGCGGCATTCAAGCCCTTTTTGAACAAAATGTATATACACTTGGAAGTCTGTTTTTGGATATTATTTTGGCCATTTTCCGTTGTAAATAAGAGTACGTTAGCGGCAAAGACCCTGAACATACCCTATAAACACGCCGCACTACTCTTATCGTGCTTATGCTGTGCGTTGTGTTTCTGTCAACTGCTCCAAATTGCCGGAAAACTTATCCACAGCAACATTTTGGCCATATGCAAAAAGCACTCGGTTTCCCGAATGCTTTTCAAATCGCTACGGTTGTAAGACTAGGCGATTTTGGTGATCTTGAGGATAGTCTGGTGCTGACGGTGGCCGCGGACTTTGTGCACGCGCTTCTTGGCTTTGTAGCGGATAGCGGTGACTTTGTCGGCTTGCTTGTCGGCTTCGATGATTTCAGCGGTGACTTTTGCCTTGGCGACCGTAGGGGCGCCAATCTGGATATTGTCGCCGTCGATAACCATCAGAGGCTCGAAAGTAGCGGTGTTGCCATCAGCTTTAACCAGCTCGACGTTGAGGGTTTCACCTTCGTGCACGAGGTACTGCTTGCCACCTGTTAGAATTACTGCTTTTTTCATATACCGATAGATCATACCAAAAATGGGCGCCCCTGTAAAGGGCTCTAGAGATACCTTGCGCGAAAGCCAACCTGAACCTTGACCCGACCTTCAGGAGCATCAATTTCTCGATCGCCAGGTTTTGGGTAGACCTCTAAGTTCGCAAAATCGACTGGGGGGTTATAGAAACCTGACACCACTAATGGTTCAGGAGTATACTCTTCAGCTTCAATCGTATAAAAACAACCTGGTGGCAGTACTACTCTAGGTGTAGTTTCGGGATAAAGTCGAAAATCCCGGAATGGCACGCCAGCTCGTTGACTTGGATCTCCTACCCACAAACGGCCAATCCCTTGATGAATATCCACCTCCTTGGGCGGCGCCTGCAAAGACCAATAAGCGGCCTCGGTACGATTGCCCGCTAAAATAGTAGTAATCTTACGGCTAGCCTCGATACGACCGGTCCGATGCCTAAAATCAATCTGCGTAAATAGGTAGTCGGCACCATCTTTGACGACACGCTGCGAGTAGGTGCCTTCCTCGTCAAGCTGAGCTACTTCTGGAATAAAGTCGAAACCAGGAGTAGCTAGGCCTCCGACCTCTTTGGCAACACGTAGAGTGTCGGCCGCTAAGTCCAAGTTGTGCTCTTCAGCAAACTCCTTAGCTAGTGTTACCTCATTACCAGTCTCAATACGTTTTCCTTCAAACTCTGTCATATTGGCATATATACACTTCTGGGCTTAAACATGCAACCAATAGCGTTTTAATTACTATAGGGTGGCTTTAGAGAGGCTGATCTGTAGTTCGGCGCCATCAACCTTAGCTGTGGTACTGAAATCATCCGGATTTGACTCATTCAGCGAGGCTGCAAGCGTTTCTTGCTGTATGGTCGTCATCAGGCCGACATCGGCCAAAACGGCCTCCAAATCGGCTCCTGAGGCCTCTAGACGCAAGTCTATGCGGTCATCTACCTCGAGTCCAGCTTGCTTGCGGGCTTGCTGGACATTTCGGACGATTTCGCGCATCTGGCCTTCGCGTTTCAGCTCAGGGGTGATTTCGAGATCTAGGTCCATAAGCTTTCCCGCCAAACCTAAATTGGCGCGCTCGGCACTTGTCGACAGAGAGCCGCTATAGCCAGTCATCACAACTTCCACAGATTTGACGTTTAGCTCCTCGAGGATTATCGACTTAAGCTCATCGTCCAGGTAACTGTGTTCATCGTAAATACTTGCCTTGGACAATGGCTGTCTGACTTTGAGCTTTTGGGCTGCTCTTTGTGACAAGCCCTGATTGATGATTTCTCGAGCAAAGCTCATCCGAACTAGTGCAAGCTCGTCGATATGGCCAGTTTCTGGCCAGTCCAACAGATGCACCGACTCGCCGCCGGTGAGTTTTTGATAGAGCTCTTCGGCGAGGAACGGCGTGAATGGGGCCATGATCAGGCTGAGCTGGGTCAGCACGTAGTGCAGTGTGCGGTAAGCATCCTGTTTGTCGGCGTCATTATCTGATTTCCAGAAGCGTTTGCGGCTGCGACGGACGTACCAGTTGCTGGCATCGTCTACGAATGGCAGGATGGGTTTCACGGCGCCAGGTATGTCATAACCCTGCATATGATGATCGACTTCTTGGGCGAGTTGGTGGACACGACTGACGATCCACTGGTCGAGCGGATTGCTCAGATCAGAGGTCGGGTCTTGCGGCAATTCGCCTTTTTCGAGGCCGGAATCCCAGCCATCAACGTCGGCGTATAGCGTAAAGAAGTCGTACATATTCCAGACCATGCTCAGTTTACGGGCGACATCACCGACGTCTTTATCTTGCAGTGCGAAATCTTCCCCGTTTAGTACGGGCGCGCCCAGCAACAAGAAACGCCAGGAGTCGGCTGAATATTTGTCCATTAGTTCATTTGGGTCAGTGAAATTTCCACGACTCTTGCTCATCTTGAGCCCGTCATTACCAGCAATATTGCCGGTCACAATCACATTTTTGAAGGCGTTATGGCCAAACAGGCCGACATTTACGGCGTGTACGTAATAGAACCAGGCTCGGACTTGGCCTACGTACTCAACAATGAAATCGCCTGGGAAATTATCTTCAAATTTTTGCTTATTTTCGAACGGGTAGTGGAACTGGGCGAAGGGCATGCTGCCGCTTTCGAACCAGCAGTCCAGCACTTTGTCGATGCGGGTGTAGTGCACGCCGTCCAGATCAAACTCGACGTCGTCGACCCATGGACGATGATAATCATCGAGTTCGACACCGCTCAACTCTTTAAGTTCAGCGTAGCTGCCGATAACTTTTATGTGCTCCTTGCCGTCTTTGTCGGTACCCTTCCAGACTGGCATAGCCGTGGCCCAAAAACGATCGCGACTCAGGTTCCAATCGGGAGCCTGCAAGATGGTTTTTTCGAAGCGGCCATGTTTGATGTGTTCCGGAAACCAGTTAACGTGTTCGGTATTTTCTTCGAGCATTTCGGTACGTTGTCCGTCGATATCCATAAACCAACTGGGGTGGGCTCGGTACATCAAACGATTGCCATTGCGTAAGTTGTGCGGGTATTCGTGCTGGATGTAGTCGATTTTCCAGACCACGCCCCGCTCCTTCAGGGCTTTGGCGATTGTCTTATTCGTCTCCCAGACATCCAAATCCTTCCACTCGCCTTCGGTGTATTTGCCGTATTCATCCAACACATGTACCACCGGAATACCCTTTTCTTTGGCGAGTTCAAAGTCCTCTTCGCCGTAAGCTGGCGCCAAGTGAACAATGCCAGTACCTGAATCGGTGGTTACGTAGTCGGCAGCCCAGACTTTATGGGCATTTTTGCCGCGATCTTCAAACAGTGGTTCGTAAGACTCACCGATTAGTTCGCTACCCTTAAAGCTGCGTATCACTTCATACGGCAAGACCTGGTGCTTCTCATCGGTTAGCGCCTTATCCAGCAAGTCTTTGGCCAAGATAAGTCGCTCGCCATCAACCTCGACTTCGACGTAGTCAATATCGGTATTAACTGCAACCGCGGTGTTGCCTGGTAGCGTCCATGGCGTGGTTGTCCAAGCCAGCAGAGAGGCGTCTTGGCCGACAAGTTTGAACTTTACGTAGACGCTTGGATCAGTTACGACCTGGTAGGCACCGGCGTCCATGGTGACTTCATTTTTAGACAGCGGCGTTGCCCATTTCGTGTCATACATCAACACACGCTCACCTTCGTAGATCTTGCCCTTTTCGTAGAGCTGCTTGAAGGCCCACCAGACAGATTCCATATAGTCTTTGTCCATGGTTTTGTAGGCGCCTTTGAAGTCCACCCAACGTCCGATGCGGTCGATGGTGTCTTCCCACTCACTACTGGTCTGGACCATGCTTTCGCGGGCAGTTTTTATGTAATCTTCTAAGCTGATTTTAGTGCCGATGTCATGGCGGTCGGTGATTCCCAGCTTTTTCTCAACAAAGTTTTCAGCCGGCAGGCCGTGACAGTCCCAGCCCCAGACGCGCTCTACGCGCTTACCCTTCATAGTTTGATAGCGTGGCACAGCATCTTTAACAATGCTCGACAGCAAGGTGCCGTGGTGTGGTACCCCTGTTATAAATGGTGGGCCATCATAAAAAACAAAAGCGTCGCTGGCCGGTCGCTGTTCGACCGATTTTTCGAACGTCTTATGTTCTTTCCAGTAGTTAACGAGATCTTTCTCGTAGTCGATGGCCTTGCGGCGCGTGCCTTTTTTGAATTTCATACCTGTATTATGCTCCTTAAAAATAGAAAAAGCCCCTTATTTTGCAGGAGCTCTTTGTGGAGCGGTACCATCCTGCTTTGGGACTTACTTACGGTGATAACGGACCTCTCCGGTGGATTCTACTGAGGCTTTCGCCGGTTCTTTCCACTCCTCGCGGTTGATAGCCGCTCTAACGGATGTATTAAATTGTACTTCTAGTATATCAGCCCCGTAGCAAAAAACAACAGTGGTCGTTTACCCTCTTGCGTAAGCAGCGACTTCATCGAGTAGCGGGATACTATCGCCCATCCAGCTCTTGTGGAGGAAGCCGTCGTCCTGCAGCACCAGAATTGCCGGATACTGCATAACATCATATAGCGTGGCCGTGGCCATGCCATCACGTGTATCAATGCTAAGCACCTCGAGTCGTCCACTGACATGGCGCGACTGATAATCATGAATAAACTCTTCGATGAGTCTGCCATGTTCTGAATTTGGTCGATAAAGCACAAGGACTTTCATACTTCGAGTTTAGCATACATCTTCTCTGCCCCTCAAAGACGCTACTGCTTGCAATTCCATGTATAAGACTATTTAATACGATTATCTACTATTAACCGGAGACATT
>JAQGHB010000010.1 GCA_028289045.1 Candidatus Saccharimonadota bacterium
CCTAAGCAGGAGGCTCTATGACATTCGACGAATACCAAAAACAGGCTATCAAAACAGCCGTCAAAAGCTACGATGACCCACATCTGCAAAACAGCATCTGGGTGATGGGCATCGCCGGCGAAGCCGGTGAAATCGTCGAAAAGTGGAAGAAAGCTATTGCCTATCGCCAGGGCGAGTTCACGCCCGAGCAGCACGATGACTTCGTCAAAGAATTTGGCGATGTCATTTGGTACATCGCTGTCTTGGCCGACTCTCTCGGGCTGAGCCTAGATGAAATCATGCAGCTCAATGTCAAAAAGCTGGCTGACCGCCAAAAGCGCAATGTCATCAAAGGCGCCGGCGACAACCGATGAAATACGATACTGCCACTCCTTACACAGCCGTTTACATAATTTTTCGCAAAGACAATAAAGTAGCCTTTTTATTGCGTGAAAATACCTCATGGATGAATGGCTACTACACAGTGCCAGCCGGCAAGATTGAAAAGAATGAGCCCGTCTTAAAGGCGGCAGTCCGCGAAGCCAAGGAAGAAGTTGGTGTAGATATTGCACCGGAAAACCTGAGGCTGGTGTTGACTGCCGATCGACATGATGAAATTGACTGGGTAGACTTCTGGTTTGAGGTGTCTGAGTGGCAAGGTGAGCTTTCTAACGCAGAGCCTGACGTGCACAGCGAACTCGTGTGGCTCGACCTAAACAAGCTTCCAGAAAATGTTGTCCCATCAGTCCGCTTCGAATTAGATCAGATCAAAGTTGGTAAAAACTTTGCACAATACGGCTGGGATAATTAAACTTCGAAGTCGAGGATTAGTGCCTTGTGGTCTGAAACAAGCTCATCGGACACAGAAAAGTTTGTAACATTCACCAGGTCGTTCACGAAGATGTAATCACAGACTGTGTTGTGGTGACTCAGTTGGCCGTAGGTGTTTTCCAGTTTATGTTCGACCGAAAGATTAGTGAGGACCTGGTTTAGAATGCCAATTGAAGCGCTGTCAGGCGATAGATTGAAATCACCGGTCAGTATTACGGGCCCGTCTAGCGTTTTTATGTAGTCGGCGATAATACTCATCTGACGTTTGGTCTCGTCGTTGCCTCGTTTGGATTCCGCTACATAATAGCCGTGGTGATTGAGCACATGCACTGACTGGCCGTTTATTTGCGGGGACACGTGCTGAAGATTACGAACATTAGTGTCATCGGTTGTGAGATCGAAATCTTGCTTGCACAGTCCGCTGGTAAATGTCGTACTGCTGGCAGTTATCGGATAGCGAGACAGGATTGCATTGCCATAGTCGACTGTGCGGCGCATGTAGTTGAAACTCTGGGTTGGCGACATCAACTCCTCTTCGAATTGGCCGGCTTGTTTAATCTCATCAAGCGTGGCAAATAGATTGCCTGACGCGCCAGGCATGGCCTGCACTTCCTGCATGCAAAGAATATCCGGTGACTGCTCCTCCACAAAATCTAGGATTTGATACATCAGTTTGCTACCCCAGATGTTAAGCTGGACAAGCTTCACGCGTGGAACTCCTGGCGAAGCCAGTCGTCGAGGCTGTTACCGCCTCCGCCAGCCATGGCGACGACCATGTCACCGGCGTCGAGATGCTTTTGAATAGCTTTCTTTAGATCAGCGTCGCGCTCCATAGGTTCGGCGATAGACGGATCGGATAAATGTGAAATGAGTTCGGCTGGTGGAATGATGCGCTGCCCAGGATCTTCGCGCGCGAGATAGCTCGGAATCCAGTACAGCTTTGAGACGCCATTGAAGACGTCGTTGTACTCGTTGAGCATGTAATGCTGGCGGCGATTGGTCAGCGGTTCGTAGACAACAACAAGGTTTTGGCCAGATTCGGCAGCCATTTCTCCGGCCACGCTCATTGCGCCACGGATTTTCTCTGGCGTGTGAGCGTAATCGCTATATAATCCAGCTACAACTAGTTCCATGCGGCGGCTGAGACCAGGGAAACGATTGACAATGCTGAGTAGCTTATCAATCGGTGCCTTCGTTGCGTGGTGGACTGCTTGTATTGCCAGCCAGGCATCGAGTCGGTTGTACAGACCAAGCAATTTCAGGTCTGAGAGGTGATTTTCCTCAACACTTAACATGTTAAGTGTGTCTGATTCTTCAAGTTCGAGATAGTCAGCATCATCTTCCCACAGATAGGTATGCTGGCTCTGGCTAATGAATTCGCGGAACGCTGCCTGGTAGTCTTCTCGTGTTGGAAAAATCTCGTGATGATCCCAGCTGACTCCTGTGATGACACTAATCGTCGGCTCGTAGGCCAAGAAATTGCGGTCGAATTCATCTGCCTCGTAGACGAAATATTTGCTGGCGGGATCGTATTCGCCCATCTCGGCGAAACTGGTTTTAGCGGGCAGGAGATAGCTGACAGGTTCGCCAAGTTGCTTGAATAGCCAGGTTGTCATGGCGGTAGTGGTGGTTTTGCCGTGGGTACCGGCGATAGCGATCAGCTTCAGCTTCTTGTCGCTGAGGATTTGGTTCAAAAGCTCGTCACGCTTGCTGGTTTTGATATTCTGCTCTTTGCAAAAGACCAGCTCGGGAGCATTGGGGTTTTCCAGCGGCAGCGCAGAGGTGTACACGAACCAATCAATCGGCTGCTTGTCGTGCAAGGCTGCGATATCTTCGCGAGATTGCCCAATGTGGACATTCGTAATGCCGTGCTTGCGAAGATATTCGATATATTGAGAATCCTGTTTGTCAGAGCCAGATACTGTATAGCCAGCCTGGTGGGCGACCATAGCCAGAGGCCCAATTCCTGCGCCACCAATTCCCGAGAAGTAAATATGCATGCTTATAGGGTACAACCTACTAGGTTTAGCGTCCAGCTGAGATATAATCATAAGCGTATGGACAAACGACGTGCGCATCATCTGTGGACCAGGCTACGGCATATCAAGCCGTGGTACTTTCTGGCACTGGCGATTTTCTTTGGCATAGTCTGTGTTTTTGCTCTGAGGGCCAATAATCAGCACATGATAACCTTGCGCAATGCTGTTTACACCGCCGATCAGAATGATGGCGACACCCAGACGGCGCTCAAAAACCTGCAGGCTTATGTGACATCGCACATGAACACCAATCTCAGCGCCGGTCCGAACCCTGTCTACCCGCCCATTCAGCTCAAGTACACCTACGAGCGCCTCCTAAAGGCCCAGAGCGAAGCTGCTGGCAAAACCAACACTCAGATCTACACCGACGCTCAGCACGCCTGTGAGGCTCAGAACTCCACTGACGTCTCCGGCCGCAACCGCGTACCGTGTATTGAAGCCTATGTGCAATCGCACACTGCCGCCACCGCAGCCCCTATCTCCGATGCCCTGTACAAGTTCTCGTTCATTTCACCGCGCTGGTCGCCTGACCTGGCTGGCTGGACTCTGGTTCTAACCACGCTCAGCGGTATAGCTTTCGTGATAACGCTCGTGGTTGACCGATTATTCCGCCGCTACGTTTGACGCTCTTCCATGAAAATACCCCTCAGAGGAGGGGTATTTAATTCAGTGAGTTTGCTCACTACGGTTTTGGAGTGGCAGCAGGAGTGTTGCTGTTGCCGGCGTTCTGAACGCTGTTGGAGGTGTTACTAGAGCTAGAGCTCTGATCGCTACACTTCTGGCCGTTGGGGTTTTGCTTTTCGAAAGCTTTGACCGCGGTAGCAACCTGACCGTTATCCTGGAGGTTCTCCCAGAAAGTGACTTGGTCGCGGTTGATGACCATTTGATCGAATGGTTCGTGGAGCTCACAACCGAGCTTGACGAGCGACACACTGGTGTTTGCAGCGGCTTTGGTGTCGGTCGTGCTGCCGTTAGCGGTTTGCAAGTAGTAGATGTTGTTTAGGACAAAATACTTACTATTGAGCGACTTAACGTTACCAAAGTAGACTTGGCCAGTATTTAGGAAGACTGCCTGGAGTTTGTTTTGGTCGACATACTTTGATTCTTTGGTGTTGGGCTGTGTGCCGATAATGAGTGCGATAGCCGCAATCAGTATGGCGATGACAAAAGCTGCTACTGCGACGCCAATGCGCCCCAATTTACCGGAATTATCTTGATTTTTCTTTGAATGGCCAGATGGCGCCGTTGCAGCTGGATGGCTACTAGGGGCTACTGCTGGCGATTGATTACTGCGATTCGTAAAGTCCATACCTGTTCTTCTCCACCTCTTTATACTTTTTATGGTTACTGCCCCAGTGTAATACAGCTCCATGCCAAGCGCAACCGTAATCATGGGTGACTTTGATAATTATTTTGATTGATTTTATAGACTGCTTCAAGACGCTCCCTAATCTGTTAACGCAGTGATTTTACAAAGCTCCGGTCATGGCCACCAGAGCGCTTACACCTATCAATAGGGTTGACAAGTAAAATATCACGAGAGTATGTTAGGGGTACACTACTAATTGTTAAGAGAGGGAGAGCATACATGGCTTACAAGCACACTAACTCTAAAGGTGTAACGTACTACTTAAATTCCAAGGAAGTCACACTTCGCGGCGGCAAACTGCAGCGCATCTACTACTTCAGCAAGGACGAGCGTCCTGAAGCAACTGACCTGCCAGCAGGTTTCAGCGTTAACGAGAACCCTCGTAACGGCTTCCTGACAGTCAAGCGCTCCTAGATACGGAGCTCTTCTAAAACACCCGGTCATTTGTTTGGTCGGGTGTTTTTTGTTTGGTATAGTTGGTGAGATTATGGCAGCAATACTCAAAGTTACAGATCTCAAAAAAGTATATGATGACAAGCCTGCCGTCGATGGAATCTCGTTTGAAGTCGAAAAAGGTGAGATTTTCGGCATCCTTGGGCCCAATGGCGCGGGCAAAACCACCACTCTGGAAATGATTGAAACCATGCGAGAGATCGATGGTGGCACTATTATCATCAATGGCCTCAATGTGGCCGAGCAGCCAAATGAAGTAAAGCAAATTATCGGCGTCCAGCCTCAATCCCCTGCATTTCAGGATAAGCAAAAGCTATCTGAAATCATCGAGATGTTTGCCGCCGCCTACGGTGAAAAGGTCAACACGCAGGAATTTCTGGACGACGTTCAACTTGGCGAAAAAGCCAATAGCTTCGCCGAACAGCTATCCGGCGGTCAACGTCAGCGCCTGAGCATCGCCGCCGCCCTGGTGCACAGTCCCAAAGTGTTTTTCCTGGACGAACCCACCACCGGTCTGGACCCGCAGGCCCGCCGCAATCTCTGGGACTTGATCCGCGAAGTCCGCGACAAGGGCGTGACGGTTATCATGACTACGCATTACTTGGACGAAGCTGAACTGCTCTGCGACCGTGTGGCCATCATGGACACCGGTAAAATCATTGCCCTCGACACACCAAAGAATTTAATTCAACAACTGCTTGAACGCGGCTTCACCAAACACGAAAAGGTTCAGCAAGCCAATCTCGACGACGTCTTCATCGATCTAACGGGCAAAGGGCTACGGGATTAGCTATGACTATCAGACAACAACTTCGCACCGTACTGGTTTTTACCAAGCTCAGCACCCGTCGCTTTTTCCGTGACCGTCTCGCGCAGTTCTTCGGTATTTTATTCCCGCTGATCTTCCTATTTGTTTTTGGCAGCCTAAGCAAGGGTGGCGGCACCACCACTTTCAAAATAGCGGTTATCAATCAGTCAGACACCAGCTTCTCAAAAACGTATGTTCAGCAACTCGAAAAAAGCAAATTCTTCCAGGTCAGTAAAGACCTCTCAACCATTCCAGCCGCCAAAGAAAAGATGGTCAAAAGCCAAATTGACGGCATCGTGGTGCTGCCCAAAGACTTCGGTACGACCGTCGCCGGCCAGGACTACCCGTCTGGCCACCTTCAGGTACTCTACAGCCACAGCAGCTCCGGTACAGGTGAAACCCTAACCACCGTGCTCGACGGCTCGCTGAAGCAGCTCAACAGCAAGTACGTGACCACGCAGGATCCGTTCACTGTGTCCGGCAAAGAAGTGAACGAAAAGAGCCTGTCATCGTTTGACTATACCTTCGCGGGCCTACTAGGTTTCTCCATTATCGGCCTTGGCATTTTCGGTCCGGTCAACGTCTTCCCCGAACTAAAGAAGCAGGGCATCCTACGCCGCCTGCACACCACGCCAATCAAGGTCTGGCAGTATTTCCTGGCTACCATGTTCAGCCAGGCGCTGACTGGCATCATTTCGATTGCCATCCAATTTGCAGTTGCCATCCAGGTCTTCCACCTCAAGATCAACGGCAACTATCCCGAAATATTCCTGTTCACTATTTTGAGCATCTTCATGATCCTGGGCATCGGCCTCGCGCTCGGCGGCTGGGCCAAAAACGAACGCCAGGCGGCTCCACTCAGCAACATCATCGTCTTCCCCATGCTCTTTCTGTCCGGCACCTTCTTCCCGCGTTTCCTCATGCCAGAATGGCTGCAGCATGTCACCACGTTCCTGCCACTGACCCCCGTAATTGATGGCCTGCGTCTGCTAACCACTGAAGGCAAGCATCTGATCGACATTGGACCGCAGCTCGGCCTGATCGGCCTGTGGTTCATCGTCATCTACGCCATTGCATTCCGCGTCTTCAAATGGGAATAGCTCTGTAAGCACAAGCGCTATTGCAAAACTAGCATAAACGTGATACAATAAGGCCTGTTATGGCACGAAAAACTATCAATTACGACGCACTAGTTCTAGCAGGACAAGGCATGTTATTGCCGCCAGCTGAAATGCCAGTCAGTGATAATCCTGTGCCTCCTCAGGAAGCCTCAAATACCTACTTTATGGATCCTAAATCTGCCGAACATATTACGCGACTTGAATATAGACATAAAGCATTGACGAATCTGGCCTCTGAACTTAAGGCCGAAGGCTCGCAAGTAAATGCTGCAGCTGGGATTAAAGACGTAGAAGACTTCGAAGATGAAAAGATTTTACTTGTTCAACGTAAGGAGAAGTCCGCCACCTCTAAAGACAGACTGCAACTGGCCGCAAAAATTAATTTTGCCTGGTCAATTGGCATTGAGCCGGAAACGGTAAAAAGTCACGATCCAGTTACCAAAAAGGTATTCAAAGAGGTAGTACGAGCTAAAGACGGGCGAGACCGCGCAGAGTTAAACGCAAGATATACTGAATTTCGCAAAGAATATGCCGGTCCTGGCACAAAAAAATCTGAACTTCGCGATTCTCATCGAGAAGAAATCGTAAAGGAAATCAATGCAACTGTGCTTGGTGCTGTCGCTCTCAAGCATAGTTAACTCCTTGTAAAATTACACCGGTCGTCGTATACTACTACTCCTGTAAGAGGCTAACTGTGTGTCGAGAGTAGTTCCAGATCAAAATCAACTAGAATTAAAACCGGTATTTGTAGCACAGCTGGACGCGACAAGAGGTGTCCTTGATTGGTACTCGCCAGAGGACGCCGATATTACTAACTCTGGTGAGCGATTGAGGCTATCTGAATTCGCTTTGAAACTCGGCAGTTTAGCCCTCCCCGATAGTGAGTCGAGCCAGAGGCAATTCCTTGATGTCGGACAAACAGATGTTGAACGAGCTACCGACACAGCCTGGATAGAGCGCTCCCTGTACATTTGGTGGAATGACCCACGTTATAACAATGGCGAGCAAATTGTCAAAACCGAGTTTCGTGCCGGAGTAGAATATGCTCGTGCTCAGGGAATCTGCGTTCCGTTTGACCTTAAGTATAACGAGAAACGTCGCGAGTACGATCAGCCAGGTGTTGTCTTTCCTATGGACGAGTACAATCTGATAGCGCGCAATCCTGGAGGACTGATCAACCATATAAAAAATCATACCAGGAGGGCCCACGCGGATACTCCTGTGGATCACCCTGATTATATTGACCGTAATGAAGTGAACCGTCGAGTGAAAAGTTCCGGAGCTAAGGTCGCCCGAAGCTATGTTGAAAAGGTTAAGGGGCTTGATGATAAGTATGTTACCGATCGGGAACTTCTGTTGAGACTCCGGCGACAAACTAAGCAGTGGGATCTGAAGAGTGGAATGCCGGTCGACCTCTACAAGGTGAAAGATCTTGACAAAGCGCGGAAAAGAGCCGAAGAAATGTTTAGTCAAACCGCCGAGACGGTCGCCATAAATGCTGGCTTAACAGATAAAGAAGTCAGTGCCATGCATCGAGCGCGCGCCAAAGAATTATTCGGCAAGAAAGGCTCAACAAAAGATACCGACGCGGCGTGGCAGAGACAACTACTAATCCAGGGCCGGTATATTAATGCCCGCCGCTTTAAGTTGTTGCAATCTATTTTCGCTTGCCAAGCATACCATGATATCTACAGGCCGTTTATGCGAGAAATCTTCTTTGCGGCGACTGACAATGAGCAGAGAGTGGCATAGCTTACAGCGCCAAAGCCGTTAAGCATCTAGAATCGTTAGGTAGTGACCAGAGACAGACACGGCAGATAAAGCTATTGTAAAATAAAGGAAAGAGTGTTAAAGTATATTTATATGGAAAAAGAGTCTTTACAAAATGATGCTACGCCGCGGCCTGAAATCAATGAGGCTGAGCGGTCGAGCGCACCTGCTGAGCCGCTGGCAGTAGCCCGCGAGGTAGATGTGGCGGTTCATGCGCTACGCGGTCTGTCTGCGGAGTGGAATCACGATCCATCTTACCGTCACCATACTCATAATGATCGATCACAAACGTTGCGCAGAGCTATGAAGCATGTCAGACGCTATCAGACCAGCACGTAATTCTTTATACTTAATCGGATGAATACGCTGCAAAACCTACCAAAGCCTTTTTTTGTATTGGCGCCGATGGATGATGTTACCGATACCGTGTTTCGGCAGGTGGTGGCTGGCTGCGCGCCGGCTGATCTATATTTCACGGAGTTCGTGAATGTTGATGGGCTACAGAGTGCGGGCCGCTCAAAGCTGCTGAAGAAATTGCAGTTTGTGGCTTCCGAGAAAAATTTGATCGCACAGCTCTGGGGCAGTAATCCGGAGAACTTCCGCAAGACGGCTCAGGAGATTGCCGACGGCACGTTTGCGCGTGAACTTGGGCTACCGGAGGGCTGCAACTTTGTAGGTGTGGATCTGAACATGGGTTGCCCCGCAAAGTCAGAAGTCAAGAATGGTACTTGTAGCGCGCTTATTTTGAATCGACCGCTAGCCGAGCAGATTATCGAAGCGACTCGCGAGGGGTTGGACGGCCGTTTGCCGCTGAGCGTCAAAACCCGACTTGGTTTTAGCGAAGTTGATATGACATGGATCGAGTTCCTGCTGAGCAAGACACTTAACATGTTAACTATTCACGGCCGGACCCGTAAAGAGATGAGTAAGGTGCCGGCGCATTGGGATCTGATCGGCGAAGCTGTAAAATTGCGCGACAAGCTATCACTTAACACGTTAATTGTTGGCAATGGCGACGTAGAAACGCGCCAACAGGCCCAGGAGCTAGCAGAGCAATACGGTCTGGACGGCATCATGATTGGGCGCGGCGTATTTCACGATCCGTACGTGTTTGCTGAAACATCTCCGTGGGAAAGCATCACGCCGGATGAGCGGATTGAATTGTATCGCAAGCACGTGCAATTATTTGCTGACACCTGGAAGCACAATGAGCGGCCGATTCACACGCTCAACAAGTTCTGCAAAATTTATATCAATGGTTTTGATGGCGCCAAAGAGTTGCGCGAACGACTTATGGACGCACAATCTTCCGACGAGCTACTCGAGATATTAGCCGCCACACAACTACGCGCCACAGCAGTCGCAAGCTGATCAGGCCAACCCTACGAGTTAATCTCGATCTAAAAAGCCATTTTAGTAGCATCAGACAAACTCAAATTCTTCAGACTCTAATTTGTGGCGGACTTCACGGGCCTCTTCACGTTCTTGCTTGGTTTCATTCCATAACGACATATAAAATCCTTTCGTTAACCCTACGTAGTATCAACGAAATCTATCTTGGCGTCTGTGAAATATTCTGTAGCGTAAAGAGTGTTGCGGTTAGGCAGTCTGAGGCCCATTCCAAGTTTTGCCCAGCCACTTAACTTTGGGGCGAGAGAAAGGATAGCCAATGTTTGCATATCGGCGTGGTTCTGGTGTAGGAGCAGGTTCAGCAACTTCCTGTTGCATGACTGGCGCTTCTGGTTGTGCGATCCCAGTTGCTTCGACTTCAATAGGACCATCAACCATGTATTCCATAATAAAGTGTGCAGCTTTATCTCGTTGTTGCTCCACTATTTCTTGTTGTGCGATTGATGCTTCTGGACTCATTTTTGTTTCTCCTCAGTGTTTATTAAATATTTATTAACTTCTACATTTATTATAAACCCCATGTGCAAGCTTTTTTACAGACAAACCATGTAAAAGTCACATTTATCACGTGGATAAGTTTGGCGGCCTCTGTTAGAGATTATGCAGATAAAACGGTCTATTGCAGCATAGTATTGACGTGCAGAACCTCGATTTGGTTCCGGCAGCCGGGGTCGAAGACGCCGCTGCCACCTTCGACATCGGCCGCAATGGAACCGTCAGAGAGGAAAACGCTACCTGACTGCGTGAGAACTCAGACAAGTAACATTTAGTGGCTATATCCTTGCAGCGCCAGGGATTGTTTCCTCGAGTAAAGGAGCATAGATTTGCTCAAACCCTACTCGATCGGGATTGGCTTGGTTTAGCTCATTGATTTGCTCGGCGACATGACTGTATGCGGTCAGTAAGCTTGTTCTGCCTAACAGTTTTTCTGTTTTTGAGTAATTGTCGTTCAGTTCTGCGATAGAGTACGCCAGTTGATTTCCTTCGGAGCGACTTAGTAGCAATGGAACCACCTCAAAAATTATCTCTTGAAAGTCTCCCAACTATTCACGCCTGTGAATACAGCCTATGCCGCCTGGGCCAACGTGTAAAAAGCTGGCTCATCGGACTTTACAACGTGCAGTAAACTCTTTAAGGCCAGCTCCTTAGGAGTTACATCGTTATCGTAGCCAGGTACACGCTCAAGCAGTCTGGCGTGAATTGCTTCATTGTCCCCGGGCTTGGTGCCGTCTAAGACATATCGCTGCATCATCAATCCTAATACTTCGTAAGCTTTTTTTGGCAACACCCATTTTTCCGGAGCTTCGATTCCGTTAACTTGATACTCCGGTCCCAGAATATGCTTGAACGTTACAAGACTTCTAGGCAAGTGAGTTATAGACGTAACTACATCTATATTTTTCCAGTTATTGGGTTCAAGTATTTCTTGCTTGGCAAAGAGGGCATTGCCGATAGTCTCACGTGACTTAAGGGCTGCTTTAATAGCATTTACCGAAGGAACACCAAGAGCAAGTGCACGGTCCTCCATTTGCTGAACCTCGCTGGTACCTGACTTGCTGGAGTCATCGGTCATCAACCAATAGCCGCCAACAAGAATGATACAAGGGGCTTCACCATTATGGTACTGATGAACTGCTTCATCAATGCGAGCTAAAGAACGCGGCAGAATAACACCGTGCCTATTGGTTCCACCACCTAAGGTGACAAGCGCATCAGTCGCAAATTCAGGCATAAGTAAATACTGACATATATTAGAAGAAAATGCAAATGGTGGGGGTGCCTGGATTTGAACCAGGGACCAATCGGTTATGAGCCGACTGCTCTAACCACTGAGCTACACCCCCGCGGTTGGTCGGCCACCTGCGCGGCCTAACAGAGGAGAGTATATCAGATTACGGAGTGTTATATAATAGAGCGGTAAGCCATATGCAAATAAAAACCGTAGCATTAGACAAAATCAACGCCTTTGTGCGCCGCCTGAGCGACATTCGCTTCGCGGGGCAGGTGGTGTTTGTGATATTAGTGCTGATGATCAGTTGGAGCGGTATCAAGACCATCCAGACCAACTACGGACTGCAGAAGCAGATCTCGACGCTGCGCCAGCAGAACGGCGTCAAAAAGCTGCAGAACAATAATCTGTCTTTGCAGAACGAGTACCTCAAGAGTAATCAGTATTTGGAGCTATCGGCGCGGCAGAGTTTTGGGCTGGCAGTGGCTGGCGAGAAAGAAGTTGTGGTGCCCTCGGACGTGGCTTTGAAGTACACCGTGGACACGCCCGCTACCACCAAGCTCGCCGAGGCAAGTGTGAAGCAGCCAGCCTATCAGCGCCACATTCAGTCCTGGATTAATTTCTTCCTGCATCGCCAGCAGTAATTGACAATCTCACCTCTGTTTGCTATAGTATGTAGACCATCCGACGCGGGGTGGAGCAGCGGCAGCTCGTGTGGCTCATAACCACAAGGTCGCAGGTTCGAGTCCTGCCCCCGCAACCAAGTCATACTGACAGATCAGTAACGGTTCCAGAATTTCAATAATTCGGAGCCGTTTTTATTTCACCCCTGTAATTAAGGTTCCAGACTTATATCCGTGCATTGTTCAAAGCAAGTAATTATGGTATTATAATTGGATATATGGTAGGTATTGTTACGGAGATGCCACTTTCTCCTAGAGAAACACAGCCTGTGATTGACGGCGTAGCTAATCATCCTGCAAAAATGATGACTCTGATGACAATGGCTCGCACACCAAGCGAAGCATATGGTGAACGAGGTTTATACCGTGCTCTTATGGATTTGCAATGTGGGTTTCCAGGTTGGGATATTAGCAAGCCAACGCCACATAAATATTGTGGAACAAGCTTAAGTAATGCTGGAGTAGTTGAAGCTAAAGCAACTCCTCATCAAGCTTACTCGATTAGCGAAACTGGATTACGTATTGGAGTGCCTATTGTCGGTAGTGTGGCCAATTGGGACCTAGAGTATCCCGATTTTTCGGCGCTAGTAATTTTGGGCGCCTCTAACAATCCTGCTGAATATGATAAGGGAACGCCAAGTTTTCGACTTGGCATGTACGCGCTTCTAGGCAGCGGTATTTCTGTAGCACGATTGGCAGAAAGAACTGATGTTACTACAGGACGTGTGCATGTAAATCTGGAGGCATTGGAAGCTGAAGGTGTGGTTGAAATAGGTAGAAAATATAATCCAGCAGAGAGAACATTACACATTAACCAACCCTCTCGATCTAACCTTGAAGCCTTTTTGCCTCAAAGTGAGCGAGCTGATCCTACGACGGTTGCAATTTACGAAACAGCCAAAATACTACCAGCTAAGGGTGGGCCTGCGGTTGTTATGTCTGGCGATGAATTTATCAATGAAGTGCTTGAAGTAAATCCCGATCTAGAAAGACAAGCAATCTGGGATGCGGCTGTAGATGCTAAAGCTCAGGACAGATTAGCGTTTATAGAGATTGAAGATTTTATACTTGAAAAGGCACTTACGCAAGTACAGTTGAGCCCTGAATACGAGAAGCCTGTGCGAGAATTGCAAGAAGCCATCGAGCAGTTACACGCCGACGGAGCTTATGTAAAATGGGCACGACAACGCGCATATGAAATTTCAGAGGATCCAGAAACTGCTGCAGTTCTCATGAAAAAAGCCTACGAATTTTCTACTGCGGCTCACGCAAAAAACTTACGTCGTTGGGCAGGCATTATCGCAGCACATATCCCAGAAGAGGGTGTAGACAGTCGTAATCTTTATCAAAGTATACGAGCCAATGGTTCGGGGCGCATTACGTACAAGTCTTTTCGAAATCTGCTTTCAAAGTTAGATGGTAGGCTAGTTAGCTTATCTGATAGGAAAGGTGGTGGACGTATGAACACGACAATAAGTTACGTTGAGTTAAATCTCGATTGATTCCAGCGTACTAATTCTTTGGACAGCAGGTTCCAATTCGATTGCACCTGGACAACCATAAGTACTTTGACCTCTAACGCGGAGGTCTTTTTATTTAAGCAGACCCAATAAATATTGATTTTAAATAATTAATATTTTAAAATATGTAACTATGTCTCATGAGGCCCCTTCTGCTGATGACTGGTCTAATTATATTGAATGTCATACGCCTCAAGCAGGTGATTTTAGACAATCTACCTTTTTCCCGCGGCTGCTTGGAATGTATGAACCTGGCCAGCAATGGCCAGCCATACCTACTGAAAACCCAACATATTATTGCAACCCCGCAGATAATTGGATGTTTTGGGCCGGTGTATCTATTGCTAAGAATGAGCGTCGGGTCAATGAGATGCTTGATGCAGCAAGAGAGTTAGCCGATGCGGAAATGCAGACTGATGTGTTGATATGTATTATCAAGGAAGAGCAAAGACCTGACTTGCTTGACGAGGCATCCGCCAAATGGGAAGAACATGTTTTTAAGGCAAGACAAGACGTTATAAGTGATCAAGACCTAAACCCAACTTATGAAGACCTGTGTGTCTTGGCAGCACGTTATAAAAGGCCAGATATATTCGAGGCGAATCTTAGCCGATTGCCATTTAATCTGCAGGCTAGTGTTTTGGCTGACGCTGCTATGGAGCATGGTGACTTGGAGTTATTGGAGAGAGCAGTCAGACGGCTAGAATCTCTTGAAGAAGAATCGGCCTACCAAGATCCTGAATATGTAGCAAGACGTGCTGCAGAGCTAGGTAACTATGATGCTTCTATACGCGCGCTAATTACTCATGAGGATGATCTTGAGTATGAAGGTGAAGGGACTGTAAGTGAGATCATAAGAAGAGCTATAGACAATAATATGCTAAACGATTTAAGACGGGCAGTCAGGCGTTATGCCCCTGGGTCTAGCCTGTACTATCTTAGTGTTGAAATGACCAAGGCTGGTGATGCTGAATCTGCAGCAATGGCGGTCCAATCTTTGCATGTCTTGCCTCTCGACAAATATTTACTCTATGGCAATGCCTGCAAAGTGTTTAATGCTATAAAAGGTATTAACGATACGGAAGTACGCGCCGCAGCACTCGGTGACATAAGGAAATTCATCAAAGACACATTTTACGATGCATACGCCGCAGGAAATACAGAGTTATCATTTAATGCTGCATTAGCATTTCTCAAGAATGACCACTCATTAGAATTGATGAGAATTCTGCTGTTTGATAAAAAGGGCGCAGCTGAAAGCATCTCTGAAGAATTAGTAGAAGAAGGGGAATGGGGTGCATGGGGTCCTACAGGATTGATGATATGTTTACTTGAGGAAGGAGAACAGCGTCTAGCCCAGTATTATTTAGGAAAAGGACAAGAACCGTTTGAAGCCAAGTACCTTAATGAAGAAGCTGATGAGATGCTGACAGATGGAATGATCACTCAAGATCAATATCAAACACTTATGACATTTTTGGGGAAAGCTGCAGCGTAAGCTGCTTCCAGCGTTGAGGTTCTCTACTGATCTGGTTCCAATTCGAAAGCACTCGGGCAACCATAAGTATTTTGACCTCTAATGGTTATTTACTATGATGAGCGCATGACGACGAGGCCACTAATGTCTAACATAGGTTAGTAGAAGCTTTGGATAAGCTCCCTGACGCTTGAATAGTAAATTTTCTCATATCGCTAAAGATCTGCGAGGACTAGGATGCGAGTATGGCAAAAGATACTCCTAAAATTTTTCTTCGTGTAG
This sequence comes from Candidatus Saccharimonadota bacterium, assembly GCA_028289045.1. GTDB lineage: Bacteria > Patescibacteriota > Saccharimonadia > Saccharimonadales > UBA4665 > JAQGHB01. The sequence continues at coordinate 15,472 of JAQGHB010000010.1, forward strand.
GTGCCAGTATTCAGGTGGATAAATCGACCAGTAAAGCTTTGGCAGATTCAGTACAGGCCGCCTGGCAGGCGGAACATCCGAACGGCAAGATCGTCACCCGTGAACTTGGCCTGCAACCCTTTCCGTCGCGGGCGTGGATATATGCTGCCTGCGCGGAACGTATGCCGGTAGAAGAGTGGAAGCCTGAACATGGGGCGGCGATTGAGCTAGCCAAGGGTTTGGCAGACGAAGTGATCAATGCTGACTCGGTTGTAGTCACGAGTCCGCTGTACAACTGGAGTATTTCCGAGCACCTGAAAACTTGGGTTGATCTGCTACTAACCGATATGCGTCTGAGCCCATATGGCGGCACGGCCCCGCTGAAAGACAAGCCCATGGTGCTGATTGTGACGCGCGGCGGAGATTACCGTAAAGGCTCTCCGCGCGAAGGTTGGGATCATGGCACGCCGTGGATTAAGCGGGTATTTTCGGAGGTTTTTGGTATGGATTTACAGCTTGTAGAGGCAGACCTAACCCTTGCCGAGATTAACCCGGCTATGGCAAAACTCCGCAGCACGGCCCAAGAAATTCGCGAACTCGCCCATAAGCAAGCCACTGCCCATGGCAAAACCCTTAGCGCGGGTGCAAAAAAGTAAATCATGGAATTTGGGGTCTGTACCTTTGCTGATCTCGCGCCCGACGCGGAAACAGGCAAAGCGCTCAGCCCTGAGCAGCGCATGAAAAACTTGCTTGAGGAAATGGTATTGGCGGATAAGGTCGGCTTGAATATTTTTGGCGTGGGGGAGCACCATCGTCCGGACTTTATCGTGTCTGATCCGGCAGTTGTCATGGCGGCCGGTGCAGCTATTACCAAGAAGATTCGTTTTACGAGTGCTGTGACGGTACTGAGCACCAGAGATCCAGTGCAAGTATTTCAAGAATTTTCCGAAGTTGACCTTGTATCGGGCGGCCGAGCTGAGATTATTGCCGGCAGGGGATCGTTTACCGAGTCGTTCCCGCTCTTTGGCTATTCGTTGGAGGATTATGACGAGTTGTTTATGGAGAAGCTGGGGTTATTGCTCATGCTGCGTGAATCGGAAAAAGTGCAGTGGACGGGTAAGCATCGGGCGCCGATTGATAATTTGGGGGTGTACCCTCGCCCTGTGCAGAACCCACTGCCAGTGTGGATTGGATCGGGCGGTAATCCGCCTTCGGCGATACGGGCCGGCGCACTTGGGCTGCCGCTGGTGTTGGCGATCATCGGCGGTCGGCCCGACCAATTTGTACGAACAGTTGAGCTTTACCGTGAGGCTGCCAGGCAGGCCGGCCATGATCCCAAAAAACTCCAGGTGGCCATAAACTCGCATGGTTACATCGCCGACGACTCAAAGCAAGCCGCCGACGAATACTTCCCAGCGTACTCGTATATGATGAACCAGATTGGGCGTGACCGCGGCTGGAGTCCAATGACTCGTGAAGCTTTTGAAGTGGCACGTTCGCCAGAGGGCTTTATGTTTGTGGGCACGCCCGAAGAGGTAGCCGAAAAAATTCTGTACGAACACAAGCTATTTGGTCATCAACGCTTCCTGATGCAGTCCAGCATTGGCAGCTTGCCCCACGACAAAACGCTGCACGCAATCGAGCTTCTAGGCACCAAAGTGGCTCCCATGGTACGCAAAGAGCTTAAAAAGCTAGCGTTGTCACTTGGCTGACTTGAGGATTTCGTGGCGCATAAATAACTCTAGGAGATGACTGGAATAGTGAGCCGGCCCAGGAGCACTTATCCTCACGTCGTTGCCGACTTTGTAATAATCGGGGCCACTATGGTTCACCAAAGTTATGAGATGATTCCCAAATCGGCGGTGAGCAGCTTCGGCAATACGGTGGGCATCCGCGCCGGTGAAGTTATTGTAACCGACTAATCGATGTCCTTCTTCATGTATCTCTTGCTCGATGCCACTGCCTGGTTCTACATAAAAGTTGTGAGGATGCCAGGTGCTCGGATTGCGCGGAGCTGGAGCAGCAGGAGTAGGGGTAAGAGGAGTGGTTGCCTGCGGTGTGGTTTCTGGTTTGTCCGGTGGTATGAGGCTAGAGGGGTGCTTCACATCGTGCCCTCTCGTCGCGGCATACGCGATGAGTGCTAGGCCTGCCGCCCCCAAGGCCAGTGCACCAATAGCCAAGGCTCTATTTCGCTTTGAGTGGTTTGCTTCGGCGCGTGACATGCGTCGGCTACCCAGCATGGTCGTGGCTGTGGCCGCACCGTTGTAAGCAGTATTGGCTACTCGCTTCTTTACAACATCAATAACCACCGCTGCCTTATCGCTGGCCCGTTTACCGAATCGCACAAATGCCATGGCCGATTCCTCTGATTCGGGCGTACTCATGGCTATATTCAGTTCGTCTTGTTTGAGGAGCTCTTGCGGTTCGACTCCCATTACCCCTTTAGAAAGAATAGCGAGCCTATCTTCGGGTTGAAGGGAAATAACACCAAACTGAGTTGGATTGAAATTACTGCCATCTCCACTAAAGTAATTAGTATCAATAGGAGTTAGTAGCTCAAGTGGGGTCGCGTGACCGTTGCCGCTGCGCTTTACTATGCCGGCCTCGCCAGCATTGCCGTAGGCAGCCTTCAGCGTTGTGCCATCCAGGAAAAACTTTACGACGGTTGCGGTGGCGCGCGAACCTGCAGAGATTTCATTGGCTGCTACCCGTGCCTGCATCTCAGTTTGAGCAGCAGTGAAGGCTTCGCGCACTGTATCCTCAGGTCGCTTCTCATCGAATGAGTTAAAAAGGTAGTTTTCGATCGTTGTGCCAATTATGGGCGCGGCGGGCTTTTCGTACGGCTGTTCATCGGCGCCACCCACCACGGCAAACACCCTTTCTTGCTCGTTGTTGATAATGTGTTGTTGTCCTTCAACGTCTATTTTGGCAGCTCCCGTCTCCAAGTATTCCGATAGATTAGGCCCAAACTCATACTCGTAGAGTGGACCGTTAGCTTCTGGTGTTCTGGGTCTGAATGGGCTGCGCATAGTCACGGCTCCCCAGTGAATTAAATAAACCTCACAGTGTCATATTTCTACACTGATTACGACGCTGCAGTACGTTATCCCACATCTCCAGCCAAGAGAGCTATTTTTGGACATGTTGCTTGCGGTATAGTACGAGTAGTTTGTAGCTAATCGCAAATCCGAGGCCAGCTACAAATATCCCGCCCGCGATGTCAGGGGCGTGGTGGACACCAGCTGCAACTCGCCCTGTTCCAACTATGAGGGCAACAACGAGGAGAGCAATACCAGCCTTTTTCCAGAAAGCCCATACAACATACGCCAGAAAGGCACTGAGCAGCGTATGGTCCGAAGGGAAACCATTATCATGAGCCGCTGAAACCAGTGATTTCACATGGTCTGCCAGGAATGGCCGCGGATCCGAATAGATGTGGCTCCCAATTTTAGCCAGCAGAAAGCTTAATAAGCCTCCGACGACGAGTAAGTAGAGCAGTTCAAGCCGCTTCGGCTTACTCAGCGTCAGCGCAAGATACAAAACCACCAGCACCGGTAAGATTATGAGATATTTTGCAGCAAATATAATGAGGTTGTCCATAACTAGTCCTTTACGTCTTGAGGCTTAATAACATCTTCCCTCGTTCGGGTAAGGTACACGACCAAGCCGAGGATTGCCGTAAGAAATATGGCACTTGTTCCAACTGTTCCAAGTCCAAGGCCTCCGTCAGCACGAGGCTGAGAAAGGAAATCTCCAATTGAGGCGCCCAGTGGCCGAGTGAGAATATATGCCAGCCAAAAACTGAGCACAGCACCGAGCTTAAGGCGCAAGTGAGCGAAAGCAATGGCCGCGATAACGCCTGCAAAAATAGGCGCCGACACAAGATAGCCAAGCTTAAGTCTCTCGGCCACTAAATCACCGCTTGCCGTCCCAAGCGCGAAGGTGAATAGTATGGCCAGCCAATAAAATGATTCCCGTCCCCACGTATAAATACTGTGAATTGATAGCGTTTTTTCTACCTTGTACCAAGTCGCAAAAATCACGGCCAGTGCCACGCCAAACACGACGGTCGTTGTGACGAGCGAGATGTTAAAGTTATCGGTAAGATTATCTGTAATCAGTGTGCCTACAATACTCAGCAAAACTACCGCTAGCCAATAAATACTCGGTACATACTTCCTCTGTCTAGACTGGAAGAAGAGGACGATAGCAAGCAAAGCACCCATCACATAGGTGGTGTTCGTAAGTCCAAGGTTGAGGTTGGTATTTAGAAAATCTGCAGCCGTTTCACCGACAGTGGTGCAGAGGATTTTTATAACCCAGAAGTAAAACGTAATTTCAGGAACTTTGTTCAGTAGCTTTCGCTGCATAGATTTTTGCTGCATAAATAAAGACCCTTGTTTGATTATATAACGTAGTACGTTATATAATGACAAATATGAAGAAACAATACAACCAATTGCCACAAGTTGCCTTCAGTATTCTGCTAGCGTTAAGTCTGAAGCCAAGGCATGGCTACGAGATTATGAAACAAGTCGAAGAAGATTCTGACAGCAAAATTAGGCTGAGCCCAGGTGCGTTGTATGGCAGTATTAAACAACTCCGAGAGCAAGGGCTGATCGAAGAATATTCGAGTGATGAGCAGGGGCGTCGGCGATACTATCGAATGACAGAACAAGGGCGCCGCTCATTAAACGCAGAACTTGAACACTACGAGAAAAGCGTTTTGCTGGCTCGCCAAAGGCACGTTCTGGAATTTGAAATGGGGGTGTAGCAATGAGCTTACTCACTGCGTACGAAAAACTAACCCATCTCTACCCAAAGTCGTACAGAGAAACCTACGGTCCGCAAATGGTCCAAACACTGGCCGACATGCTACACGACCAGCCGAATAGCAGGGCTCGAGGTATCACCTGGACGAAAGCCGTATTAGATTTGCCGATCAACATAATCAAGCAAAACTTTATGGTTATGGAAGCGATATACACGACCGAAACGCCCCAATTTGTGAGGCGAAATTCGCAAATAAGTGTGTTCCTGTTGGCACCCTTCTTCATCCTGGTTACGCTGAACGAAATTCTCCCGAGTGCTTTACCGCAAACCGCCACCTGGGATGACATATTGCAGTTTCTGGTTGCCGGCATGCCTGGCTTTGCTTTCCTGCTCTGTGTGGCCACATTCTTTACGTGGGCCGCGGCCGAGCACCGGCAAAACAGGAAGAGCGTGTGGCATAATCTGCGCGGTATCCGTTCCAGTTGGCCGCTGGTTACAGTCGGCGTGCTTAGTCTGATGATCGTTGCCTTTATGCTGGGGCATGATAGCGTTCACTGTGTGATGGGTAATCCTGTCAAAGAGGTGAGGAATCTCAACGCAACCTTCCTGTGCCTGCGCCAAGATTAGATGGTGTGCGGAGCATCTTACAAATTCTGAGAAAATTCTTACAGATTAAGCTAGCTTCTAATGTCACGATGTTAGCATAAATTAAAATGTAAGGAGTTATGATGAAATTTATATCGCCTCGCACACATACAATTATCGGGTTTATTGTCGGCATCGCTTTATTGCTGGCCCCAAATATTTTTGGATTTAGTGATGTGGGTGGCGCTGCAGTGGCAGTGCCACGAATTATTGGGCTGATTGTAGTCGTAAGTGAGCTGACCGTTAGGGGCAGCTTTAGCGGCATGGGCGTTGTACCTATGAGACTACACATCATGGCCGATGTTTTGATGGGAGCCATTCTGGCACTATCACCATGGCTGTTTAGCTTTAGCGACGAAGGCACAAACGCCTGGCTACCACATTTGATCGTTGGTATTCTGATGATTGGTTACGCGCTGGTGACGCAGACAAATACTGAAGCGGTGCCTGCTCGCACCCGCACTGACTCTTAACCCGGCAGTATATATTTAGCTGCCACACGTGGAATTGAAGCTATGGGCTTTAGCCGGTTAGAATTAAATGTAACTGCCCACTCATTCTGCTCGCTCCGTATCAGATCACGCAAAATCATGGCAGCCACAGTGCCGTTGGATAATCCCCATTTCATGAACGCCGTTGCGACGTAGAGGTGCTCGGACCAGGGGTATAACTTGCCAACGAGAGGAATACCGTCATAGGCGAGGTAGTCCCTATCCGACCATTTGTAGTCAATTGTCGTGACACCGAAATGCTTTTCGGCGTACTGTGCGAGCCGACTATAGCGCGCCTCTTTGTTGCCGCCGAGCCCAGATATATTGCTTTCGCCGCCCACCAGCAGCAGGCGCGCGCCATTCATGGTGACTGGCAGTATGGAATAGTGATGCTCGTCAGGCGAAATGTACATGCCCGCAAACTCTTTTTCTGGCTCCCCCGCTACGATGTATGACTGAGTGGGATATTCCAGCAAGCAGTAGCCCCCGCGGGCCATCAGTGGCAGCGTCGGAACATTAGTGGCTACGACAATATCTTTAGCAGAGACTGAGCCCACTTTGGTTTTCACGCTGCCTGGTTTCCCGTCTTGAATGCTGGTGACAGTACTATTTTCAAATACGTAACTACCATCACCATGCACCGCAGCCGCCAGCCCCTGCAGGTATCGAATAGGGTGCATGGTGGCTTGATCCGTGAACCGAACGGCGCCTTTTATGCCAAAAGGCAGAGGAGTCGTGTTAACAAATGTGGCCGGCAATCCAAGCTCGGCAGCTACAACAGCTTCTTGCTTGAATCTGGCTACTTGTTCGGCGTCAGCGGTATACACATAGTTGTCTTCGCGTTGCCAGCCACATGAGATTTTTTCGGCAGTGATGATGTCATTGATTTGCTTGATGGCCGCTTGGTTGGCCTCACCGTACAGCCGCGCTTTCTCGCGGCCCAGCCGCCGCTGCAGATCAGCGTAGATTAAGTTGTGCTGAGAGGTAACTTTACCGGTGGTGCGGCCGGTGGTTCCGGCACCGACGGTTCGTTTTTCTAGTACTGCTACACGCAGTCCGGATTGTTTTAGCAAGTAGGCTGTGGTCAAGCCAGTAATCCCCGCACCCACTATGACGGCATCGACTTCTAGGTCTTCGGCGAGTTTTGGATACAGCGAGGTTATGTAGGCTTCTCGCCAGTAGGATTTTTCGGTATCGGGTAGATTCGGCATGGTGTTACAGTACTGGTAGACCGCTGCCGCGTCTGTTGATTATTTCATAGTGCCGGCGCAGTAAGCAGCTTACAGACCAAGATGCTGTCGAAGCTGATCACGTTCTGCGCTGAGTGGCCAGGAGTTGGGGGTACAACCTTGAAGATCAATTGATTGCTGTTGCATGACTGGGGCTGGTTGGCCAGCTCCGCTACAATACTTGTGGTAAAAACCCAGCCAATGTCCGGTTTCGTGATTGATAACCATGCTACGGTAGTCATCGAGTCCGCCGCCACCACCGGTCCAGGCGCTGCTAGCACCTTGCCAGCGGTCAAAATTGAGCACGACATTCGGAGTGACCGTGCAGCTCCAGGTGCTGTCGCAAATAGCCCCAAAGCTAGGCATTTGATCGGCTGCCGTCAGCCAGACGGTGAAATCACAGCTGCCCGAAGCCTTCACAAAAGAAACCTGCCCTCCGAGATTCCAGCCGCGCGAATCGCCGTAGGTGCTGGCTAGCTTGGTTTCCAGTTCCGGTAAGTAACTGGCGTCTACACCGCGGGTAGCCGTGCAGTAGGTAAAAGTTTTGGCAGGAGGGCTCGGTGCGGGCTTCGTGTTTTCGGCTGGATTACTGGTCGCTGGTGGAGGAACTGGTTTTTCGCTGACTTTGGGCTTTGTGACTACCGCCCTCGTGTTTTTGGCGACCGGCTTGCTTTGCCCATGATGCGTAGTCCATAGCACCACACCCCCGACAATTACCCCTATACAAATAAGCCCGCCCAGAGCGATCTGGACCTTCCTAGTTCGGGGGCGCCACCGTAGCGGACGTAGTCGTTGAATGAATCGCATATCTAAAGTATAAGCCACACGGTATATTGAGAGTAATAGCACACAAATAATCGTCAGTCCGCTAGAGTGCCGAGGAGTACAATGAGGGTAGTAATGGAGGGCACAGCTATGGCAGCCAAAAACAATCACTCTAGACGCCGGACTGCCGTATAATAAGAGTCATATGAAGAAGATGACCAAAGAGCAGCAAGCCAAACGCCACAAAGTCGCCCAAAAGCGGGCGGATTATACCAAGGCGCGTTTAGCCAAAAAAAAGTTGCTGAAGAATGCATCAAACGCCTCCAAGCCCCTCTAGAGCCATTTGCTATTTCACTTTTAAGCGCTTATAGTTAAGATTACGTTAATAAAAGGAGATTCCATGTTTGGAAGAGTTGAAGAGCTAATTGTCGTTCTTTTGATCGTCCTCGTACTATTTGGGGGCAAAAAGATTCCTGAGTTGGCCCGAAATATCGGTCAATCTGTTCGCGAGGTTAAAAATGGCTTTACTGAAGAGAGTAAGCCTGTTGCCTCCAAGCGAGAAGAATCTAAAGCCGAATCTTAGGAAAGGCTCAACGAGGTGGCAGACAAACACAACAGCCTGCCGCAAACACTGGGTGAACACGTCGATGAGCTACGCTCTCGTCTAAAATGGTTCGCTCTATTCTTTGTGGTAGGTGCCAGCGTGGGCTACGCGTTTCACACGCGTTTTATTGAGATACTCAAAGGCCCACTGCACGAAAAACTATATTACACCTCTCCGGCTGGTGGTTTTAATTTTGTGATGAAAGTTAGCCTGGTATTCGGGCTGGTTTTGGCATTGCCCGCGCTCGTATACAACGTTATTGATTTTATTCGGCCGGCTTTTAGCAAAGAGATCAAAAAGAGCACAGTTCGAAGGGTGTCTTTGCTGTCATTGCTCCTGGCGCTGAGCGGTGGCACGTTTGCTTTCTTGGTGGTCGTTCCTGGTTCGCTCAAGTTTTTCCTAAAATTCTCAGATGGCGCACAGCCGTTACTGAGTGCCACGGATTATTTCTCTTTTGTTATTAACTGCGTCATCAGCTTTATGGTCATCTTCCAGGCACCGCTGATCATCCTGTTTATCGATAAGATCAAGCCGCTGACGCCTCGCCAACTACTTGGCTATGAGCGATATGTTATTGTTGGCAGCCTAGCGGCAGCCCTGATACTGCCCTTTACCTATGATCCGATGACGCAATTCCTGATCGCGCTACCGATTATTGCCCTGTACAACCTGTCAATCATCCTCATTGCTATAACTCACGCGCGGCGCAAGCGCGCTCTCCGCAGAGCTCACCAGACCAGCCGTACCTTCAAGCCGATGGCAGCTCCGCAGACAGGCCCATCAGCGCCGCAGATACCTGCTAGGAAGGCTCCCGCTCTGCAGCCTATGGCGGCGGCTGCGACAGTGGCTGCCCGCACACAGGCTAAGCAGCCCGTGTATCGACAGCGTCAGGTTATGGATATTATGCCAAGACAGCGTCCGGTTAATCAACAGCCTTATATGGGTGGTAACATTTCTGCTACACCCGATTTAGGCTGAGCTCGCTTATAACTAGTTGGCTTAGCGCTTGTTGAGGCTGCTACTATTGCCGCCGTAGCTGCTTGAGCCGTAGCCAAAAGAGCTGCTGCCCTTGTGCCCCATCAGCTTTAAAACGGTGCCAAGTCCGAAGACTGAAGCTATGCCGAAGCCCACAGTTCCCAAGAACTCTTTGCGGGACATTTCTTTTTGTAGTAGTTCGTTTATGTGTTTTTGCATATTTATTTAACCTTTATCTCCATTAATGATATCATAAATTTACTAAGCACAAGCAAAAATGAATATATTACTAGCAACTTTTTATCACTTCGCAGCCGTTTACGGTTGTGGCACCTATGGTGGCAGCAATTATGACGCTGGCTCCTGTTCCGCGACTGGCAGTGGCGGCTTGCTGGCAAACACCGGCTTTGTCATCGCGGCGGTTATCACGGCAGCCTGTATCTTGATCTTTGCCACCTTGCTGGTTCGCATCTGGCGCAAGAAAAAGTAACCTCTTAGCGGAGTTGACGCAGCGACTGTAGCTCTAGATTGTGCTGTGCAAAAACTAAGAGAGCAATGCTCAAAACTAGCAAGCTAAGCAGCACGAAGAATGTAGTTTTTTCACTCATGGTGTATTCCTTGTAGCGGTTACAACGAGACGGTTCTTGGCTGACCACAGAGGTGTACAGGTGTAAAGTGTCAGCCGCGCGTCGGTAGAGGGTGCCTCGACGCTCAGTTCAGTTGGTGGCACGATCCGTGTTTGCGAAACCGTGTAGGTGTACTGTTTGCCATTCCACCACAGTGCGATCTGATCTCCTGTGGTTAATTTGTCGAGACTGTAGAAAATACCGGTCGGATTGGTGTAGGTGAAACGATGGCCGACTAATACTGTGTTGCTATCCGTTTCTGGATTGCTGGACTGCGGCCGATGCCAGACACCCTTATTGGCCGTATAGATATTCTGTCCTTCGAATATCGGTGTATGCAAGGCTAACTTCGGTATAACCAGCCACTCGCCTGCAGGCACAGGAGGACTGCTCTTGGTTGGTGATTGATGCGTTTTAACGACGTTTTCGAGCTGTTGTTGCTGATGATTGACATGCGTTTCCCACCATAAGTGCAGCCGCGGGTAGAACGGCGTCACCAGCAGATAGCCATTGATAGCGATGATCAAAATGACCAAGCCAGTATTGATGCGAGAAAGCGTAAGCACTCATCAAGTATAGTAGTTATTACTTCTGGCGTACACTGTTAGATACGAGAATTGTATTAACCCTTACGCTTATCTATAATTATAATATATGAAGCGGCAAGAGGGTGGCTACACGCTGGTGGAACTGTTACTGTCTATCCTTGTGCTCTCGATTATTAGTTTGGCGTTTTTTACATTGTTTACCGCGCTCTTGCATAGCTCGGTGGTCGCCAAGCGTCAGGCGGTGGCCCTGACACTGGCCACTAATCAGATGGAGTACCTCAAATCGCTGCCCTATGACAACCTAGCGATCGCTGGCGGCGCAATTCCCTCGAACAATACCATCCCTGGCACTTCCGTGAAGATTATCAACGGTGTAAAATACACCGTGAAAACCAGTATTAGCTATGCCGATGACGCCTACGACGGCTGCGCGACCTATCCGAGTCAGGTCAATAAACAACTCTACTGTCGTAGCTATCCGCCGCCCACCGGTGCGCCTGCGGTGGACAGTAATGCCGCGGACTATAAATCTGTCAGCGTCAAAGTAACAGATGTCGGTGGACTGCGCCTAGCCTATATGGACTCCAATATAGCTGCTCGTGTAGCTGAAACCGCCAGCAATACGGGCGCCATGTTTATAAAAGTCGTCGATGATAGTGGCAATCCAATCACCGGCGCCAGTGTGACAGTTACCAACAGTACTCTCGCCCAGCCCACGGTCTCCGACGTCAGCGACGAAAATGGTATTGTCATTTTCTACGGCTTGGCGCCAGACACGAGCAGTTACGACTATAACGTGTCAGCCTCGCTGAGCGGCTATTCGTCGCTGACGACCATCGTGCCAGCCGGTACTCTGCAGCCGACCTACCCCAACCAGAACCTATTAGCTCAAAACTCGTCGTTTGTGACACTGGCTCTGAAACCTCAAGGCCCAAACAGTCTGATTGTGGAAACAACCAACACTAGTGGTGCGGCTCTGCCAGGCGCTAAAATCTACATAAAGGGTGGCTACAAGCGCTACACCAGCACGGCTGACACCAGTTACTACTACGATAATATGCGCAGTTCTGATACGCGGCCAACAACTGATTCTGGTGGTCTCACGACGCTCACTGGACTCGTGCCCGGAGATTATACTTTCTGCGGCGATGCCGGAGCCACCAGCTGCAGCGTGGGCGGCACCACGTACTATCTAGCGGCCGTCGTACCGTACGGCGGCTCCAACCCACTGAACCCCGTGACAGTGCCAACGTATACCGCCAGTAATCCGCCAGCCACTACATTCGACTACAATGGAACCGCTTTTCTACAGAAAGTGCGCCTGATGCTGACGACTAGCTCCACTTACCCGCGCGTTTCAACAATGTCGCCCTACGACGGTACAATATCCGGAGGTACGTTATCGAACCTGGCATTTACGATTAAGGGTGCAAATTTACCATGTAGCAGCACCGCTGCCAGCTGTAGTACACAGGTCAAGTTTGTGCAGGGAAGTGCCAATTTTACCGCCGCATGCACAGGTGCTTCTGCCGGCATACAGCTAAACTGCACGGTCGATTTGTCTGCGGCGACTGCCGGTAATACCCAGTTGGTCGTGATCACAGGTGGCAATACACTTACATTACCCGCCGCGCCACTGTTAGGAGGGTTCATTGTTAACCCATAATCACAGTCATCTGGCCAAGCCAGAGAAGGGCTTCACGCTAGTGGAGCTGCTCGTCGTATTGTCGGTCGTGGGTGTATTGTTTGCTACTTTTGGCACCTTTTTCACCAACTATCTATCCCTGTATTTTAACTATCAGAAAGATGCCAACACTTTCGCAGAAGTAGCCAACCAATCAACACGTATCAGCGATGTTTTGCGCGGTATTGTGGACATCAACTCGGAGTCGGCCACTGACATCAATGCCTACGCCTATTTCGCGCCCACGGACACCTATACTTCGGTGGTGCACTACTACTTGAGCGCCGATCAAAAATCAATTATGGTGGATGTGACACCTATGACAGCAAACCCGCCGAATGGCACGCCGGTCACGGCTTCTAAAAGGACGTACACCATTATTTCGAATTACCAACCTCAAACGGGCGTTAACCTATTCACCTACTACGACGCTTCAGGCACGGCTCTCCCCACTCCGGTAGCTAACGAGCACACCATCACCAGTATTACCGTTAATCTATCCACCACGGCAACCCATAACAGCAAAGGCCAACAATTAGCTACAACGGTGAGCTTGCGCAATAGAAAGACCAACTTATGATACCCGCCCTCATTTCAGTCATCATCGCTTTCGGGATTATCGCCCTATCAGTAACCCAGATCACGATTAGCAATTTCTCAATCGTCGGCAACACCATTAAAGGCCAGCAGGCGTTCAATGTCGCGGAAGCCGGCGTCAATTATTACCTATGGCACCTCAACCATAACAACACCGACTACAAAGACGGCAAGACCACGCCCACTACACCGGATGCCGCGTTGGGCTACGGCCCCTATGTACACACCTACATTGACTCAGATGGTGTCAACGAGGGCACCTATACGTTATGGATCAAGCCTGCCAGCACAGGCTCGACGGTTGTTACCGTACGGTCAATTGGTCAGACCCCGGATGGCATCAAAAAAACTGTGGAGGCGCAGATCGGCTCGCCATCCTTTGCAAGCTACGGTGTTGTCTCAGATGGGGCGCTATGGTTCGGTAATACAGAAGAGGCCAACGGTCCCGTCCACTCCAACCAGGGTATTCGCATGGACGGAGCCAACACCTCCACGGTGAGCAGCAGTAACACGACCTATGTGCCGCCAAACGGATTAGGTGACAACGGAACAAACAGTCACACAGGAGTATGGTGCAGCACCACTATCACGGCGCCCGTAAATTGTAATACTCGCTCTAAGTCGGATTGGCTGTATCCTGTTGCTGCGGTTGACTTCAATCAGGTCACTAGTAGCTTATGTACTATCAAAAAAGTAGCTTTTGCGGCCAATGCCTCGACTGCCTCACTAGCCACGCAGGCCAATGCCTGCACGCAAGTGCCGACCACCCGTACGTCCAGTTATTTGCCGCAGCGTAGCACGACCTATAGCCTGAGCCGCGGCTATATGATTCAGCTCAATACCAACGGCACGTATGATCTGTCTTACGTCAACGGTGAGACCGATACAGCTACACCATATACTGCGGCTTTGTCATTGCAATCGGTCGCCACCGGCATTGCGATTCCATCTTCAGGGGTAATTTTTGCCGAAGATAATGTCTGGGTCCGCTCAAATCCAACCTACCACGGCCGAGTAACTGTCGCCGCCGGCAAGCTGGCCAGCACCACCCCATCCAAATATGCCAATATCGTGATCGCCGATCAGCTACTGTACAGCACCAAAAATGGCACGGACGCCATCGGCCTGGTGGCTCAAGACTCCGTAGTGGTCGCCCCTTACGCGCCGCCGGCCACGGGTCCGTTCACCTTTGAGGTTGACGCGGCGGTCCTGGCGCAATCTGGTGACGTTGTATATACGGGTAAATACCGATCCAACAGCACTCGTTGTACGCGCGGCTGGACCAACGCCAATCAGCAGTTTGTCTTTTACGGATCGGTTGCCACCCGTCAAACTTGGACCTGGACCTGGCTGGTTGGTGGGGCATGTGGCGACGCAGCGTATGATGCCACTAATGGCTACATTTCGGGAATCGAAAATAACTCCACCCAATACGACTACAACCTCCAGTACGGTCCGCCGCCGAGCTATCCTCTGACGGCCGGCTACAACTTCTTGTCGTGGCGGCAGGTCTTGACTCATCCGTAGTATAATAGGGTGATGGCAGAGCTCAACACCACCGCTAACGCCGGAGGCACACAAACTTCGACGCAAAGTCCGCAGTCTTCGGCACCAGCTACCGACACGGCTTCCACTACTTCGAGTGGTATTCAGCCAGGCACTGCCACTGATCTGCTTCGCAGTTCAAATGGTATCGTCCTGCAACAGAGTCCACTGACCACTGTTAACTTGACGGCTTCCACCCAGTCGACAACTCCGGTTCAGACGCCTCAAGCCCGCCACATCAACGGCGGATTACTAGCTTTTTCGCTGATACTTTTTGTTGTTGCAGTCGTACTATTCTGGAAAACCGGACGTTCAGTCAATAATACAACAAAATAGTTCTCCACAGGCTTGCAGCTCCATAGCATAAGCAGTACTATTAGCTTAGATCAAATCAAAAAACGCAGACTTTATGTACACGAGTTTGACAAAATAACAAATTCATGTATAATACGAAGTGTTGTGATCACAAACAAACATTCACAAAACAAATATAAGAAAGGTCATATTTTATGACATCCAACGACAACTTAGGTTTCGTATTGGCACCAACGTCCAATCAAAGCCTGATCAAAATTGATCGCTTGCTAAAGAAACTCTAACCAGTTAATTAGTGATAAAAAGTTCGGCCTCATCGCCGGACTTTTTATTTTTATTAGTCTCGAGGAGGATGAGTCCACTTCATAGCTTGTTCGAAATTTACAACTTCAAGGTCTGGGGCATTGAGTACCTCAATGAGATTATCGAGGGCTTGCTCTCGTGTTGTTCGATCATAATTCCGAAAGCTAGAATGAACTACACCTTCAGGTGACAGTTCCCAGTTGATGAGGTAACCAGATGTGAGTGACGGAGGACGTTTATTGTAAGAATCGCCCTCTCTAGTACAGGGAAGTGTTTGGACAGCCCTCGCTCTGTCTGGGAGAGGACTTTCGGCATCGTCTATGTCAACTATTTTTCCTAGACTTTCACTAAAAACCGCGGCACGCATGACGGCTTCATCGACATCCCTTTGCAGCGGTGATTTACCCTCGACTGCTGATTGTTCCAGTAACTGAGTGACTTTGTGATCCATCCACACGAATCGGCCTTCAAAATCTGCAGGCGGTGCTTCGGGTAGTTTTGGTGGCAAATTACCATTCATGCTATCGCTCCAATCCTTTACGCAGAACAATAACGTATATGAGTAAAATGCACAAGCACGAGCGATTTAAGATCGAGACTTTATGTAGTTACGCAGACCATGTTCACCGCTGCGCATCACGGCGTGATGGCTCCAGACGAAGAGCGGCCGCAGCAAGAAGGTCAGGCGATTCATCCAAGGCTTGGTGGTTACGACCTGCCAGTCAATTTCAAGGCGCGTTTTGCCGTCTTCGTCATGAATACGGCAGATTACCGTGCCCAGCAAGTCGCCGTGAGCGTGAATAGTCACGCTTTCCAGGTACACGATGTCACCGATGATAATGTCTGACTTCAGGCGGTAGCCAATGGGGGCTTTCCAGGTACAGCTGAAGCTGGAACCAGCAAGGTTTGGAGCGAGCTTCATATCATGGACGTCGTTGAGCTCGGGCCACC
>JAQGHB010000044.1 GCA_028289045.1 Candidatus Saccharimonadota bacterium
TGTTATGAGATAGGCCTGGGGATAGAAGTGGCACAATCAGCAAACCGCCAAGCAGGCCCACACCCACCGATGGAAGCAAGTTTAAAATCAAGCGACCATTACCACGGATAGTCCGAATCATAAAAATGGCCGTCAGCACTGCCGGAAGCAGCAACAGAATTACTTTTACGGTGCTGCTGCCGTTGTCCACACCTTGAGGTACATGTGCCGAGAATAGCGTCATAAACGAATTGGCATCCGGCGCCACAAACTGCACCAGCACATTGCCTAGACACAGGCTGAGGAAAACTAAAGTGGCATTAATCCTCAGGACCATCAAAATGATGACTGGAACCGCGATAATTGCGCCGAGAATAACTGCTGGGGACATAGCTCATACTATATAGCATGAGCAGTTTGGCGACTAGGCCCCGATTTTGTCTTTACGGCGCCCTGCTTTGGCAGACTGTTCGATATAGTCAACGATTTTAGCGGCAACATTCGCGCCGGTCATTTTTTCGATGCTAAATCCAGGGCTGGAATTAACCTCAAGTACCAGTGGTCCGCGGCTGGAGCGCATCATGTCCACACCACAGATGGCGAGCCCCATGGCTTTGGCGGCTTTTTGCGCGGTTTTGCGTTCTTCGACAGTCAGCTTAACTGGCAAGCCTTGGCCGCCTTGGTGCAGGTTAGAACGAAAATCGTCGTCGAGGCTTTGGCGTAACATGCTGGCCACGACTTTGCCATTAACCACGAACGCACGAATGTCGACACCGGCACTTTCGGCCACGAATTCCTGCACCAGAAAGTTCACGCCCTCCACGTAGAAAGCCTGCATTACCGCCAGCGCCGCTTTGCGGGTTTCGGCCAGCACCACGCCATTGCCATGCGTGCCACGAGCGACTTTAATGATAACTGGCGCACCACCGACTTGCTCAAGGACGCCATCAAAGTCAGCCGTTTCGCGCACGAAGACGGTTTTTGGAATGCCCACACCGGCTTTAGCCAGCAATTGCAGACTACGTAGCTTATCGCGCGAGCGAACGATGGAGATCGAGCTGGTAGTCGTAAAAACATTTTGCATTTCAAACTGACGCACAATTGACGAGCCGTACTTGGTCAGGCTCTGCGCGATGCGAGGCACCACAACATCAACATCACAGACCTCTTCGCCTTTGTAATAAACGGCCGGATTACTACGCTCAACTGTGACGTAACACTTCGCGTAATTAATAACGCGCACTTCGTGACCACGACCTTCAGCCTCCTCGCGGAGACGTTTCGTGGAGTAGTTGGCGGGGCCTTTAGATAGAATAACGATACGCATAGTTTATTGATTTAACTCTCTCTCAAAATATTTTGCAACCATCTCAGCTTTAGCATCAATGAATGATCCGGTACGCAGCTGGGGATCATTGTTGGCTTCCAGCACGTACCAAGCTCCAGTATTTTTATCCTGCACGATATCAACGCCAGCCACCTGGCGGTTCATACGACTCGCCGATCGTAGCGCCAAATCTTGGGCTTCACCTGGGACTTCATCAAGTAGCACATTCACGGCGTTGGCGCTGCCCCGCGGCTTGTTCAGGTGCGACTTTAACTTGTCTTTGTGCGGCGTCGCTGATCGCCAGATAGCCAGCGTCACTTCCTTGCCCATGACGTACATGCGGTAAAAGCCGTCGTTCGGGATGTACTTCTGGGCGCAGTATACCTGTGTCTCTGGAGCTTCATCCAGAATCGTATCAAATTCTTTTTTGGTGGTGATTAAATAGTTGAATTTGCCTTTGTCGCTACGAATTTCTTTCAGCACAAACGGCAGACCAATTCGCTCGGTAATTTCTTTATATCTGTTGCGCAGTATCGGTGTGCTGGCGCAAAAAGTCACCGGCACGCTCAGACCATAGCAGCTCAAACGCATGTACTCGCTCAGCTTGCTGGCGGACATATATTCGTTGAATTCCTGATCCGCGAACGGACGGCCTTTGTAGCGCAAATACTCTGCAGCGCTTGAGCTTAGCTCGCGGTTATGGTGGTTCTTGAAGTAAGTAAAACTGTAGCTTGCCAGATCGTCGCCTGTGACGCTACTGGTTACATGAGTGGCTGGACCATCGATCAAGAACTCCAGCTCGTCATAGCGTGCACACTCGTAGGTGATAGGCATGGTATTTGTTTTGGCTGCCTGCGCCAGAAAGGCGTCAGTCTCTGTTTTATAATCAGTAAACACCAGAACTCTTGGCGCGACTGTCTGATGGCTCACCACGTGCTTGCGGGAAACATCGACGATAAATTTGTTTTTCAGAAAATTTTTGCCCAGCAAGATGGGGTAATTATTGCGTGACCGGTCAGCCAGCGTAAACCAGCGCGTCAAAATATATTTGCCGACCTTAATCCGCAAGCGAATTTTATAACGAAACTCTTTGTGGCCAAACGAATTTTTGACGGTAGTGGTGCGAAAAGCTGTGCTCCGGACCGGCTCTTCCTGGTAGAACATGCTACCTGGGGCAAACAAGTTAAAGCTCAGTACACCATCTTCCAGGTGAATATTGCTCGCCCAAATCGCCGAATTATCAGCACCCGTGTCAATTTTGGCAGGCACGGCTTGAATCCCGTCGTCGGGTAACGACACGAGCTCAATAGTTCCGATGTGTAAGAGATCTGCCATAATTGTCTGCAACCTGCTACTATACACTATCTAAAAGTTTTCGTCAATGCTTTTAACAGATTAGGACTGGGCATTATGCACTCGCGTAAAGATCACGTAGATCAACATGGCGACAATCGCCATAACCGCGAGCAGTAGTGGTATAAACCCTGACTGGTTCAGAGAAGTGCGCTTCATTAACTTCCATTATCTAGACATAAGCGGTAATTTGCAAGGCTTACATTGTCATGTACTTGCTTTTTTAGACATCTTATGCTATAATGCATATCATGTCCAAGGAAAAGTCGCCAAACATTCTGCCTATTGCTATCACCGTTCTTGGTGGCGTAGCAACGCACTTTGCCTTAAAACTTCAAAAATCATCAGTGGTCAGAAAGGATCTAGAAGCACGTCTAACCGAAGCGACAGAATTAGCTACTCGTGATTCCCTGACAAACCTGTATACTCGACGCGCACTGGAAGAGCGATACCAAGAACTGCAGAGCGCCGAAAAGCGTCAGCGTGCTACTGACGCAGAGAATCAACCAACTAAGAGTAGTTTGGTACTCCTCGACGTAGACCACTTCAAACGGGTCAATGACACCCTTGGTCACGACATGGGTGACGAAGTTCTACGTAACGTAGCAAACATCTTGCGTAACGAAGATCTTCCGACGAGGCTATCACCTGAAGATCCGGATTATGCAGGGCGCTGGGGTGGCGAAGAAATGGTACTCTTGGTTACGAATAAGACTGAAGAAGATGCCGTCAAAGTAGCCGAGGATGTTCGTCAGCGTATCGAGAGTGCTGGCCAAGTCACAGCAAGTATGGGCGTCGTTGAGCTAGACCTTAGCCAGTCGTTAGAAAATAATATTGCGATGGCTGACCAAGCACTATACTTCGCAAAGCATAACGGCCGTAATCAGATCATACCCTACTCTTCGCTGCCACCGACTAGCGCTACCTAAACAGTCGCTACTAGGCACTCGGCCGCTACGCTAAAAGCCAAACAGGTATAGCACCTATCCGCTTTAAGATAGACCTATGATCTGCATTAGTAAGATCGTAGCTCCCCTTATTGATATAAGGTTTTACTTCAGGATGCTGAAGGTGTAGTTGTAGCTGGGCGTGATTACCTTCGGCGTACACTTTGTCTTTGAAATAGGCCGCGCCTGTGCCAACGACCCCTTTTAGCGTTCGCTTGGTGAGCAGCTCCCATGTTCTATCAATAGCTCTCGTGGAAGCTTGTTCTGGTTCAGTAGGTGTTTGCACTAGCTCCCACAACTTATCAATCGCATGCATAATATGGAAGACTTGTTTGAAATCACGTTCGCCGGCGCCGTCTACTCCTCGCGCTAAACCAATCGATAGGTGCCGACGTGCCACGTCCGCGAAGCGGCGAGTGGCCATGAATTCACTCCATGTATCATAGGCCAGCTGCTCCACCATAAGCCCACGGCCTTCAGCGGCTGGCAGATACCCTCGCAGGCCCTT
>JAQGHB010000011.1 GCA_028289045.1 Candidatus Saccharimonadota bacterium
ATCACATTCGTTACGGGTACCGGTTCGATTGGCGGTGGTGGCATCGCGACGATTACGTATGCCAACCCACGGGCTCGTGCCGGCCGCGTGATGCTAACGGCTTACAATGATGCTGCGATGGGAGTCCCATCCAGTGTCAATAGTGCAGGCGCCTCATCGTGGATTCTGCGCACGTTGCCAGGCAGCACTGGGCTAACTGCCTCAAACACGTATCAGTGGTCATACATAGTAGTCGAGTAAGAGAGGCGTTGAACCATAAGCGCCAACCAGCCAAATATGCTATCATAACAGCTATGCGTTATGCGAGATTCCAAGGGGTAAAATACACATGAGTAAAGTAGCACATTATTTACAGGAACATCTGGTAGGAGAGGTGATGAGCAGCACCGATGCTCGTCGCTACTTCGCGACCGACGCCAGTATTTTGCAATTAGCACCGGCACTCGTGGCATACCCACGCAACGAGAATGATATCCGCAAAACAGCCCGCTTTAGTTGGCAGCTCGCCGAGCGTGGCCGCATTATACCGATGACAGCTCGCGGGTCGGGCACAGATCAGTCGGGCGCCGCTATTGGCAACGGCATCGTGCTGGTATTCCCAGCCCACATGAACCGTATTTTAGAACTCGACACCAAAGCTAATACTGTTACTGTCGAACCAGGTATCAATTACGCCAAACTGCAGCAAACCCTGAATACTCACGGTCGATTTCTGCCACCCTATCCCGCCTCTGTTGAATACTCGACAATTGGCGGTGCTGTTGCTAACAACGCAGCCGGTGAGAAATCAGTTAAATACGGTGATACGCGCGCATATGTACAAAGCTTGCGCGTAGTTCTAGCAAACGGCGAGGTCATCGAAACCGGACGCCTTGGCAAGCGCGAACTTAGCAAAAAGCTGGGTTTGGCTACCTTTGAGGGCGAAATTTATCGCTCGCTCGACACCTTATTGGAAGAAAACCGCGAGCTGGTGGCAGGACTCAAGCGCAATGTTACTAAGAATAATGCCGGTTACAACCTGATTGACGTTAAGCGCAAGGACGGTTTTGACCTGACACCGTTGATTGTTGGTAGCCAAGGAACGCTCGGTATCGTTTCTGAGGCTGTGCTCAAAACCGAAGCGCATAATCCCCAAACAACGCTCATGATGGTCAGCTTCGATAATTTTGAACAAATGCAGAGCGCCATCTTTGAGCTCCGCGAATTATCCGAGCCACCAAGTGCCATCGAAATGATTAGCGGCCAGGTGCTCGAACAAGTCCAGGTGCTGAATCCTAATTTATTAAAAGACAGCATTAAGGCACCTTTCCCCGTGGCCGTCTTACTCGTTGAGTTCGACGCGAATGATCGCCACCTAAAGAAGGTGGTCAAAAAATCTCACAAAATCTTTGAAAAATACGCCACTGAGCTACAAACTGCCACTGAAATTGAGCAGCAGCAACAGTTCTGGAAAGTCCGCCAGGCGACCAGTACGCTGCTCAGCCAAAACGAAGGTGCCTTGCGCGCCGTGCCAGTTATCGATGATGCCGCCGTCCCGCTTGATCAGATGAGTGCTTTCCTCGACGGTGTGAGCCGTTTATTGGTAGACAACAAGCTGCAGCCCGCCATCTGGGGCCACGCTGGTGACGCAAACTTCCACATCCAGCCGCGCCTCAACATCGGTCAGATCGGCGATCGCCAAAAGGCTTTCCGCTTGATGGACGAGTACTACAAGCTGGTCATCAGCCTGGGCGGCACTATTAGCGCCGAAGCCGGCGATGGCCGTCTGCGCACACCGTATCTGGAAAAACAGTATGGCACCGAGTTATACGCCTTACTCCAAAAGGTGAAGAACATTTTCGACCCCTACGGCACGCTGAACCCAGGCGTTAAATTCGGCAGCTCACTCGATGACATCAAGGCGCTGATCCGACCCGATTACAGTATTGATCATCTTTATGATCATCTGCCGCGCAGCTAACCCTTGAAATTTTAGGGCAAAACAGATAAGATAGGATGGTTCTTTGACATTTTGCGGACGTGGTGGAATGGTAGACACGCTAGTCTGAGGGACTAGTGCCGCAAGGCGTGGAGGTTCGAGCCCTCTCGTCCGCACCATTCGAAGTATGGGTGATTAGCTCAGTTGGCTAGAGCATCTCGTTTACACCGAGAGGGTCGGGGGTTCGAGTCCCTCATCACCCACCAAGACGAATGCCCCACGAAAGTGGGGTTTTTGTTTGGGCTTTGCTAGTTAGCGGAGTGGGTGCGTCAAGCGCCACCACACTGAAGGCTCTGTGACAGAATTTTTGAGAATAACCGGCACCGAACTTTCGTCGCTCAAGGAGCTATGCTGCGCGGTAACCTTGCCGATCGGCTGACTAGCTTTGGTGGTGGCAGGAATTTTATCAAGTTTAATTTTGGCGTTCAGCGTTGTGCCATTCCAGGTCGACATGGTGAAATCTTTGCTAGCGATAGCGGTGACATCACCGCCCCAGGGTTGAGTATAAGTGCCAACAACGCTGTTTTGTGCTGTAATGATTGACTGGGAGCTGAAGTTGGCTTGAGCGCTGCGAATTAGCGGCAGGCTACCCTGAACGGCCGAAACCAGATCAGGTGTGCCAACGAGTGCGGTTACGATGGTCACCGGCTTATTGTTAACCGTGGTTTTGCTGGCTGATACGTACACGCCTCCGGCTTGGTCACTATTGCCAGTTTTAAGCCCAATGATATTTGAGGTGCCCAGAAGGAAGTTAACGTTTTTTACTGAACTGGTTAGCGGGATGCCTGTCGCCGTGCTCTGGCCGGCGATCTGTGCCAGCACTGGGTTTTGCATGGCCAGCTCGCCAAGCTTGACGAGATCCTGAGCGGTGCTAGTGCTGTCTGGGGCCAAACCGCTGGCATCGCTGCCGACATGTGTATCCTTGAGTCCTAGCTCAGCCAGGTAGGTATTCGCTGCGGTCTGGTATGCGCCCAGTGAACCATAGGCCCAGATGGCCAGACTGTCGGCTATATTATTGGCCGAGGGCAGCATGATGGCCTGTAGGGCTTGATACTCGCTGATCTGTTCTCCGGCCTGCACGGGTACTACCGAGCCGTCTTGCGCCACATAGCGATTGTAGATATCAACATCGGCTCCACTGAGTGTCAGGAGCGGTCCTTGCTGATTTAGGTCCAATGGCTTCAGCTTTAACACAGCCAGTGCTGTAATAATCTTGGTCGTGCTGGCCAT
This sequence comes from Candidatus Saccharimonadota bacterium, assembly GCA_028289045.1. Lineage (GTDB taxonomy): Bacteria > Patescibacteriota > Saccharimonadia > Saccharimonadales > UBA4665 > JAQGHB01. Next base: position 3,209 of record JAQGHB010000011.1, read on the forward strand.
CGGTGACGGTGTTTGCGTGCCATGTGATTCCAAGATCGGACTACCAACAATCCCCACCGAAGCTTGGTTGGCAGTGGGCCAGACCAGCGCAGATGTAGTCGCTTTGGTATGTATGGATGCGGTGCTCTGCGAAGGAATCAATAGGGGAAGCGGCTGGCGCACTGTCCAGAAGCTGTATGTCGCCAGTAGTACAATAACCACAAGGGCAGAAAGTCGTCGTTTCGGGTGACGCCGCGCGTTAGTTTTCATAAGCTCTTTCTATCATACATGAACTTCGGTGTGCTCATGTATAATGAAAGAATAACCTAAAGGAGCATTCATGAGTCCCATTATTATTGTCGTCATCGTCGTTGCCTTAATCATCGTTATTGGTGCCTTCATGTACAACGCCTTGGTCCGCCTCAACCAGCAAGCCACTGAAGCCTGGAGTGATATCACCGTTCAGCTAAAGCGTCGTTACGATCTGATCCCAAATCTTGTTAACACGGTCAAAGGCTATGCGGCTCACGAAAAGAGCGTATTCGAAGACGTTACTGCCGCTCGCGCCAACGCACTGAGCGCCACCGGTGTCGCAGAAACGGCCAAAGCCGAAGGCGACTTCCAGAAGACCATGAAGAGTCTGTTTGCTGTAGCCGAAGCTTATCCTGACCTAAAGGCTTCACAGAACTTCCAAGAGCTCCAAGGCGAGATTACCGACACCGAAGACAAAATCCAGGCTTCTCGTCGTTTCTATAATGGTGTAGTCCGTGATTTTAATACAAAGCGCAAGACATTCCCGACCAATATTTTCGCCAGCATGCTTGGTTTCAAGCAGGATAAAGAATTCTTCGAACTCGACGAGGCTCAAACCGCCGCCGTTCAAAATCCAGTCGAAGTTAAATTTTAGAAGTAGAATATGTACTCTAATATAGCTGCCAACAAGCGTAAAACCATTTTCATCATGGCTGTTTTTGTAGCCTTTGTGGCGCTGATAATCTGGTTGTTTGACCAGTATCTGGGCGGCAGCACCGGCGTCTTCTATGGCGGGCTGATTGGCGCGGCATTTTACGTGCTGATTACCTATTACACCGGATCCAAACTGGCGCTGGCTGTCAACCAGGCCCAAGAGATCCAGAAACGCGACAATCCACGCTTGTACCGAATTGTCGAGAACCTGGCCATCACCGATGGCTTGCCGACGCCCAAGGTCTACATCATGAATGATCCGGCCTTGAACGCTTTCGCGACTGGTCGTGACCCCAAACACTCTGCGGTCTGTGTGACCTCCGGCTTACTGGATGCCATGACTGATGATGAGCTGCAGGGCGTGCTGGCACACGAAATGGGACATATCAAGAACTACGATATACGAGTAGCAATGGTGGCCTTCGCGTTAACGGCCGTCATCTCATTGCTGGCCGACATCATGTTGCGCCTCACCTGGTTCAGCAATAATGACCGTGAGAATAATAATCAGGTCTTCCTGATCCTTGGCATTGTAGCCGCTATCTTGGCACCACTGGTTGCTTCGCTGATACAGTTGGCCGTTTCGCGTCAGCGCGAGTATCTGGCTGATGCTACCGGCGCTTTGACCACCCGTTACCCTGAGGCACTCGCCAGCGCTCTGGAGAAAATTAAAAATACTACTAGTGTCGTGAAGCGGCAAAATACAGCCACGGCCCATTTGTTTTTCGCCAATCCCTTGAAGAAAGGCAGCCTGGCTAGTCTTTTTAGCACCCATCCTCCTATCGACGAGCGTATCAAGCGCCTGCGTTCCATGGGCACACACGCCTAAATCTTAAATAACTCTTAAGTTTTGACATAATTTGTTGCAGGGTAGCCACTGACAGACTTACTATAGTAGTATGCAAAGTTTGAACGATGACGAACAAAAACAAGTCCTCAGCGAGGTTATGCTGGACTACCTGAAAGCGATCCTGGAGTATGTGCAGATTATTCCTGGTATGCAAAAAGACATACAAGAAACAAACCACAAGCTTGAGCTCACACAAAGTCAAATAAACATGCACGAAGTGGATATTCGCCAGATACGAAAACGTCTGGCAATGTGAACCATTCTGAGCCGTAATCTTATATACTAGAGGTATGGCTAAAAAATCTGGGAAGACTGTCACGCGGCGTGCCTCTGCCAAAACGAATACGACCACACAGCCGGCTGTTGCAGCACAGGCAGAGCCGCGGCGAATTAGGCTAGGCTCATACAAAAGCATGCGCTTGCAGAAGCGCATCAAGCACCCAATCCTGCTGCCTAATGTTTGGCTCTTGACGAAAAGCACCGCTCGTTTGCTTTGGGGACAAAAGAAATTATTTATCGGGATTACGCTGGTGTACGGGCTGTTGAATCTAGTCCTGGTGCAGGGTTTGGTGGCTGGCACGACTGATGTGGCAAGTCTGAAAGATCAGTTAAATCAAGTTTCGAACGGTCACTTTAGCGCCTTGGGTTCTAGTTTAAGTGTGTTTGTTGTCTTGGTTGGTTCTGCGGGGAATAAATCAGATCAGACGGCAGGCGCCTATCAATTGTTTCTGGCATTAATTGGCAGCTTGGCGATTATCTGGGCCCTGCGTCAGGCGGTGGCTGGCAATGTGCTGCGGATCCGCGATGCGTATTACCGTGGCATGTATCCGCTGGTGCCATTTATCTTGGTGCTGGCTGTTGTCGGTCTGCAATTGCTGCCGCTGCTCATTGGCTCCGTCGTCTATTCGGCTGCTATCAGCGGTGGTCTGGCGACAATTGCCGCCGAAAAGCTGGCATGGGGATTGTTTTACGGCGCGCTGGCGCTGCTTAGTCTATACATGGTTAGTTCGTCGCTGTTTGCACTCTACATCGTGACATTGCCAGACATGACGCCGCTGAAAGCGCTGCGTTCGGCTCGGGAGCTGGTTCGGTACCGACGCTGGACGGTGCTGCGAAAAGTGCTGGCGCTGCCTGTAGTTCTATTGCTGATTGCCGCAGTCGTGATGCTGCCGATTATTATACTGCTCACGCCGCTGGCGCAGTGGGTGTTCTTCCTGCTGACCATGTTCGCCTTGCTGGGCGTGCACAGTTACATGTATACCTTGTATAGGGAGTTGCTTAATGAATAAGAAACAGGCCGGCGAACGA
>JAQGHB010000020.1 GCA_028289045.1 Candidatus Saccharimonadota bacterium
GTTGAAAGCATCAAAGACGTTACTGGAGTCCCACATGGTGGCGTGCGACCTAAGAAAGCACGAAGGATCTAACTATGGCACGTGATCGACAATCAATTGTAAAAATGAGCCGCCGCGAAGGCTATGCGTTGCACCCTAAGGCCCACAAAGCCTTAGTAAAGCGCACAACCACGCCAGGCAAAAACCCTCAGTCCCGCGGTCCCCGCGGTGGCAAAGCCAGCCAGTACTCACTGCAATTGCGCGAAAAGCAGAAAGTAAAGCGCTTGTACGGCTTGCTGGAGAAGCAATTCAGCAACCTCATGAAAGAAGCCAGCCGCCGCCAGGGTCAGTCCGGTCAAATCCTGCTCCAACTATTGGAACAGCGTGCCGACAATGCTGTCTACCGCGCCGGTTTCGCGCCAAGTCGCCGAGCCTCACGCCAGCTGATGACCCATGGTCACTTCCTGCTGAACGGTACTCGTGTTGACATTCCATCCATTCGTTTGAAGGCTGGCGATACACTTACCGTTCGTCCACATAGCCTGAAGACCGAGTACTTTAAGAACCTTGATGATGTTAGTCCAGCACCTGCCGATACTCCCGCCTGGATCAAGGTTAACCGCAAGAAGTTTGAACTATCAGTAACTGGCCTGCCAGTACGTGATGATGCCGAACCCGATATTAATGAACAGCTAATCGTCGAATACTATTCACGCTAAAGAAGGAGCAAGCTGCATGTCAAATACTATTCACACCCCAGGTCTCGTCAAAGTCGACGACCATAGCACCACCAGTGCTACCTTTGTTATCGAACCACTACACAGTGGTTACGGTATGACTCTGGGCAACAGCCTACGCCGCGTCTTGCTTTCCAGCATTTCCGGTGCGGCTATTACTACCTTTAAAATCGAAGGTGTTACACACGAGTTTACCTCTGTTCCTGGCGTCAAAGAAGACGTTGTTGAGATCATGCTCAACCTAAAGGGTATCCGTTTCCGCGTATATGGTGGCGATTCCCAGACTCTGCGCATCGTCAAAAAAGGCAAAGGCCCTGTTACCGCTAAAGATATCGAGACTAACGCTGATGTTGAAGTTGTTAACCCCGATCACGTCATCGCCACTATTGATGATGCCAAGGGCGCACTGACCATTGATCTTCAAGTTGAAGTTGGCCGCGGCTACCGCACCATCGAAGAGGCTACGGCAAAAAAGACGAATGATATGATCGCCGTTGACGCTATCTTTAGCCCAGTGGTTCGTGTTCGTTACAAAGTTGAGAATACCCGTGTCGGCCAGGCAACTGACCTCGACAAGCTGCTCCTGACTGTTGACACCGACGGTTCTATCACTCCAGCTGACGCTTTCGAAGAAGCTGCTGCTGTCCTGATCAATCAGTACACAGCACTCGCTGGCAAGACTCGCGTTGCTGTTGTCGAAGCACCTGTTGCCGACACCAGCTCTCAGGACAACGAATTTGGCGGCGATATGCTTGGTGATGAGCCAAATGCTCTGAATACTTCTATCGAAGACCTGAATCTGTCTGCTCGTACCACCAACGCCCTGATTAACAACGACATTCACACTATCCGTGACCTATTTGCCCTCAATGATGCTGAACTGCGCGACCTCAAAGGTTTTGGCAGCAAAGCACTCGATGAAGTCAAAGAAAAACTCGCGGAGTTGGAGCTCTAAATGCATCGACACGGATACAAAGGTAGTAAGTTCCACCGCGAACGCGACCAGCGCAACGCCCTCATCAAGGGTCTCGCCGATTCACTCGTCAAGTACGAGTCTATCGAGACTACTTTGCCAAAGGCTAAAGCTGTCGTGCCTTACGTCGAGAAACTGATTACCAAAGCCAAGAAGGGTGATTTGCACAATCGCCGCATGGTCATCCAGGGTCTGCAGACCATCGAGAGCGCCCACAAATTGGTTGACGAAATCGCACCAAAACTAAAGGGTCGTGATTCCGGCCACCTGCGCATCGAAAAAACTGCGCCTCGCCGTGGTGATAACGCCCAGCTTGCGCGCGTCAGCTTTGTTGATGATCTGCAGTCTGCACCAGTCGCGAAAGCAGCTGCCAAAGTTGAAACGCCTGCTACCGCGGAAGTCGTAACTCCAAAGCCAGCAGCAAAGAAGCCCGCCGCGAAGCCTAAAGCCGCCAAGGAGACTAAATAATGAAAACTTACAGCGCTAAACCCAGCGATGTTACCCGCCAGTGGTACATCGTCGACGCCAGCGAAGCACCACTTGGCCGCGTCGCGACTAAAATTGCCACTTTGCTGACCGGCAAAGGCAAGCCACAGTTCACCAAGCACATCGATACCGGTGATTTTGTCATCGTCATCAATGCTGCGCAAACTGTTGCCACCGGCGACAAGATGAACAAGAAGATGTACTACAAGCACAGCGGCTTCCCAGGTGGTCTCCGTGAAGCTACGCTCGGCGAGAAAATGGAAAAAGATCCTACTTTTGCCATCACCAAAGCTGTCCGTGGCATGTTGCCCGTCAACCGTCTTCGTGACGATCGTCTGCTCCGCCTCAAAGTCTACGCAGATGCCGAGCACAAACACGAAGCTCAGAAACCAGTTCTAATCTCTGTAAAGGATGCTAAATAATGGCTAAAGATTCATACTTCTACGCCCTCGGTCGCCGCAAGAGCGCCACTGCCCGCGTCCGCCTGCAAGGCGGCAAGGGTGCGATCACTGTCAATGGCAAGCCAGCCACTGAATACTTTGCTGAGAGCAAATATTTGCTCGCGAAGCTGCAGAAGCCTTTCGAAGTCCTCGACCAAACCGGCAAATTCGACGTCAGCGTCGTTGTTTCCGGTGGCGGCCACGAAGGCCAGGTCGAAGCGATCCGCCTCGGTATCTCCAAAGCTTTCGTCGTCATGGACGAGCAGCTAAAGAGTACGCTGAAGCGCTCTGACCTGCTTACCCGCGACGCCCGCGAACGCGAACGCAAGAAGTTCGGCCTCAAAGGCGCTCGCAAGCAGCGCCAGTTCACCAAGCGCTAACCAAGAACACGTGCTCATGCATAGGTTCCTGGTTGATCAAGGACCCGTTTACAGCACGGGTCTTTTGTATGAAAATGAATAGCAGGTCACGCATGTCGGGATGTATAATGCCCGCATGAAAATAGTTCGCATCACGGCCGGAATACTGTTCATGTTGTTGGGCGCGCTAGTGGCATATTTCCTTGTGACTACGGATACTGCGCCGCTACTAGTGAGACTGCCGGGTATCGGCTTTGGGGTGACGAACTTCTGCTTTGGTTTGGCGCTCTGTTTCAACCCTGATCTGGCAAAAGAAATCGTCTATTGGTGGCCACTCAGTTGACAGCACTTGACGACGGGTGTATATTAACCCTCATGTCAAGCATGCAGAACAACCAGTATTGGTTTACCGACCCATCCCGTGGCGGTCTGTTCGCTGTGTTTGCATAAAATCACATTAGAAACAATCAATTAAACCGCCACAAAGGCGGTTTTTTAAATTTAAGGAGATACTATGAATAACGTACTAACAATTAAATCGGCACAGGGTAATCGCCTTCTGAGTCCTGCTGAAGCTTCAATCGCGGAGCTGGGTAGAGCTAGCAGGCTACGACAGCTCATAGAACTGGCCAACATGATGACGTACAAGGGTTATCGTGCCATGGCCATCGATGGCGCGCCAGGATCAGCCGGTAGCGTCCTGGCCAATATGCTCAATAAAACAGGCGTTAAGCATGAAGTTATGGCTCGGGCTGACGACAAAAGCGCATTGCAAGCATCAATTGCAAATCCTGGGAACGTAGTAGCGTTGTTGCCCTTGCAAATTGAAGGGGCTCAGCAGACGCTCCCTTTGAATCCTACTGGCGAGAACGTGCTCAGCGCCATACAAGAATTGGGGGCTCGTGCAGTGCTTCCTAGCATTCAGATTCCTTACGGCGAGAGTAGCGTTACGATGGGCATAATTGGGGTTCACCGGCTTTAGCTCGGGAGCTTCAGGTAAGGTATAATAACAAGTAATGGCGAAACCTGTAATCTTGACCGGCCTGCGCGCCAATAACGACCTCCATATAGGTAACTACTTGGGCGGACTCTTGCCGATTATAGATATGGCGACTCAGAAGGCGGATGACTACCAGATCAATCTGTTTGTACCTGATTTACATAGCTTTACGACACCTATAGATCATGGCACGCTGCAAACCGGAATCTTGCAGAATCTACGTGTTTTTGTGGCTGCTGGCTTGCCTCTGGATCATCCTGATGTGCACATTTATCGCCAGAGTTATGTACCGGCGCATAGCGAGCTCACCTGGATTTTGGATTGTTTCACCGGCATGGGAGAAATGGGCCGCATGACGCAGTTCAAAGATAAATCCGGCAAGTTAAGTGAAGATCGGATCAGCGTCGGACTGTTTAACTATCCAGTGCTGATGGCTGCTGATATCCTGCTCTATGGGGCGTCGTATGTGCCTGTTGGCGAGGATCAGTCGCAACACCTGGAATTTACCCGTGATATCGCCGAGCGGCTCAATAGCCGGTTTGGGGATCTATTCGTAGTGCCTAAAGCAGTCAAAGAGCAGCACGCGTTCTTTGGTAAAGACCAAGGGCTTCGTATCAAAGATCTGGCCGATCCAACTAAGAAGATGAGCAAATCAGACGAAACTGGCAAGGGCGTGATTTTCATGACGGATTCGCCTGAAGCCGTCCGTAAAAAAATTATGTCGGCTACTACTGATAGTCTGGCCAAGGTCGCTTATGATAAAGACAAGCAGCCTGGCGTTACCAACTTGCTAGACCTATTGGCACTGTTCGGCAAACAGGATCTCGCAGCTGTTAAAAAAGAATACGAGGGCCAGGAGCAGTACGGTCCACTCAAAACAGCTGTCGCCGATGCCATCGTAGAGTATCTCACCAAGTTCCAAACAGCTCTCAGCAAGGTCAGTGACGAGGCCATCCTAAACAAACTCAAAACCTCCGAAGAACAGATGAATCAGCAAGCTAATGCTACGCTCCTCAAAGTGCAGCGAGCAATCGGTTTAAGGGAATAATGAGTAATACTGAGATTTCGCAGGCTGAGCGTCTGGACCAATATGTGACAGGGCAATTGGAGACGGTAAGTCGTGCTTTTGCTTCTAAGTTGATCGAGCGAGGTGATGTGCTTGTGAACGGTGAGGCCGAGCATAAAGCTGGCTTTAAGGTGCGTCCTGGCGACACTATTACGATCAATTATGATGTCACCAAAGAAGTTATTATTCCGGAAATCGAGCTTGAAGTCATCTATGAAGACAAAGACTGTGTAGTCATAAACAAACCGGTCGGCGTGTTATCACATAGCAAAGGTGATTTTAACCCCGAGGGCACGGTGGCTAGCTGGCTCCGAACGCGCCTCAAATCAATGGAGGGGGAGCGGGCAGGCATTGTGCACCGTTTGGACCGCGCAACCAGCGGCGTTATGATCTGCGCCAAAAATCCTGATGCTATGGCCTGGTTGCAGAAGCAATTTTCGCAGCGAAAGGTCAAAAAGACCTACGTGGCGGTAGTAAAAGGCGTTTTCAAACAGAGACAGGCCATTATTGACATGCCAATCGAGCGCAATCCAAAGAAGCCCCAGACATTCAGAGTTGGCAGTAACGGCAAAGCCGCTCAAACAGAGTATTGGGTGCTCAAAACTAACGACAAATACAGCATGGTTGAACTAAAGCCGACGACTGGTCGCACACATCAGCTCCGCGTGCATTTGGAAAACCTCGGGCATCCCATAGTCGGTGACGCCTTTTATAACGGACCCAAAGCCGACCGCCTATTCCTTCATGCCCATGAACTCGAGCTAACGCTGCCGAATAGAGAACGAAAAACATTTAGTGTGCCTGTACCGAAGGAGTTCGAGGAGCTCGTCCAGGAATGAGCGATCTCGTTGTCCATCCGTTGACGAGTGCACAATTAGCCGATCTTACTGCGCAGCCTCCACACGCTGTCATGCTAGTTGGCGCCACGGGTAGCGGCAAAACGGCCTTGGCATATCGATTGGCCGAAGAGGTTTTGAGCCTGTCAGAGGGTGGATTCGACCAGTACGGCTACGGTAAGACGCTCAGTCCGGTTGATGATAAAGCAATTGGCATTGAAGCAATTCGCGAACTCGAGCATTTTTTAAGTCTCAAAGTGCCCAGCCAGGCCGCCAATCACCGCATCGTCATTATAGAAGCGGCACATAAACTGACAACTGAGGCTCAGAATGCTCTCCTCAAGACGCTGGAAGAGCCACCGACTGGTACGGTGCTCATTCTGACAGCCAGTAATGAGCAAGCCTTGCTGCCAACTATACGTTCGCGTGTGCAGGTGGTTGCTATCAAGCGGCCTGACCGACAGGCGCTCAACGAATACTTTGGTGAAAGGGGCTTTAAATCGGCGGATATAAAGCAGGCCTACGGTGTTAGCGGCGGTCTGCCAGGCTTAATGCACGCTCTTCTGAGCGATGATGAGCATCCGCTTCGTGTCGCCACCGACAAAGCTCGGACGCTTCTAGGTCAAACTAGCTACGAGCGCCTGTTGATGGTCGACGAACTCGCGAAACAAAAAGGCCTGGCTTTGGACGTGCTTTTTATACTGCAACAGATGGCGCACGTCAGTCTGCAGACCGCAACAGACAAAGCGGCTGCCAAGTGGCAGGCCATTCTCACGGCTAGCTACCAGGCATCCGAGGAACTATCAACCAGCGCGCAGCCCAAGCTGGCCCTGACCAATCTGATGCTTCAGTTCTAGCTCGCTGCTCCACATGGTATAATAGAGGTACATATATGTACGAATTGCTTATAGTCGCCGCTTTCGGCGCACTCGCATATCATAACGCTCATGTCCACGACGATGAGTTTGCTAACGTCTCCCGTCGCGTCGGTGATCGGCTGGGCAAGCTTTGGGATATTGCTCACCAGGGTATGCGCGAAAACCGCTTCTTGCGTGCCGAGAAAGCTCTGCTGACCATCTTGAAAATCGACGAAAAGAACGCCGCCGCCTATAACCGTCTCGGTATTCTCTACGCCAAGCAAAAAGAGTATCGTGATGCCATCGATTGTTTCGAAATCGCTTCCAGCATCGAGGCCACACCATCGAGCCTGCACAACCTCGGCCTGATTTATTACGAAACAGAAAACTACGAAAAGGCCGCCATCGCCTTCGAGCAGGCATTAAAGCTCGAAGATGACCTGGCTGCCCGCCATGTTGCCTACGCCAAGGTGCAGGAAAAGCTCGGCAACGACAAGCTGATGTTCCAAGAGCTCGAAAAAGCCTCCGAGCTGGAGCCCAACAAAGAAACCTACACGCTGCTCTACAAAGCCTACATGAACCACGGCATGCAAGCCGAGGCCGACCTAATCGCCGACCGCCTCAAGAAAATGGTCGTGCCAGCAGGACGAGCAAAGCGCATTCTGCGACCTCGCCGCGTTGTCGTCTAGACTTTAAGCAGCACTCGCGAACGGAAGCGTTTCACCAAACGCAGAGATGGTGACTGGCTCAACAATTTCGTCCGTGCGGGCCAATCCGAGACGCACGATGCGCAGTATCATTTCTTCATAGTCCAGATTGATATTAAGCTTGCAGGCTTTAGGGAACGAACCGTAACCACTAATAAGGCTTGGAATAAGGTTGGCTTCCAGGAAGTGCGGTGTGCCGGAAGCGTCAAGACGGATGTCAATACGGCCATAATCACGCGCACCGAGAGCTGTAAAAACCTGTTTGGCGGTGCTGACCACGGCTTTTCGCATACTTGTGTCGGTCACCGATAAGACCGCCTCTTGATTTGAGGCTTTCATTTTTTGACTAAGAATGCGATTGCCGCGTTCGTTATGAGCCGCGACGAGCTCAATCGGCATGACATGGTAATTGTCCGTGTGCTCGTCTCTCAGCACGGCCACACTGAATTCTCGTCCAGGCAAGTATTCTTCTATGAGCACATCAGCTGAATACCTAGCCGACAATGAGGTGATTTTTTCGTGCAAGTCTTTAATGTTGTACACCACAGAGCTATCATCTATACCCTTACCGCCGCCAAGGCTAGCCGGTTTTACGAATAGTGGAAACTTTAGTGGCAAGACTGTCATCGGGATAGGCTGTCCATGACGCAAAACCATAAAACGAGCTGTTTTAATGCCGGCGTCTAGAACGCGTTGCTTCGCGAGCTGTTTACTCAACTCGAACTCAATGGCTCTCTGGCCAGAGCCGGTATGCGCGATGCCGTGTTGCTCCAGGTACGAAGAAATCCAGATTTTCTGTGATGTACGGAGATGATTAGGTACACTGCTCGGCAAATATTTCATGCCCATAAAAACCAGGTCAGGCTGCCTGGAGACCAGGAGTCGTAAGTCTGCAGTATTATTTATAGTAGTGATGCCGACGGTTTCATAATGATCTGTTAGCACATCAAAAATAGCGTCCGCAGATGACCGGCTGAGCGAACTCAGTCCGGGCACCTGGGAGCGCACTATCTCAATATGCTTTTGGATTTTTGTCATAGATCTCACAATCGCGGCCGGATGGCCACAGGTGTTTTATGGGGTGGAGCGAACTAAACCCGCGTATTAGCGGCGATAGTCGCGGTTGCCGCCGCCGGAGCTGCGGTCTTCTTGAGGACGAGCTTCGTTGACAACGATCGAACGACCGCTGACATCTTTGCCGTTCAAAGTCTTGATAGCTTCGTCAGCTGCTGCGTCTTCAGCCATCTCTACAAAGCCGAAGCCCTTGGACTGGCCGCTGTCGCGGTCTTTGATAACTGCCACGCTGGTGACTTCACCGAGTTCAGCAAACAATGCCTTTAGTTCGTCTTCGCTTACGCTGTAGGCGAGTCCGCCAACATATAATTTCTTAGCCATAATATTAGTTCCTTCTTTTGAGTTGATATCACGAGCGCTAGTACTGCTACCCGAGATGAGACGGAGAGGTCATATAACCACTTGCTTGATTACAGTATAGCATAGATTTGTTCTCAACAGATGACAAAGTGGTACAGCATCATTGCTGAAGCTAGAACTTTATTGTTAGCTTACTCACAAATCGAAGGATCAACTTCATGAGTTTGTCCTTCACCTGCAGTAACTGTACAGCTTAGGTTATTGCCAGCCTCATTGTCGTTTTGTTTAGACAACCCGTACGCGCAGGCTATGATAATAAGCAAAACCAAAACCGTGAGTATGGATAATAATTTCTTGTGGTGTTTCATAATATAAATTTGGTGCAGCATTCTTATCGAGGTCAGTACTCTACCGTTGAATCTTTACTCGTAAACCGGCTTCTAGTAGTGCACTGATTGAATCAATACCGACATCTTGTAACCGTCGCAAAGGTGGATCAAAATCCTCAGTTTTCGTACTGCCATCGTCGCGATAATCTGTTCTGTACATGGAAGGACGGCCATAGAAAGCTGTTGCACCGATAGCTTTGGTGAGACAGTAGCTAGCTACGCTAGACTGTTCTGATTCTAGTTTTTCGAAAGCTTGAGAGACAGCATCTTCAATTATCTTGTCTAATGATTCAGGATTGGTTGCAGACATAGGTTTATTATTGACTGAAAAGCCTCAATACGCAAATGGTGCACTGTTCTTTGCAAAGTCAGAACTATTCTAGTCTCTTTCTAGCTCCGACAAAAGAGGTGGCAATTCTTCGCTTTGCATATTGTGTCCAATTCTAAAGTGGCCGTACCCCGAGAGCTGGACAAAGTGTATATCGTCGATGGCTTGCGCTAGTTCGTGGGCTCTTCTGTTGATCGGTGGATCATCGTCATCAGAATGTAGTATCGATATATTGCCGACTCGTCTTACAAGATCTGTATCAAGCTTGTAGTCCGAGAATCCCTCGTACTTATTATCGTAATCTTTGTATGGAGCAACGAGCACAACACGCTCGACAGTGGTTTTAGGATTTTCTGATAGCCAACGTAGTATAAACTCGGCTCCAGCGCTGTGGCCTATTAAGTGCCGTATCTGAATTTACAGGCTGCTTTTCGAAGCATGGCTTCCAGTCCGCATATACAGGGTAGTATGGCTTTGGAAGGGCTGGTATAGCCACGTCAACCCCTTGGTCGCACAACTGTTTGCCTATCCATGGGAACCAGTTGGCAACATGCGGCTTGGGTTCGTTGGGGTTTTCGTACCGTGCTCGAGTTGGTTTGCCGTGTACGAATATTGCGTTCTTCATATTTGAAGTATATCAAAAATAAAAAAGCCCCATTGAGGGCTATTTTATTTGGTGCAGGGTTCTTTTCAAAGCCAGAACTTCGTTTTAGATCCTTCCGGCGGTATGATCCTTTTTATATAAGTTATAGTCATTACAGTATTGATCGGTACTGAGAGCTTCTAGTGTCATACGATCACATCTGAACTGCTTATATAGGTCTGTAGGTAATGCATTGCTCTGGTGACTCCTCACGTAGATAGTACCGGTTATCGCAATAAGTAGCAGGGTGCTCAGTAGTACGAGTATGAAACCTTTGCTTATCATATGGCTAGTATAACAAAAAAGACATCGTAAATTCTGACGTCCTTAATGCTCCTAATCTGTGGTGCAGCATCATTGCCGAGGTCAGAACCCTACTTCTTTATTCTACGCCACAGTTTTGCGCTTACAATGCCGACTAGCACTGGTAAGCCAACGTACATGAGTAAGATGAGTCCTGGGAAAAATAAAATATATTCTACATATTCCCAGTAACCACAGCGAAACGCCGGATCTCCCAGAGGTTTACAGCTATAGTTTGGGCCTCGTAGTGCAGCGTAGAATAGGACCAAGAGGAGTCCACCTAAGACAACAACAATGAGTGTAGCTAATCTTTTACTAAGTCGCTTTTTGAAGGTCTGTTTTGTGATCATAGATGTGGTGCAGCATTATTGGTGAGGTTAGAACCTTGCTGGACATATAGTTTGAGCACATCAGCTGCAGTTTTAGTGCTTAAGTCAATTAGACTTAGCTTCTGTTTTTCTAAAACTTGGTCAGTAATCCAAGTACCAACTTTATAAACAATCCAGCGTTCTTTCAATTTTGGATGGTAAAATTTCCACTCGCTATAAGTATCCTGAAAATCTTCGAGACTCAACTGCTGCAAATTTTTCAGCCACTGTTTTAGACTGGCTTCCGAAGTTTCTCGATAGTCACCATATGGTTGCCAAACCCCACAGTATTCTTGTTCAAATACAGTTGCCATACCCTCGTAGATAGCATTATCAATGGCCGAAAAAGGGCCACCCTCTCCAGTGTAGTTTTGATACTGATGCAATGCTTCGTGAAAAATTGTTGGGCGAATATCTTTAAGCTGTTTCTTTTTATCTTGAAAATCTGGATCAATTGAAAGGGTAATAATGTCATGAGAATAGGCATAGCCACCTATGCCACTCTCGGGGATAATGCCGTAGTCGCCGAAATAGATTTTGACAGTTTTGGGCAGTTCTGGAAGTAGTTCACGAACTTGGTCATAGTATTTGGAAATACTTGCTTCAAGTGGTTTTTCGGTTGCTTCGTTTTGATAGTGAATTACTTCGAGCATGCCTACACTATAACAAAAGACGCCAGTTTGGTGCTGACGTCTTTAGCGCTCTTATCCGTGGTGCAGCTTAGTTAACAAAGTTAGAACCAGCCTAATAGCTGGCCTCTAGAATTTCACGTAACCATTTATCGTTCCCATAATGCCTATGTTCATATGGAACTGGATCAATCGTAAACCAGTGCAGTTGCTTGAGTGATGGGTTGACAGTTTAGGGCTTTCCTCCCCATTTTGTAGCAACTAGAATATGTAATTCTAAATCACCAATATTCATAGACTTCACTTCAACAGCATCTTTTCGCCTACCTCTCGTACAACAGCCTGCTCGGGTGATTCTCCTACTTCTATAACCGCCCCCAATACCATTCCAAAGCCGTCTAACAAGGGTATTCAATCCCAGCCAGTAAGACTTGTTTGTCCTGTATAATGGAGCTTACTGTACCGATTGTTTTACTCATAAATACATCGTAACAAAAGGGACCCTGGTTCTGACCAGCTGAACTACGGACGCGTATCCGGACCCTTGTATCAGTTAACCTGGGATTAAGCTTAATTCCTTTGTAAAAGAACTAACCTATAGAATATATTGATGCAACATTTGTTAGAGCGCAAAAAAATTATAGCCTGGCAGCTCATATTTTTAGTTTTTGGTATGAGTTGGCTGCTAGGCCCCAACCTCAATCATTTGTTGTCCTACAAGTTTTCTTTGATCAGCCATTATGAAGCCCATGGCCAGCCCTATGCCTGGCTTTTCCGTGTCTGTGATTTGGTGGCAGGGCTGGCTATAGTCTGGGCAGCCAGGTTGTACTATAAGCTGTATTCCAAAGGCATAGACGCTGTCTTGCTAATAGTAGTCGCAGCAGGCATGATCGTAGATGCGGTTTTTGCTACCACATGCCACCCATATCACCAGGTTTGCCAAGAGCAAACAGTTGGGCTTACTATTCATGCCGTCGAGTCTGTCGCCACTGCTCTGGCGGTGTTTTTCCTGGCTGCCCATGATGCCTACAAGCGCCATAAGTTAGTTTCTTATGGTGCAGCTGGCTTGCAGGTTCTTTTTGGCATTTCATATGCCACCCAATTTTCAAGCCACCACTTCAGCACCCTTCCCCAATATGTGTACCAATGCACTGTGGTCGTGTGGCTGGCCTGGTACTGCCGCGATATATTCCTGGGTAAAAGCAGATACCAAAATGATGACAGCCAAGCATTTGTACTCGTCAGGTATGTAGCCGCTGCCTGGGCGTTCGCAAACGGCATACTAGCAATCATCGTCAGTTTGGCGCACATACATGTCGTAGGCAGTATCCAGAACCTATATTTCGTGGGTAATAATGCCTGGCTGGCACAACATGGCGTTGTCATAGGCGTTGTCATGCTATACCTTAGCCGCCACTTGCAACGGGGAGAAATGCGAGCTAGACAGATATTCCTGGTCCTGGCTGCCATCGAAGCAGGCAAATATGCGTTGATAGCTCCAGATATTGACCTGTTGCTGGTTTACTTTGTGACCTTTTGCCTGCTATTTGTATCAGCCGACCAATTCCGTCGCGGCGCCATACCGATGACCTGGCGCATCCGTCTAAAAGATCTGGCCTACATGGTTGCCGCTCTTTTGGTAGCTGCACTATCCGCTTTGCTAGCCCTGGACAGTGACGGTAGAGCATCGGTTATCGCCAGACGTACTTTTATGCATATCTCGCAATCTTCCTTTCACACACAAGCAGCCCATAATCTACAGAAATTTAGTGACCTGCTCGGGGATACCGCCACCGCCTTTATTGTTTCCGCCGCTATCGCCCTACTGTGGATACTCTTTAGACCCTACAAAAGTCATCCTCAGCAGGAAAAGGACTTTTTAAAAGTCAGACAGGCTCTGGAGACGTACTCAAATTCCACAGAGGATTATTTTAAATTGTGGCCCCAGGATAAGTACTACCTATGGGATGAAGCGGGCGAAGGTTTTGTTGCTTACAAAATACAAGGGCCAGTAGCATTTGCATTAGCGGATCCTATCACTGCCCCCAACAACCGACAGGCTCTGGCAGACCAATTCATTAGCTGGTGCCGTGACAGGCGCTTGAGGGCCTGCTTTTTGATGGTTACAGAAGGTAGTCTAAAGTACTACCCCAGCTTAAATAAATTACTGATCGGTTCGAGCGCCCTGGTGGCTACGGAGTCCTTTTTGTTGGAGACATCCAAAGATAAATGGTGGCGGTGGAAACTTAATAAAGCTAAAAAACAGGATTATAGCTACGCAATCAGCCATGCGCCGCATGATCCCCTGTTTTTGCAGGCTCTGAAGGCTGTTTCTGACGCCTGGTTAAAAGAAGGTGGCCACAAAGAACGCGGCTTTGCGCTGGGTTATTTCGATGAAAAATATCTAAATCAATGCACCATCCATTACTTGACTGGCAGCGGCGGTAAAGTCGTGGCTTTTACCAACCAGCTGCCTACATTCAAGAAGACAGATAGCCAGACAATTGACCTGCTGCGCTACCTACCTGGCACCACGGAACCAATTCCATTTCTGCTATATAAGTTTATAGAATCGATTAACCAACAGGGTTACAAAAACTTTGATTTAGGTTTTGTACCATTTGCGGGCGCCAAAGAGCCACTAGCAACAATCACGCGAACATTAAGCGCGGGGCGTTTTTCGGCCAAGGGCCTAGAGCAATTTAAAAACAAGTTTGATCCTGAATGGCATCCACATTACGTGCTGTACGATGGTGACCTGGCTGACCTGGCCTTGATCACCCTAAACCTCGAAAGGGCAATGGGAGCTACCTGAATCTATAATGATAATCAGTGGTGCAGGGTGCAGGATTCGAACCTGCGAAGGCATAAGCCATCAGATTTACAGTCTGACGTGTTTGACCGCTTCACTAACCCTGCGTATCTGGAGCCATCTCGGGGATTTGAACCCCGGACCCCGTCCTTACCATGGACGTGCTCTACCCCTGAGCTAAGATGGCGCGTAATCTGTCGATGAACTAAACAATAGTAGCAAATTATCTCTGTTTTTGCTACACTTTACTCTTGTTAGCGTACTTTAATAATTATTTAATGTTTTATGTGCATACTTAAGGCATGTCGGATTGTCTACAGTGTGAAAAAACTAATCTTCGCAAGGGCTATCGCTACTGTTCAAACAAGTGTCAGATGGACTATCAGTATGAGCAGTATATTGTACGCTGGAAAGCAGGTCTGGTAGACGGTAGCCGAGGCGTAAGCGCAAAGAATATATCTGGTCACCTAACGCGTTATTTGAGGGTCAAATATGGGGAGGCTTGCTCGCTGTGCGGCTGGAATCAGGTCAACCTCTACACGGGCAGAGTTCCTCTAGAAATTGACCACATTGATGGCGACGCGGAGAACAATGTTGAGAGTAACCTAAGAGTTATTTGCCCTAATTGCCACGCGCTAACAGCAAGCTTTAGAAACCTGAATAAAGGTAAGGGCAGGAGCTGGCGTACGTTAAAATATATCAAGGTCCAAAAGTAAGCCACCTTAGCTCAGTTGGTAGAGCAACACTTTTGTAAAGTGAAGGTCGTCGGTTCGAGTCCGACAGGTGGCTCCATTATTACCGTTTACAATCTGATCCGTATCTGTTAATATAGAAGTAAGATTTATTTATAATGTAATAAGGTAGTGAATTCATGGCAAAAAAAGGCGATAAGCGCAAAA
>JAQGHB010000009.1 GCA_028289045.1 Candidatus Saccharimonadota bacterium
GCTGGCATCCAAGATATTGTCCCTGTGTTCGGTGCTGTTCATCCAGCCGGATACGACGCCTGAAGCATTGTCGAAACCATAGGCTAGATTTTCACCAGCGCTCTGGTAATTATAGCCAGCCGCGGTAATGAATGACCATGGTGTCTGGCCATCAGGGCTGGTGTGAGCCCAATAGTTGCGACCGACCATGTCGTTGGCCTTGGCTTGAGCGGCAGCAGATAGTTGCGGATCAATCTGTAGGTTGGCCTCTTTATGAGAAATGCGCTGTTGATTTGTGCTATCGAGCAAACTAGTGGCGCTGAAGTCGCTCTGGGCGCCGAGCACGGCGGAATGCGACCAAACGGTATTGACGATAAAGCCTACGCCAATGATAGCCAGCATCGGTATGTAGGGCCAGTAAGCCTTTAGGTACGGCTTGCTCTGCTTATGATGCGTGCCGGTGCGTTTTCTATGGGCGGTGCCAGTGGGTTTTTTTCGAGTTGCCAGTGCCATATGTCTACTAAGTATTTGTTTTAGTTAGTGCTTACGCTAACTATAGCATATTTACCGTGCTCAAGCACTTTTTGCAAAACGGAGGTGGTAGAGAGCTATGGCTGCGGCTTGGACAACGTTGAAGGATTCTTTTTGGCCGAACATGGGGATTTCGAGGGCGGTGTCACAGAGAGCCAGGATTTCCGGCTCCAGACCTTCAACTTCACGACCGAGAATTATAGCGATCTTGTCTGGAGATTTAAAATCAGGCAAGGGAATTGAAGCTGGGGTCTGCTCGAGAGCCGCGATTTGGTAGCCATCTTTTTTAAGATTGTTGAAGACGTCGGATATATCTTCAACATGCTCCCATTCTAGGGTTTTTTCGGCATCCAGAGCAGTTTTGGCAATCTGTTTATCGAGTTTTTGAGCTAAATGGGGCAATCTGGTGTCATTGGGTGTGAGCGGGTAGGGTGTGTAGCCTGTCAAAAACACTTTTGTAACACCTAGGCCTTCGGCAGTGCGGAGCAGCGAGCCGACGTTGTGCGTGCTGCGGAGATTATGGGCAATCAAAACGATATTTGGCATGCGTTTACTATACCTGATTAGCACGCTTATGCTTTATACTAGAGGGATATGAGTCAAGATGCCCGACTGGATGAAGAGCGTGCGACGCAGCGCCGTGCGCGCGTGCTTGGCATGGATTATGTCGATACCTCGCAGATACCGCAGAAAACGCTGTACCGCGAGACGCTGACAAACCAAGAGTTGTACGATCTCAAGGTCATTCCAATCAGGAACGATCAAAACAGTCTGTTATTTGGAGTGACGACAACTACGTCACAGCAGGCAATTCAGGCTCTGCGCCAGCGTTTCCTGGATCAGAGAGTGAATTTTGCTATTATTTCGGATGTTGGCTACCGCGAGTACATGCATTTGTACGACCCGCCAAAGCAGGTTGTCTATCACGATATTGCACTGAACCAGGCGGGCAGTACTGAGCAAGTCGGCCAGATATCAGCAATGCTGGAGCAGGTCCGTGCCGATGATATGTTGGCATACCTGGTGGCTCAGGCGCACCGGCTGAACTCCTCGGATATTCATATTGAAACCCAGGTGAATGACGTCAGGATTCGTCTGCGTATCGACGGCGTGCTGCACCCAATCGCCAATCTGCAAATAGAAAAATACCGCGTGCTGATTTCAGCCATTGCCAGTGCCGGCAATGTTTCGACGTCCAGCAATGAAGCACAACAGGGGCATATTGCCCAAAAAGTCAAGATGGCCGATGGCACTGAAGTGGACGTGAATGTGCGGCTAGAGACTGTACCGACCATTAACGGCATGGATGTCGTGATGCGCCTATTTAACATGGATCAATCAATGTACACCCTAGATCGCCTCGGTTTGTCCGAGGCAGAGCGCGCTGTGGTTGATCAGATTATTGCCAAGCCTACCGGTCTGGTGATGGTTGTTGGTCCGACGGGCTCTGGTAAGACCACGACTCTGTACTCCATGCTCAATTCGCTCAATACCGACGAGCGTAAAATTATTACTATTGAAGATCCGGTGGAGTATCAATTCCCAGGGGTTACACAGATATCGGTTCACTCCACAGAGGCTGGCAATGACGACAGCTTCGCCGATAAGCTGCGAGCAGTTTTGCGCCTGGACCCAGACATTGTGATGGTCGGTGAGATCCGTGATATGGACACTGCAAAGACCGCGCTGCAGGCCGCATTGACCGGTCACTTGGTACTAGCGACTTTCCACGCCAGTTCGGCGGCAGCAGCGTTGACGCGCATTGCCGAAATTATCGGTCAAAACCCATTGTTTGTGTCAGCTATCCGACTGGTCATGGCGCAGCGCCTGATTCGGCGCCTGGACGACTCAAGCAAGCAGGCATACTCACCGAGCGAAGCTGAGTGGCAAAAAATCAACGAGGTTCTGAGCACGCTGCCACAAGGTGTCGAGCACCCGAATCTGGAGGGCCTCCAGCTCTACAAGCCCACTGCATCCGAAGAAAATCCTTACGGTTACAAAGGCCAACTCGCCATTCGCGAGCAATTCACCATGTCCGACGCCTTGCGGCAACTACTAGAAAATCCCACTGGACGCGTGTCTACTCAAATGATTGAGGCCGCCGCCAGCGCCTCTGGCATGTTGACCATGCTGCAAGACGGCATGCTCAAGGTTGTTGCCGGTCAGACTACTCTGGACGAGCTCTACCGAGTTGTGGGCTAGTTCGTACCGGCGCGCAGCAATAATTTTTTAATTGCCTGATTTGACAGCTCGAAGGACTGTTTTAAATTAGAGCGATCTACTTCCGAGGGCTCAAGGTTACTCGTCCAACGGCTTTTGATATGCATGGAGTAGGGCTCATGCTGTGCTTGCTCGGCGTAGATAATTCCACTGTCGTCAGGCACGGTATTTTTGATGTCCGTGAGGGAGGCATCGTCAATTGGGTACAAACAGAGTCCCAGTAATGGCTCGTTGTCGCTGACGGTTTCACGCCCTGCCAGCCAGCTCAGCTCGCCTACTGTTCGAATGCCGCGATAACCCTGAGCTTTGGCATCACTCAACAGGTTTTCCACGTTAGCCCGCATGTACTCCACCACGAATAAACTGTTTGTCAGGTACGCTTCGCGGGCATTAAAAATTCGGACATCACCACGCCTGAGGGCTTGTTGGATATCGAGGCCCATGCTGAGGAGCCGTGCTTCGGCAGCCGCCTGGGTGCGGGAAGTAACAAGTATGCACAGCTCTCCACAGGCCAGTCCGACCTGAATATAATTAGCCAAGAACCGCAGCCGTTGCTCGGAGCTGTCATAAAACAAGGAAACGTGACTCTGCCCTGATGATTGGTCTGCGGCGTTCACCATGGGTGGGATATTGGCAATATCATCGATATTCATTACGACTACTATAAGACCGTTCTGCCTGCCGTGCTGTTAAATAATCGGCAGCCGCCGCATGGTATGGGAAAATCAATACCGCAAAAGGCTTGCGTGACAGAAGTAAAACGTGTATAATCGGACAGATATGCAAAGTGTGATTCAGAAAATTAACGAGCAATACAAGAAGAAAGCCGTCGTCGATGTACGATCCGGTGACACCGTTCGCGTGCACCAGAAAATCCGTGAAGGCAGCAAAGAGCGTGTTCAAATCTTCCAGGGCCTCGTTATTCGTACTGACCTCAAGGGCAGCCATACCAGCCGTATCACCGTTCGCCGTATTTCCAGCGGTATCGGTGTCGAAAAGAGCTTCCTGCTGCACAGCCCCTTGGTTGTGAAAGTCGAAGTTACCAAGCGAAGTAAAGTTCGTCGCAACTACCTCAGCTACATGCGCGACCGAACCGGTAAGTCTGCCCGCATGAGCGGCGTAGAATTCGATCGTGACGCCGTTAACTCCGTCCACGATGCTGCCGCCGAGGCAGAAGAAGCCAAGTTGCACGAACAAGTTGCTGCTGACGCAACTGCAAAGGCAGAAGCCAAGGCTGCTGAAGACGCTGCTTTGGAAGCCAAAGCCGACGCGGTCCAAGCCGCCCACGACAAAAACGCCTAGTTTTCGCTTTAGTTCTTAAATATCCCTGAATTTCAGGGATATTTTTATATGCTTACGAAGTTTCTCCTATAAAATAAGTACTATGATAACTGTCGGAATTGATGAAGTTGGTAGAGGCTGTTGGGCAGGACCGCTGGTGGCCGGCGCAGTAGTGCTCGCTGAGCCAATCGCAGGGCTGAAAGATTCCAAGAAACTCAGCAAGAAACAGCGCGAAGCCTTGACTATTCTGATCAAGGAACAGGCTTTAGCGATCGGACTGGGCTGGGTTGAAGCCGCATTAATTGATGAGATAGGAGTTACTGCCGCCGTGAAATTAGCCATGGAGCGAGCCCTAGAGCAAATTACTATTGAGTATGACGATGTAATTATTGATGGCCATCTCAACTTTCTTCCGGAGAACCCTAAAACGCGGGCTGTCATTAAGGCCGACGACACCGAGCCCTCGGTGAGCGCGGCGAGTATTGTCGCCAAAGTAGCGCGCGATAACTACATGGCGGATATTATTACTAAAGACTATCCAGACTATGGCTTTGAGCAGCATGTGGGCTATGGCACGGCGCTACATATAGAGCGTTTGAAGCTGCACGGCGTGAGCGATCTCCATCGCCGTTCCTACAAACCGATTAAGGCTTTGTTACAATAGAACTATATGAGTGATTTGAAAGCAGGGATTTATAAACACTACAAAGGCGGCCTTTTCATGGCGCTGGGTGTGGCTCGCCATAGTGAGACTCGAGAAATACTGGTTGCTTACGTCCCGCTAGGGGTCAAAGACGGTCCACGGATCCTAGTGCGGCCATATGATATGTTTTTTGAGTCAGTAACAATTAATGGTGCTGCTAAGCCTCGCTTTGACTACGTTGGTGAAACGCCACCGCCTGAGCTGGCAGCTAAATATGATAAGTTGTCGGGCTACACAGGAGATGATCGTGTCAACGACTAGTACCGGACGCAAAGCTGAAGTTGCCGCCCGAGTGTATCTTGAGATGCGAGGTTACAAGATTATTGAGCAGAATTTTAGACGTTCACGCTGCGAGATCGACATTGTGGCCCAAAAGGACGACGTCATTCACTTTGTAGAAGTAAAATACCGTAAAGATTACGGACAAGGCGGGGGCCTGGAAGCTATTACCGCCAGCAAATTACGGCAAATGCGCTACGGTGCCGCGGTGTGGGTTGAAGAGTACAAGTGGAACGGCGAATACGTGCTATCGGCTGTCGAGATCGCTGGCGAAGAGTTTTCGGTGATGGCGTTTATCGAAAATGTCATCTAAAGTTTAGCGAGCCAGGCTTTGACAGCGGCCTCGTTGCGCTCACGCCAGGCTATGCGGCTGATGATTTCTTGCTCGGCAAGAACAATGTCGCGGGCCATGGCAATAATGGAGCGCTTGGGTTCGAAGAATTCCTGGAACTGCTTGAGCTCTTCCGGATGACTGAATACCCCGCCACAGAAACGGGCAAAGTAGCCAAAGCTCTTCTCGCTGCGGAATTCTTCCTCAATCCAGTCCCAGTTGGCGGTAAGCCATTCCCAGGCCGCTTTGCGGCTGTAGCGGTTGCGCAGCAACCACGCGAACCAATGCATCAGGTCTTGGTTACGGACTAGGTCGGTTTTGAGCAGACCCAATAATTTCTCGTACTGTTCGGGTTTTTTAACTGAGGTCAGACCGCTGGCGATTTCGTCTTTTTCGTCGGCACTTGGGGTAGTTTTGTATAAATCGAGTAACTTCTGGAAATCGGCGTCGGTACCGTAGCGGGCGCCAATAAAGTAAACAACGCCGCGGGTACTGGCGCTCAGATCGCTCGGTTTCTTAAACTTAGCGAAACGGCGGAGGCCTTCGTCGATAATGCTTGGCGTTTTGGCACTGGCAGCAATTGATAATGCTAATCCACGTAGGCGGAGAGTTTGGGCGTCATCGTCTGGTTGATCATCCCAGCCAAGTTGTTCGGCAGTTTTCAGAACGAGTTTTTCGATCATGGTGTCGAGCTTATTCTCGATAGGCTCGTCGCCTTCAACGAGCTTGCGGGCTTCTCCGATACTTTGGGCTATGGCTCCCCAAACGGTTTCGCTACCTTCGTCCGCGTAGGCGCGCAAAAGTTCAAGCAGTTCGGTAGTCTGACTCATACCGCCGCGTTGCAGCATGATGTAGTTATCGAGGAGGAGTAAGCGGTCGATGGTATCGACTTGGCTAGCTTTAATGCCACTCACGATTTGCTGCAGGTGCTCAGCATTCCTGTAATATGGCAGACTGTAGCTGTGGCCATCATGGTTGAAAAGCAGCGGCTCGTCGGCATCGGGTTTGGTCAGTGTGAACGTAGCGCTCGGTGTAGTTAGCATTGATTTATCGAGTGGCAGCGTGGTGGCAAGTGGCACCTGCCATGGCTCTTTGTCATCGGAAGTCGCAGTCGGATCACTGAGAAAACGTTCTTGCTGGACGCTAATAGTTTTGCTGCCTGGCTGCCAGCCAATATCGAGGATTGGGAAACCTGGCTTGTACAGCCATTTGTACATGAAGTTGCCGACATCTTTACCGCTGGTTTCGCTCAGTGCTTCCCATAAATCGTCAGCCTGGGTGTTGCCATAGGCATGCTTTTTGAAGTATGCCCGTAGGCCTGTGCGGAAAGCCTCTTCACCGATGTAATGAAGAAGCATGTAGAGCAGAGAGCCGCCCTTGGCGTAGACGATTGACGGGTCAAACAAGGTGCTGATTTCGTCGGGGTGCGACACATCGGTATGGACGGATTGCACATCGGACAGACTATCACGGCGCTTCGCACTGGCGGTTTCGTGGCTGACGAACTGCTCCCAGATGTTCCACTCGGGAAACAGCTCGTCGACAGCGCGGTACTCCATCATATTGGCGAAACTTTCGTTGAGCCAGAGATCGTCCCACCATTTCATGGTGACAAGGTTGCCGAACCACTGGTGTGTGAGCTCGTGGCAGACTACTACGGCGCATACTTGCTTGGTTTCGATACTGCTGCTGTCTGGGTCGACGAGGAGTACGCTCTCCCGGAAGGTCATAAGGCCCCAGTTTTCCATTGCGCCAGCGCTGAAGTCTGGTAGGGCGACCATGTCCAGTTTCTTTAGCGGATAGGGCATGTCAAAGTATTCGGCAAAAAATTCTAATCCGCGGACACCCGCATCTACGCCATAGTCGGCGAAGGCAACATTGTCGGGCGTGGCATAGGTGCGGATTGTCACGCCGTCCTTGGTCTTGGCTTCTTTGTAGCCCATTTCGCCGTACACAAAAGCTAGCAGGTAGACGCTCATGCGCGGGGTGGTTTCGAATGTCGTGGTCTGTAACGCACCCTTTGCCGTTTGAGTTTTAACGGGAGTATTAGCCAGCACAGTTTCGCCAGCTGGCGTAGTTAGAATCAGGTCAAAGGTCGCCTTGGCTTCCGGCTCGTCGATGCAAGGGAATGCATCACGGGCGAAATGGCTTTCGAACTGCGTGGCGATCAACATTTTGTCTTTGCCGTCATGTTTGAAGTTGCAAGGGTAGATGCCGTTCATGGGCTTGGTGATCTTGCCTTCGAACTCCATGGTTACGGTGTACTCGCCAGGATAGATCATGGCTTCAGAATGCAGCCGAACTTCGTCGAGGCTGTTTTGATTATTAATCCGGCTGACGACAACCTCTTGATTACCTTTTTTGTCGTGCTTGATGATCGTAGCCGAAGTAATCTTCAGATCTTTTTGGTGAAACGTAATGCGCTTCGAAGGCCGACCGGACTTTTTGCCACGGACGGTCACAGTGCCTGTAAAGGCCAGAGCTTCACGGTCCGGCGCCAAAGCTAACTTATAATTTTCCGGCTGGAACTGCTCAAATAATCGTGCAACGCTTTTTCCCATATCCATCTAGTTTAGCATGACTTAGCTTTGACTTTAGGAGTTATTCTGAGTATACTAACTGAGTAAGTCCGGCCGAAGTGGTCGGCTTTTTTCATATAGGTCCTCAATGGGATCTCAAAGTGAGGCCTCAAACTTTATCAAGAATTTACAATTTAGTTAGTAATTAAGAAAGGAATAAATCACATGGATGATTTAGACATGAAACAACTGGCCGTCGCCATTCGGACGATCGCTGAAGAGAAGAACCTGCCAGAAGATGCAGTCAAAGAAGTCGTAGAACAGGCTCTGGCCGCTGCCTACCGCCGTGATTACGGTGACCGCGAGCAGGAAATCCGCGTCAGCATGAACCTCAACACTGGCGACGTGGACGCATATATCACCAAGGAAATCGTTGAACGTGTCGGTGACGAAGCTTTCGAAATTAGTCTCAAGGACGCGCAAGTAATGCGCAAGAACGCGGCTATTGGCGAAACCATTGAGCTACACGAAAAGGCTCAGACCTTCGGCCGTGTGGCCGCCCAGACAGCTAAGCAGGTCATCTTACAGCGTCTGCGTGAAGCTGAGCGCGAAATCGTTATGGCTGAGTACGAAGATAAAATCGGCACCGTCATTAATGCCACCGTTGCCCGCGTGGAAGGCAACATTGTACGCATCGACCTCGGCAAAGCTCAGGGCATCATGCCTCGTAGTGAGCAGATCCAGGGCGAGCGTTACTATCCTGGCCAGCGTCTGAAAGTTTTCCTGAAAGACGTCGAACGCGGTTTCCGCGGTCCTCAGCTGGTTGTATCTCGCGGTAACAAAGAATTCATCGAATGGTTGTTCCGCGGCGAAGTTCCAGAAATGGAAAGCGGCGCAGTTGAGATCAAAGGCATCTCGCGTGAAGCCGGTGTTCGCAGTAAAATCGCTGTCGCCAGCAATGTGCCTGGCGTTGATCCGGTTGGTACCTTTGTGGGTGGCCATGGTACGCGTGTGAATGCCGTCATGAGCGAAGTCGGCGAACAAGAAAAGATCGACATTATTGTCTGGGCCGATAATCCAGTGGAATACATCACGCAGGCTCTCAGCCCGACCAAAGTTTCTAAGGTCGTCATTGACGAGAAGACTCAAAAAGCCCGTGTCATCGTTCCCGAAGATCAGCTCAGCATCGCCATCGGTAAGAGCGGTCAGAATGTCCGTTTGGCCAGTAAGCTAACCGGTTACGAACTGGATATTGAAGCTGATCGCGCCGCAGAAGTTGCTGCTGACACAACACCTGAGGCTGTTCCAGCTCCAAAAGAGGAAGCCAAAGAAGGCACTGTTCAGACCACTGAACTGCCTAAGCAACCGAAGCTTAAGAAGAAGAGCGAGCTCGAGAATAGCTTGCTGGAATCCATCGAAGAACACGGCGAATAGCTATCGGCGCCTGGCCACTAACTGTCTAAGGCCATACAGACAAACGCCAGCACTAGCAGCTGCACAGGGGTAGGATGCGACCTCTTGAAATTTACCAACTATTTGATCAGCGATCAGGGAAGTTGTGAAGAAGGCCGTGCTGGCTAGCCCACCAACTGCTAATGCAATGGGCAATTCTCTGCTATGTGACTGCTCCGTATCTTCTCTCTCCATATGTTTAGTTGTATCTAATAGTGGCGTTTAATGCAAATAAAGTGTGCCTAAATAGGCTACTAACAGGGCAAATTAGCACTCTTGACCTTTGAGTGCCAAGTGGTATTATGGAAGTAGCGAATATTTAAGATCTCGCAGGAAGGGAAAAACTATGATGCCTAATTCCCCTGATTTCCAAGAATTTCTGAACCATCTGACGAATAACGAATTACAAGCTCTGAAGCACGCCGATGCTATCGCGCGTAGCTTTGGAAGTGCATATGTCGGTACGGAGCACTTGTTGCTCGGCGTGCTGGCACAGGACGGGAGCATGGGCTCCAAGGTGCTAGAGGGT
>JAQGHB010000035.1 GCA_028289045.1 Candidatus Saccharimonadota bacterium
TCCAGGCTGCCGTCGAGTTAGAGGCAGAACAGTACATCTCCATGCCGCTCGAAGAGCTGTATCTGGACTACGAGATCATCCGCCAATCCGCCGAAGCGACTGAGCTGTTTATCGTGGCAATTCCGCGTGTTATCGTTGACTCATATCTGGATTTGGCCCAAATTATTGGGCTGGAAACAGTGCTGATCGAGCCGACGCTGAGCTCCTCTGGACGTCTGTTTTCGCTCGACAGCCAGAGTGATATCGCTAGCTTTATTATCGACTTCGGTTCTATGTCGGCCGACATCAGTATTTTTGACAAACAGATGCTGGTAACAGGTACTGTGCAAGGCGGTGGCGTTAACTTTACTGACTCGATCAAAGACAAGCTAAACGTCAGCCTGCAAGAGGCAGGACTGATCAAAACCAAGTACGGACTGAGTGTCAGCAAGAAGCAGGGCGATATAAAAGAAGCGTTGGAGCCGACCTTGCAGCGCATTGTGAAGGAAATTCGCCGTATGATCCGCTACTACGAAGAGCGGTACGGCACCGATCGGCCAATTGGCCAGATTATCACCCTGGGCGGCGGTGCCAATATGCCTGGACTCAGCGATTATCTGACCGAATCACTGCGTTTGGCGGTCCGTCACTGTGACCCATGGGAGTATTTGAGCTATAAGGGACTCGAACCACCAATTGTCGCCGACCGACCTATGTACGCCACTGTCGCAGGGCTCAGTTTAGCCGCGCCAAAAGAGGTATTTCTAGATGATTAATCTGCTACCCCCCGATGTCAAAGACGGCTATAAGTATGCCCGTCGCAATGTTGTCTTGCGTCGCTGGGTCGTTATCTTTTTGATCGCGCTGATCGGGCTTGGCGGTCTGTCCACCTACGGCGTATTGTCCATTCATCAGTCAACGATTAACTACAGCAAGAAAATCGGCGATACCGAGTCCGCTTTTCAGAAAGAGTCATACACTAATACTCAAAAACAAGTCCAGGATATGAGCAATAATTTTAAATTGGTTTTGAAAGTGCTCGGCCAAGAAGTTCTATTCTCCCAATTATTACAGCGGATTGGAGCTACCATACCGTCAAACGCTAATCTGACAGGCCTTACCATCGCTCAGGTTCAGGGCGGTATCGATATTTCCGCCAATGCCACAGATTACGCGACAGCCACTCAGGTCCAGGTAAACTTGGCAGATCCGGATAATAAAATTTTCAGCAAGGCCGATATCGTCAACATCGCGTGCAACGCCAGCTCCCAGGACGAACGATACCCATGTACGGTCAATATCCGAGCGCTATTTTCACCCAACAATCCATTTCTATTCATAAATAGTAAGGCGACACCATGAATAGTAAGCGACTCTACTTCGTTTTGATCGGTGTTATTTGTCTGTTATTTGTAGCCCTGATCGGTGGAACTTTCGCCACAAATAAACTACTAACCTCGCGGGCTACGGTTCTTACGAGCAGTAAGGCCAAGAACCAGGCCCTGTCTCAGGAACAAGTTAGCCTGACGAAAGCAAAAAAAGACCTCAAAACCTACGCTGATCTGCAAACCATTGCCCGCGCCGTAGTGCCCGAAGATAAAAACCAGGCTGAAGCGGTTCGGGAAATCGTTAATATCGCCGCTGACCACAATATTACGCTTGCTACCATCAATTTCCCTGCTTCTACGCTTGGTGCTACTGCCACAGGGTCCGCCTCGAGTCCGTCGCCGACTGCCGTCGCGCCAAAAGTTAACGTTAACAGCAAAGCCAACGGACTTTCCCAGCTCGTTGCCGTGCCCTCTATCCCTGGCGTGTATGAATTGCCTATCACTATTGTCAGCGAAACGACCAAGCCGGTAGCCTACGATCGATTCATCGGCTTCTTGAGCGCTCTGGAGCACAACCGCCGCACTGCTCAGGTCAGCAGCATTACAATTACGCCATCAGCCACCAATCGTGGCTCGCTAAGCTTTACTCTTAGTATCAAGGAGTACATAAAGCCATGATTGAAGACCTCAAAAACAACCTCAAGACAGGCCTGGGTAAGCTACATGGCGTGACGCGCCAGATACGACGTTACGGCGTCATAATCTTCCTGGTGTTTGTTATGTCGCTGTACGGATTTATTGTCTTCCGAATTCATAACCTCAGCGGTGCTCAGCCGACAGCAGACGCCATCAATAGCCAGATCCAAGCCTCACATACTCCGCATATCGATCAGCAGGTGATCAAGCAGCTGCAGTCGCTGCAAGATAATAGCGTCAACGTGCAGACTCTCTTCGACCAGGCACGCAACAATCCTTTCCAGTAAGCGCTACTGGGGGTTATTATTCTGCACTGGAGTAGTGCCATAAGGGGGCTGTTTGCCGCCGTGGTGGCCTTGCTCGAATACTTCGCGGGCCGACAGAATTTTCTGAGCGTAAAAGTTCGGATTTGGTGCGTAGACAAACACAAACTTACTTCGCTCACCGGCAGTTTCGGCTTTGATACGTCCATAGTTGAAGATATGCGTTAGAATGCCATTCTGCTCGACGGTTACATCCTCGAGATTTGCCAAAGATAGCTGACTGGACTGCTTGTTGAACAGGCTGGTCTGCTGCACCTGCGTAATACTGTCACTAGTCAGAATCCAGCGGTTACCCCAGTACACGATGTTGAAGATAAATACGAAAGTAACGATCAGGAATGTCAGCAACAGGAATATGAGCGCTCCAGCCATCTTTAATTGACTGGCGTCCGTGTTGCTCGATACCGCGCCAGGGATGATTGCAAACGCAATTACTGCCAGTAACACGATAATCAAGCTGGCCACCGCGTACGCGCCAAAGATGCCTATGGGATGACGCTTCATCTGAAAAAGTTCCTGCTCGCCTGGCTGCATGACAGCCAAGGGATTCGGCATAGTGGGTTGCTCTGGCTGTTGAGGTTGCTGGTTTGGGTCTTGGGGATTCATGCTGGATCTATTATAGCAGGGCTGGCTGTTCGCTGGTACCGCTTGCCGGCTGCTGCTTACCCAGGTGGGCATATGTTTTATGTGTCACCTTGCGGCCACGCGGGGTACGCTCCAGCAGGCCGATCTGCATGAGATATGGCTCGTAGAAATCTTCGATGGTGCTGCGCTCTTCGGCGGTGATGGCGGCCAATGTTTCCACCCCCACTGGCCCGCCCTTGTAATTCTCGATGATGGCTGCCAGCAGCATGCGATCTGAGGTGTCGAGGCCCAGTTCGTCGATATCCAAAAGTTTGAGCGCCTTGTGGGTCAGCACAGTGTCGATAATGCCATCACCGTTCACGTCGGCGTAATCCCTGACCCGCTTTAGTAGCCTGTTAGCGATGCGAGGTGTCAATCGTGCCCTGGTCGCTAGCTCGGCCGCCGCTGGCTTATCTATCTTAACTTTCAAGATCTGCGCAGCGCGCTCGATGATCTGCTGGATTTCATTTGGTTTGTAGAATTCCAAGCGATTAATCATGCCGAAGCGGTCCCTGAGTGGTGCAGCCAAAGCGCCCGTCCTGGTGGTCGCGCCAATAATTGTAAACTTCGGTAAATCCAATCTGAGCGACCTGGCGCTTGGCCCCTTCCCGAGCATAATGTCCAACTTAAAATCTTCCATGGCGCTATACAGTACTTCTTCGACAGTCCGGTTCAGGCGGTGGATTTCGTCGATAAATAAGATGTCACCATCCTGCAGATTGGTCAGCAAGCTCGCCAAATCCCCTGCCCGCTCAATGGCCGGACCACTGGTAATCCGAATCTGGGCACCCATTTCATGAGCGATCACACTGGCCATGGTAGTTTTGCCGAGCCCTGGCGGTCCATGCAACAGAATATGATCGAGCGGCTCACCACGCTTCTGCGCGGCCTCAATCGCCAACTTGAGGTTCTCTTTGAGTCGCTCCTGTCCTGTGTAACTCGCAAAATCCCGCGGCCGCAGCGTAACTTCTAATTCAACCTCTTGGGCGACGTCGGTATCGTCTGCCTTGGCATCTACAATTCGATCAATCATGTCTGTATATTATAGCAGCATGCATTAGCGAAATGACCAAAAGTATAGCCTTAACGCCAAACTCTAGCCTTTAAGAGCCTGCTTGATGCGCTCTTCAGTTGAAAGCTCGGTATCAATTTTTTGCAGAGCTACAGCAGCATCGGCAGGTGAGTAGCCCAGTGAGACCAAAGCTTCGACAGCTTCGTCACCAAGATGAGCTGTGTCGGATTGCAGCATGCCTGTATTTGCCAGGTCGACACCTACCAGACCAACTTTGTCTTTGAGCTCCACAACAACGCGTTCGGCGACGCGCTTGCCGACACCGTTAGCTTGCTGGATGAATTTGACATCACCGGAGGCAATTGCCTGCCGCACCTCTTGGCCGCTGCCAATACTTAACATGTTAAGTGCCATCTTTGGCCCGATGCCATTTACCCCTAATAATTGCTCGAATAACCCTTTAGTGTCACGAGTCAAAAAACCAAATAAATCGTGTAATTGCTCGCGGATATGCTCGTATACGTAGACCTTTGCGGGCTCACCGCTGGTTAGTCGGCCGTAATCTTCAGTTGTGACGTTCAGTCCGTAGCCCACGCCCTGCACGTCCAACACGACAATGTCTGCCAGCTTTTCGCTTACTACTCCCGAAAGTGTCGCTATCATTACTTGTATTATCGCACAGTCATGCTGTGAGTGATAGCCGCCGCCAGCGCGTCAGCGGCATCATCTGGCTTGGGAATTTCTTTGAGCTGCAGTATCACCCGCACCATTTCCTGGATCTGCTTCTTTTCGGCCTTGCCGTAACCGGTCAGCGCCTGCTTGATCTGCATCGGCGTGTATTCGTGAATGGTCATGCCGGCTTGCATGCCGCAGAGCAGTACCACACCACGTGCTTGTGAAACTGTCATGGCCGTTGTGACATTGCGCGCAAAAAACAATTTCTCGACCGACATGTGCTGTGGCTTGGTTTCTTTGATGATTTCCGTGAGCTCTTCGTAAATTGTCAGCAAACGTACCGCGTCGTTTTCTTTGACTGGCGTCCGAATTACGCCAGCATCAACCAGCGTCGGTTTGCCTTTTTCGACGTCGATTACGCCAAAGCCAAGGATGCCGGTGCCTGGATCAATGCCTATGATGCGCATATTTCCTCGCCATGTAATAAATTATACCTAGCGTACCGACCGGAATAAGCGCTAAGACTGCTTGTACTGCAAGGATATCATACGACCTGTCGACCGCCACTCGACTAGATGCTGTTGGCGTAGAGGTTTTAGCACAATTTGAATCAAAGAGACGACAGGTTCCTTGATGGCTATTTTCATAAAGATCGCTCTTTGCTTCTGGAATATTGTAGTAGGCTGAATACCATGGAGTAGGAAAGCCTCGCTTATATTCAAAATTATACTCGACTGTTTCTCCAGTAATAACAGCTCTACTAGGGTTGCCGTAGTACTCTTTGATGTTTATTTGGGTTGCAAATAGAAAAAAAGTTATTGCCCATACAAAGAAGAAAATTATAAAGGACTTTGCAGGAAATGGCCCTTTATACAGCACCTCTCCATTGTGACTCATAAGCCGGTGACTACTTCCTGTGATTCAATCTCTTCAGTCATAGTTGTTGGCACGACATAGCAGAGAACATCAATATCTGGATGGTGGAGTTCGATCATGTCCAGGCGTGGGTCGGGGAAAACACGGGCATGCGGATTGCTGCTAGGGTCTTCGGTGAGTTGTTGTTTCATTCGCTGGAAAGCATCTGGCTCAAGCACGAAATCGACATCGCCAACTTGGGCGCGATATGGGTCAGGTCTTCTCACGTACAGATACTTATAGATAGCAGCTGGAGTACTACTATTTGCAGGGAATTTTAGCTCGTCATTTAGCAGGTAGTACTTATTATGAAAATTGACATCTGTATTCGTTAACCTTTCTCTTATCGAGGTTAAAAAATCATACTCAGGCCGGTAATGGCTAAAAAATCCTATGTTTTCAGCCACTGGTAAATGGCGGCCTAGGGCACGAAGGCACAGCTCATGACTAGCCTCGTGAATGTACTCCAAAGCTTGCCTAAAATTATCGTCGGATTCGACTGGGCTGAAGCGATATAGTTTCATGTTCTTAGCTTAACAGGTCTTCGGGGATGTCGAAGTTGACGTGGGTGTTGGTGACATCATCGATGTCGTCGAGGGCGTCCATGAGGCGCATGATTTTGCCGGCTGTGGAGGCATCGGTGACTTCGATTGACGTGTTTGGCACGTAGGTCAATTCTGCCTCGGTAATTTCAAGACTGGCGGCGCTCAACGCGTCACGGACTTTGGCTAGATCTTTGGCACCGGTGTATACCACAGATTCGTCGCCCTCTTCCTGGACATCTTCTGCACCAGCGTCTAGGGCCTGCAGTAGCAGATCATCGCCGGTGGCTTTGACACGGATCATGCCCTTATGGTCAAACTGAAACGCCACAGCACCTTTTTCGGCGATGTTGCCGCCATGCTTGCTGAACGCCAGTTTCACTTCGGGATAGGTGCGGTTGGTATTGTCCGTAGCAGTTTCGACGAGAATGGCGGTGCCGCCTGGGCCATAGCCTTCATATAAGACTTCCTGCAGCTGGGCACTGTCTTTGTCTTTGACGCGGTCGATGGAGCGCTGGATGTTGGCGGCCGGCATATTGGCGCCCTTAGCTTTGTCGATAGCCAGTCGCAGCGAAAAGTTGGTGTCCGGATCGGTGCCAGCTCGGGCGGCAATAGCGATGGCATTGCCTAGCTTAGTAAACACGGCGCCTCGCGCCGCGTCCTTAGCCCCTTTTTGTCGCTTGATTGTTGACCATTTACTATGTCCGCTCACGCTTTGCTCCTTGCTCTGTAATCTGTCACGGTGATTATATTTCTCTCTGTTATTTTAGCATATTCAGGCTCTTCTGTCTTGCGACCAAGCAGCCAAATGAACAATCCGATACCACTATAAATGCCCAGCATTTGAGCCAGCGACAACCCGATATGCTCCACAAATATCCCTGGTATGCCGGCCAGCACATGTGCCGTATCAAGCATGTAGGTAAGCAGAAATTGGGCCGGCCAGGTAAACCAGCCGGCGATAGGAGCCAAAAACATGCCCGCCAACCCCGCTACCAGCCCCAGCAGCATCGCCAGTGGGATGAGCGCCACCACCAGCACATTAGACGGCAAGCCCACAAACGACATCTGCCCGAACGTATGGAGCACATAGGGCAGCGTCATCGTCTCGGCACAGATGCTCTCCACTGCCACCATAATTATCACCGACTCTTTGAGCCGCGGGCCCAGCCGTGCTCCAATCAGCGGCGCCAGAATCATCACGCCAAAGAACGCCAGAAAGCTTAAATACCAACTGATATCGCTCCACATGTAGTATGGATTGGCCCACACGGTAATGCAGGCTGCAAAGGTGATGAGATTAAGTGGCCGAAAGGCGCGCCCATAGTAACTGGCCGCAATACTTAACATGCTAACTATCGCGGCACGGACGATCGACGCGCTGGCTCCTGTTAGAAGTAAAAACACTCCAATGAGGGCAATTGCCAGGAATGTGGAGACACGTTTTGACCGCTTTCCAAGTAATTTCTTGGTGGCATGCAAAATAATTGTCAGATTATAGCCAGATACGGCAACAATATGCGTCAAACCGACCATCAACAGATCCTGTTTGGTGCCTGTCGGCAGTGTTGCGCGCTGTCCGACCAATAGGCCCATGGCAAACGGTGCCAGCGGCTCTGGAAGTGTCGTTTGCACGCCAGCCGTAAACTTTCGGCGAATCATGCTGGCCAGGGTCGGGTGGTGATCAACCAGCTGTAGCACCCCGAAACTCACCCTGCCCTGATACGCTCCGTAGCCAGGATACAGTTTACCGCTCACTGCCACTTCATCGCCCTGAAACACCGCGTTCATGCCAAAACCGCCCAATTGCACCTTGCCAGTTAGCTTTTCACCAGAATCGAGTGTGATATCGCCACCATCAAAGCTTAGCTGGTGTGTTTTACTGTAAACGCCATCATTAAGCGCCCGCACGGTGAAACTTACTTTCTGCATATATAATGCGTCGTAGACAGCCTGCTTGCGCATAAACAATGAGCCGCGATACAGACCAAGACAACCACCAAAAACAATCACCAGCAGCAGCGCCAATAGAGTTTTGCTGCGCAGGCTTATCACGAACGGAACCGCGAATAGCAGCGGCCAGAGCACTCCAGTCAGTTGCCCGCTATGCGCCAGCCCTACTCCGCCCAAAAATCCTATATAGCCTGCCAGAAGCAGGGTTGTACGCCTGAACCGATGTCGCCAAAACCTCCACACTCCCGTAGCTTAGCAATCCAAACTGCTTATGCCGCCAGCAATTAAGATTAATTTAAGGTGAGTTAAATAATTCATAGTGGGATGGTCATAATCACCGTATTCTTAGGCTAGTACAAACTAATATTACAGATAGGAGGCAGGATATGAGCATTATCGTAACCATTATTTTGGGAGGCCTAGTTGGCTGGATTGCAGCCCGCATGCTGGGCCGCAACGAGGGGGTGTTCGGAAGCGTTCTCATTGGTATTGTCGGCTCATTTATCGGTAGTTTCATTTCTGAACTCTTTACGGGTTCCGATCACTCCTATCTGGCCTTCAGCTGGAGCGGCCTGATCTGGTCACTGATCGGCTCGGTCGTCCTTGTAGCCATCATGAACGCCTTTTCGCATCGCCACCACGGCAACCCTACGGTATAAACTAGCTAGGACTTTGCAGGAAGAGCCTCCCAAAGAGGCTCTTCTTTTTGGAATCTATTGAGGTGCCATAGCAGCGCACGGGCTGCCAGCTTGCAATGTATAGTCGTGCGCGGCAGCATTGACGTACAGAGGATTCGCAAACAGGGTACCGCTGACACTGACGCCAGAAATACTTGGATCAACACCTTGGTTGCTGC
Organism: Candidatus Saccharimonadota bacterium; assembly: GCA_028289045.1. GTDB lineage: Bacteria > Patescibacteriota > Saccharimonadia > Saccharimonadales > UBA4665 > JAQGHB01. The sequence goes on from JAQGHB010000035.1 coordinate 8,904, forward strand.
CGTAAAAGCCGCTGGCGGTGGTCCATGAACAGTTGTTGCTAAACACATTGCCAGTGCCGACAGCCTGGCTTCCCCAGTAAGACTCAGCGTTGAAGCGCTGATTGGAATTAGAGAATATATTGTGGTCGACAAGGTTGTTGGAGGCGCCTAGATCGCCAAAAATGACGCCTTCGCCATTGCCATCGACGATATTATGCTTCACCACGGCCGATTTTGCGCCGCGGAGCTGTATGCCCCGATCGGCGTTCGCATAGATGTAATTATTGGTAATGAGAGCGTTATAACCAATCTCATAAATACCATGATCTCCATTGGCAGCCGGTAAAATACCACAGTTATGGATACGGTTACGGTCTATGGTAGTGTAGTGCGCCGTGCCGTAAGTAGGATCGTCAATGTCGTTGATACAGATGGTGGTGTGGTTATTGGTGATATCGTTATTGAGCAGACTTGTGTGGTCGGAACCGATGGTGATGCTCGGTAAATTACCATTATTAACGCCTACAAGGTGCAGCCAGCTAAAAGTGAAATAATTACCGCCTGGCTTCGTCACAATTCGACCGTTAATCGTCGCTGGACGGGTGTGATCCAAGCTGGTGATGGTGATGGGGCTGTTCGACACGCCGCTTGATTGTTCTAGCGTTAGCCCGCCATTAAAGACGCTGTTAGCTGGCAAGCAAATTGTGTCGCCCGCGCTGGCATTGTCGACCACGATTTGCAGGTTGCTGCCGGAGGCTGGTGTTGCCGTGCACATGATACCAGTGCCGCCGCTGCCAAGTTCGGTTAGCAGTAGAGACAGATCAAACACAGTCACCTTGCCATCACCGTCGAGATCGCCGTTGGCCTGCGTCTGTCCGGACTGGCCAAAGTGGCTCACTAGTACGCTGAGCGTAACGCCGCTGGATGAAGTTGCTGCCACGGCCACGGCAATATTTGCCGCGCAGAACAAACCAGCCGCACACAGAACAAACCGCTTCCTCAGAGCCAGTGATCGTAGATGCGTTTTAAATATTCCAAGCATAAGCGTCGTAATTCTGTCCTCATTCTACAGTAGCCACCTCTCTTCGGGAAACAACCTGTCACTCACAAGACCAGTATGACGACCAGCTTGCAAAAAGCAGGTATAATAATAAGGATGAGCATCTTAAGGGTTGGGACATTTCAAGCGCCGCTAGTTTTCGTGGACATTGAGACTAATGGGTTGAGCCACATTCGTGGGCGTGTCATAGAAGTGGCAGCTATTCGCGTCGAGGGCGGTGTCATAACAAAGAGTTTTAGGTCGCTGGTTGACCCTAGCACTGAGCTGCCGCAATATATCAGTCAATTGACCGGTATTAACAGTGGCGACCTGCGCGGCGCACCCACGTTTGATCAGATTGCCGATGAGCTGCACGAAATGCTCGAGGGTGCCATTTTTGTGGCCCATAATGTACGCTTTGATTACTCATTTCTGAAGCAGGAATTTTCTCGCTGCGACAAAAAATTCACACCCAAGCAACTGTGTACGGTGAAGCTATCGCGCGCACTATACCCTAAAGAAAAAGGTCACAAATTAGCTGACCTAATTCGCCGCCATAATTTTACCTTTGCTGCCCGACACAGAGCCTACGATGATGCAGCCGTGCTTTGGCAATTCATTCAATACATCTGCAAACATTTTCCTCCCGAGCAAATCGAGGCCGCCATTACCAAGCAAATTCGCAGCCCTGCCATACCCAAAAACATCAAACCCGAGGTGATCAAAAAATTACCGGAAACTCCAGGTGTCTACATCTTTGAGGATGATTACGGCCAACCGCTCTACATTGGCAAAAGCATTAATATCAAAAAGCGCGTGATGAGCCACTTTGGGCGGGATCATGCCGAGAGTAAGGAGTTCAAAATCGCTCAGGCCATCAAGCATGTACGGACCCAGGAAACGCCTGGCGAGTTATCGGCCCTGCTGCTTGAATCCCGCCTGATCAAAGAAATGCAGCCAGTCTACAACCGACGCTTACGCCGGACGCAGCAACTACTGCTCGCCAAACAAGCCACCTCCGAGCAAGGCTACGAAACGGTGTATCTACAGGAGGCAAACCAGATCGAGACCGATGAGCTCGGTGACATACTAGCCGTATACGCCCGACGTAGTAGTGCCAAGCAAGCCCTGGAAGATATCACAAAAACCTACGATCTATGCCCCAAACTTATGGGCCTCGAAAAATCATCGGGCGCTTGTTTTCTGTACCAACTAAAGAAGTGTCGTGGCGCCTGCATTGGGCAGGAAACAGCAGAGATCTACAACCAGCGCCTGCAAATTGCTTTCGAACATCAGCGCATCCACGCCTGGCCCTATAGTGGAGCCGTACTGGTAAATGAAACGCCAAATCACGCCATCATCGTCGACCAGTGGTGCATTATCGGCGAGATCACCCAGGAAGATTATTGCGAACCGGTGCTGCAGCCTACTACAAAGAACTTCGACCTCGACACCTACAAAATTCTCCAGCTATTTCTTACCACCAAGCTCAATAAGCTCAAGATCCAAGTCTTGGGCACGCAGCAGCTTCAGGCGCTGCTATCTCCACCTTTATCTACCTGAGTTGCTAGCTAAGCATATACTCCCAGCCTGGCTGCCAAGCTTTAGTTTTGCGCCAATCTTCATCTATGGCTTGCTGCCAGCTTTTGCTTTTCAGCAATACATCCAAGGCAAGCTGCGGTGCTTGGTGTGCGACTATGGCGACATGCTTTCCCTTGTAATTTGTTCGCAGAAAATCGAGAAAACTTACGAGTCTGGCTTCGACGTCTTTATAACTTTCACCATGAGGGAAAGGAGCATCGACAAAGTCTTCCATTCTATCTTTGAAATTGGAGGCTGACTTACCACCCATGTCACCATAGTTGCATTCACGGAGACGCTCATTCCGGATGATTTTGTACTTACCACCGAAGCCAAGTTCAGCTGAGTCAATTGCTCGTTGCAGATCAGAGCAGAAAACTACATCAAAGTGCTTATCTGCAACTTGTTGGCCGAGCATTTTTGCCTGTTCTCTACCAGTTTCAGAAAGTTCGCCTGGCAACCATCCTGTTGCCAAATTGTTCTCGTTGTCGGTTGTGGTTCCGTGAACAAAGTAAGTTATTTTAACTTCCATGGCTACTTGATGGTCATCACAAAAGCAACGCATGGTTCGTTGAGCCGCTGCACCTCTTCGGCCGACATATTCAACTTGCTTGGCGAGACAAGCTGGTCAGTAACTTCCAGGAAACTATGCCTTTCGACGTTAAAGCCGAGGTTTTCAAAAAAGTCTTTAGCATGCTGCTCGTCTTCGAAGACGTTTTTATCGATGTCTATACCCGTGGTTTGTTTTAGGCTTTGAGTATGTCCGCTCGCTGCTTCGTCTTCTCGGGAGAGTGCTTGGCGCAAAGATATATCTGGCGTAATCCACACACCACCGTATTCACTAAGGAGCTGGTGAACAGCGCGTGCTAGGACTGTTTTTTCATCGAATGTTAAGTAGCGCATTAGGCCCTCGTTGACTATCGCCACGGGTTCATCTTTCGATAATACTGTCATTGCTTGCGTGATGTCATCCGCTTTCAGGGCATCACCTTCTTGGATTGTCAGGTTGGCTGGAATTTGTATACCCACTTCTTCAATAATGGCGCGCTTTTCTTTAACCACGCCAGGTAAGTCTAGCTCGACGTATGTGAGTTCGGGGTGAGAGCGTGCAAGATTTATTCCGTGTGTAGCAACACCGGATGCTAACTCAAGAACTTGATGGACATTTGCTTCAAGAATTAAATTATCTACAAGTTTATATCTAGCCTCGAGTTGCGGTGCTAAGTGATCTCGATTTGCTTTGGTGGCAATGCCTGGTTCGCCGGCAGCTTGAACGTGCTTGTCGAGCGCCTCAAAGACCTCTTGCGATAACGGTACGTCAGAGAATGTTCGCAAGTAGGCTACCCCCCAAGCGGTAGGGGCTACTCTGGAGTGATCGGCTTCGAGCAGTGGGGTCACTTCGTTATCTGTCATTACTTCATCATAACAAACTATTAATTAAAGGTGATTTTTCAGCACGCCTTGCTTAACGTAACACCTATCGTCATCTACTTCGCCTGGGCAGTAGCCGCATGAGAGCTCATTGTAGCAAATAGAGCCAGATCTGGCTCTATTGGTTGCTTCAATGGGTTGATATCAGCGTGATGGTATTTGTTGCAATGCCCATGAATTACCATCAGGATCGGCGAAGTAGACGTACTTAACCCCGCCCATATCTTGTATATCGCTCAACTCAACCCCACGGCCGTCGAGTAATTTACGCGCTTCCACGATATCATCAACCACTAGGTGCAGATTCTTTATTGAGCCTGCCGCACTGGCGTCACCCATTCCTGTCCCAAACACAATTGAGCAAGCTGAGCCAGGAGGCGTTAGCTGGATAATTCGCATGCCGTTACCAGGCTGAACATCATGATCTAAGTGAAAGCCGACCTTATCCACATAAAAAGCCAAGCTACGCTCCACATCAGTAACCGGAAGTGGTACTACTTCAAGTTTCATATTCATCAGCCAAATCTCCTAGTTTAAATGTGCGAAATGTACTTATTTTTCGAGCAACGCTGTCAGCCTGTCGTATCCCTGGTTAACACCGCGTTCCATGCCCGAGCTTAGCATACCGTCTCGATCTTCTTGATTTTCGAAAACTGCGACACTTGTAACCATTGTTTTACCGTTGTTTTCCTCAAACTTTACTGCGTTGAGTGACGCACGTCCTGGCATTCCTTCAAATTCAAATGTCTGGACAATACGTTCGTTTTCTACGATATCGTGATAGTAACCATGGAATCCGTATTCGTTGCCGTCAGAGTCTTTGCTGACATAGCGCCACTTACCTCCAGGTACTGCATCCCATGAGTCAATCTTCGTCGTAAGGGCAGATGGTCCTATCCACTGCACAAATAATTCTGGATCGTTGTAGGCTTCGAAAACCTTGTCTTTTGTAGCATTAAACTCACGCTTGATAACTACTTCGTATCCACCTGGTGTTGCTGTGATTGTTGTGTCTGACATAGTACTCCTTTACTTAGTTTGCTTTTCTAGTAGTGCATCTAGACGCCCGAATCTTGTTTCCCATAACTTTTGGTACTCTTGTAACATTGCTGATACGCTTTCGATTGTATCTGGCGCAATGCTTACTATTTGCTCCTTGCCCTGGCGGCGCTTAACAACTAAGTTAGCTCGCTCAAGCACCAGCAAATGTTTTGAGATCGCCCCAAAAGTTAGTTTATACGGTTTGGCTATTTCGCTAATACTCAGCTCGGTTGCTGCTACGCGACGAAGAATATCTCGCCGTGTGGAGTCAGCTAACGAGTTAAAGATATTATCGAATTCTAGTGTACGTTCTACCATGCAGTAGAATGTTATCGCATTTTACAGCTACTGTCAATCACAATAACTATACCCAGATATTTGTTAAATTTATCACAGCGCTATTTGTACAAAAATGTAATTGTTCATACATTAATTAAATGGGAGGCTTACTTATGGCAGTAGACGACTACGATGATTCAAGGCATATGCAAAGAGACGTCCGAGACGCGCATGTTAACTCATCAACCGCAAGAACTTTAGCAACACTCGCTATTGTTGGCGCAGCAATCGCTTTAGCACTTTCAGTTATAGCGTGGAACAAGGCGAACGATGCGTGGGGCAATGCTCAACGCGCCATTAATGTTTCACAAGCTAGATAATTTGTGCGGGTACCATTGTTGAGCCATTGCAACTAAATAAGAGGCTGGTATTATTTTAGTATGAGGAAATTAGTAGTTCTAACATTCGTATCACTTGACGGCGTTATGCAAGCTCCTGGCGGCAAAGGCGAAGATCCCTCAGGCGACTTTGACCTTGAAGGCTGGACGGTTCCCTACTTCGACGAAGTGATGGGTGCCGAAATGGGGAAGCAGATGGGTCAGCCCTTCGATTTACTGCTGGGCAGAAAGACGTATGAAATATT
>JAQGHB010000008.1 GCA_028289045.1 Candidatus Saccharimonadota bacterium
CGCAGACCGTCAATATTATCATCGAATACGGCGTGAAAGCCGGTGCCAGCGACGTGCATATTGAGCCGCGCGAAGACTTCGTGGTGGTGCGCTATCGTATCGATGGCCTGCTACGAGAAGCCAATAAATTACCTCGTAAGTTGCTCGGCGCCTTGGTGAGCCGCATCAAAATCCTCAGTAACCTCAAAATCGACGAGCACCGCGCGCCGCAAGATGGCCGCTTCAAAGTCGAAGTCGGTGGGCAGATCTACGCTCTGCGCGTCTCTACCCTGCCAATTCTGGACGGCGAAAAGGTGGTTATGCGAATACTTAACGAGTCAAGTAAGCCCGCGGACTTCACTGAACTGGGGTTCTGGGGCACAGCTCTCAGCGAGCTGCAGCACGCCATCGTTCAACCGCACGGCATGGTACTGGTTACCGGCCCTACCGGTTCCGGCAAATCGACGACACTCTTTAGTGTGCTCAGCAAATTGAACACACCGAACGTGAACATCTCCACTGTCGAAGATCCAATCGAATACCATGTGGTCGGCGCGAATCAGACGCAAGTTAATCCGGTAGCGGGCATGACATTTACCAACGGTTTGCGAGCACTGCTCAGGCAGGATCCAAACATTATCATGGTGGGCGAGGTTCGTGACGGCGAAACAGCCGACCTGGCTGTGCAGGCCGCGCTGACGGGCCACCTGGTGTTCAGCACGCTGCACACCAACAACGCCGCGACATGCCTGCCGCGCTTGCTTGATATGGGTGTTGAGCCATTCCTGATCGCCAGCACCATCCGCGTGATCGTGGCCCAACGCCTGGTGCGACGACTATGCATCGTCTGCCGCGAAGCCTATGCGCCTGATGTGGCCACCCTCAAACAGCTCGAGAAATCGTTTAGAATTGGCGAGAACGGCGGTATCAAAAAAATCAATGAGCTGGAGACAGTCGCCCTCAAAGATGGCATTGGCAAGGCGACTGGTGATAAAGATAAAGCTGGCGACGAACTCAGCACCACTGCCGCCAATGTAGTTCGGCTCTGGAAGGCACACGAAGACGGCTGCGAAACCTGCAACCATACTGGCTACAAAGGCCGCATCGGCATTTACGAGGTTCTGGAAAATTCAGAAGGAATCCAGAAAATGATCGTCGGTAATAGCACCAGCGAAGCCATCGAAAAAGTCGCCATTAGCGAAAATATGCTGACCATGCAGCTCGACGGGCTTATAAAATCTCTGCGCGGCCAAACAACTATTGAAGAAGTGTTGCGCGTCACCTCGCAGGCCTAAAATCTCATGCAATTTACTTACAAAGCCACCACCAAAGAAGGTCGAACCCTCTCTGGCACGGCCGAGGCCGCAAATAAGGCCGCTTTGGTAGCGCTCCTGCACAAACAAGAACTGCGACCAGTCGTCATCAAAGCCGTCAAACATGGCCGCGTCGGTGCTAAATTATTTGGGCCCAAGAAAAAGGTTAAATTGAATGATCTGGTTATCTTCACCCGCCAACTCTCGACCATGATTTCCGCAGGAGTTCCCCTGGCCCGCTCACTATCCGCGCTGCAAACCGATGCCGGCAACCCCTACCTGCGTGAAGTGCTGGCAGGCATTACCAAGGACATCGAGAGCGGCACACCGCTGGGTGACGCCTTCTCGAAGTACCCGAATGTTTTCTCGGAAGTCTACGTCAACATGGTCCGCGCCGGCGAAGAGGGCGGCATACTCGACGACATCTTGAAACGTCTAGCCACACAAGTAGAGCAAGATGCCACCATTCGCAAGAAGATCAAGAGCGCCATGATGTATCCAATCGTTATCCTAAGTGTCACCGTGCTCGCGTTCTTCGGTATCATGCTGTTTATCGTACCGAAATTGGGCAGTATTTTGTCCAGCCTGGGCGGCCCTAATGCCAAACTACCTGTATACACGCAGGTAATGCTCAACATCAGCCAGTTCTGCACGAAATCAACGTTTGGCCCCATCCCCAACCTGGTCTTTATTATGTTGGTGCTGGGCGCTATTTCGGTATACGCAGGGCGCTATGTTAAAACCGATAGCGGCAAGTATAAGCTTCACGCCCTGCTCCTTCGGATCCCAGTTGTTAAAACTGTTATCCTGAAGGTTGCCATTGCCCGTTTCTCGCGCACTTTCGCTTCGCTGATGGGTTCCGGCGTCAGCGTGCTTGACGCCTTGGAAGTCACCGGTGCCGCACTGGGCAATAAAGTCATCGAAGAAGAGCTCAAAGCTGCCGCAGTCGAGGTCAAAAACGGCAAACAACTGTCCGAGCCTATCAGCCGCAGCAAGCACTTCCCTCCCATCGTCGCCCAAATGCTGGCCGTCGGTGAAGAAACCGGCCAAATCGACACCGTCCTCACCAAGATCGCCGACTTCTACGAAGAAGAGGTCACGGTGTTAATTGACGGTCTGGCCGCCATCATTGAACCAATCATGATCATCTTCTTGGGTGCCGGCGTCGGCCTCATAGCCGCCAGTGTTATGGGCCCAATCGCCAACCTGTCCAAGAACATTGGCAGCTAATAGCTGATCGTTGCAGTCACATGGTTGCGTATCATTGACAGTGTTAGGACCATTACACCCGTCTATTCGCTTACTTAAGTGCTCACCATTGATTAAAGGCCACGCGAATAGCGTCTTAAGACAAAACCGGGTATACGCTTTTTTGAAGCTGCTGCTATATCGTAAAGCCAGCCTTTTGACGATTGTAAATCTTTAGTATTGTCTATCTGGCCAGCCTGAGAATTTTGGAGAATAGTCTTTCCAATATCTCTGGCCTCAGTAGGAATGATATCCATATCGACAATAACATCGACAGCCGCTTCGTCTGACAAAAAGGCACTCTTTGTAAATCGGGTACGATATGCAAAAAGCGTAAAATTGCCAGATTCTTTAAACCAATTTTTTACAAATGCATCCACATTTGAATAATACGCTTGTTCTGGAGTCACAGTCTGAGCTGTGTTGGCGGGAAGTCGTCGTAAAAGATCATTGAGCGCGAATTGGCCAGTTCGGGCCAGGGCAGCTTCCCTGCACACTACGGAGACTTCAGGCTGATACAGAATATCTGAGTATACCGGCTCTACAACTGGAAATTCACCACTGGTTGACATAATATTAAAAATACCACATAGGTGACATTTCGTCAAAGTATGGCTGAGGATTAGATTCGAAAGATTGACTTTTGTTGTTGCTATAAGTTCACAATAACCGTAATGGCTATGAAGATGCTTCCGATTGTAAGCATGGTTAACGCGAAATACCAGCTCCAAGGCTTCTTAACCTGATGCACAGAAGTTTCTTCCGTGTGGGCATTAACTCCCAGAGCGGTTAGCTTATCGACAAAATCTTTCTTCGACTCAGCTGATCCCGGTATATTTCTGGAAAAATTTGAGTAGGTCCAGGCGCCGAGGTCAGGTGACAGCAGTGAGTAGACGTTGTGGATTGTTCCGGAATAGGTGGCAAGCTCAAAGCCAGTGTAGGAGCCTGTTACGCGAGATAAATCTTTAAGCTCGATACTGAACTCTTCGTTTGCGTATCGCTCCATCCAGACCCTTGATTTAGAAAGATATAATTCACCGCGCATATTCTTGTTGCCGTATTGTGCTCGATAAACGCCTATAATGGATGGGTCTTGCTGCCGACGGTCTCGGATTCTTTTCTGAAATCGCTGCTTAGCAAGCTTATATGGTAGTATCCGGATTAGAGTAGATAGGACCGTAAAGCCTATCACAAATAGACCGAATGGTATGTAGT
>JAQGHB010000041.1 GCA_028289045.1 Candidatus Saccharimonadota bacterium
CGGTTTTAGCATTCTCCAGGTCACGCTCGTTAATGACAACATGCTGTTCTTTGCTATTGAACAGGCTACCGACACCGCTCAGAAAGTTTTTGCTCTGGCTGAGCGCTTTCTGGGCATCAATCGTCGGGAAGAACGGAATTACTACGTAAAACTTCTTATCCATAATATTGGTCTGTTCGCTCAAAGCGTCTATATACCCCAGGTAATCTTCCATAAGTAGTGCCAGTAACATATTGTCGTGTTCGGTGCGGATTTTATCGAGCTTCTCGATATATGGTTGCAAATCAACTTTTTGGGAGCGGATAAAAATCTGAATCGGGAAATATAGTGAATTCAAAAAGCCCTGATAGCTGTACTCAACAGCTTCCTGCTCCTGCGGGCTCATCAGATCAAAATTAATACTTTTGACCATCACCACAGAACGATATGAGCCATCATTCATGATAACGATACCGTCGCGGACCTCGGCAATCTGCAAGGAGTTCTGTGTGCTATTCGCGGTCGATTTGGGTTTGACGGGGACGGCTTGACCTGTCTGAGCCGGTGCAGCGCCATTGATGGACTGACCTGGTGCGCGCGGCAGTGTCGCCTGCCCAGGTGTGGGCACGGAATAGCTAGGCACAGCTTGCGGCTGACCTTGCGGAGAAGGACCTGATTGGTTTGGTACTGAAGGATTCATATATTTTCGCCCACCTTTTGTTTGTCAGTAACCGCGCTGTTTACTGCGCGATTCTCAGCGAAGTGGAATGACAACTTCATTCTGCGCGTCGTCATCGCCATGCTTGGCTTTATCGGCCTCACGAGCGATGGTCGCCACATTCAAATCGTTGTTATTGGCCAAATTCAGTATAGCAGGATCAGTCGGGGTGGCGCTAGGTGTAGCCGCCGGTGTCGTAGGTGCCTGAGGATCATTCTTTAGCGGCTGCAGCGTCCTAAGATGATCATAGGGCGCATGCTGCGCGCTACTATGCGCTTTGAGGCTGGCATCCAGCGTAGCTTCGTCGGCCGCGTCAGCTTGTGATGATGGCAGCACAGTATCCTGGCTGCCAGGCTGCACAATCTGTGTGTTGGAAAACATCGCCTGCCCTGGCGCTACCGAGGCTGGCGCCTGCTGCTGCATGAACCAGTAGTCGGGCGGCGGGCCAGCATTTGTTGGACTTTGTGATGGCGCTGTAGGTGCGTTCATTTGATCAACTAGCTGCTGCCGATGCGCTTGCTCCGACGCAGTAATCATATGGTCAAATTGCTGGGCGATCGGGTTGCTGGTCTCGTCGAGCATGTCATCGCTAGCCTGTATGTCATACGTTGGCACTTCCTGCGGCAAGCTCGACATGTCTACTAGACGGTCAGAAGATATGGTGGCTGTTGGGTCCGGCTGCGAGAATGAGTTCACATTGACATTCTTGATAGCCCAACCACGACTGTCGATGGTATTGGCCAGGGCTTTAAGCCGACTCTCTACCTCGTTCTGGCTGAGGCCATCGCTCAAAACTCGCTCAATTTTCTTCGGCGCGGTGATAGTCACCAGTTCCTTGACGCCACTCTGATTCCAGATACGCAGTCGTGGCTTGATGTAATATCGCAACTTCGCCAGCGCCCACAGTTCAGTCGACTGATCCTTGCCAAACGGAAACGCAAAGAACGCGCAGAATAACCCCGGCGGTACAAACAATATTAGCAAGAAAGCCAGATGCTTAGTTAGCAAAATAAACGAAATATAGAAGCAGAACACCGCCGCCAGCGCATAAATAAACTGCCGCAGAGTCAGCGGCCCCAGGATATGATCCTCGGCCTCGATATCTTGAATTAATTTATATGTTGCCATCTAAATCTATTTTAACACTATGGCTATCGGCCACCCGACCCACCAGGGCGTCCCTCTGGAGTCGGTATAACTTTTTCCACAAATTTTTGGATAGCCTCGTTAACGCGACCAGGAGCTCCTGAACCTGCAGGTATAGGTACGCCATCATCAGTCACGGTGCCAATACCGCCACCGGCACGCATTCTAGTGTCAAGGCCTCGGGCAATCTTGACTAGATCGTCCTGATTTCGTGCATCTGCTGGTGTCCATCGGCTGCGTGGCTTGGCTTGTAGCTCGTCGTGGATACTCGAGAGTCTGTTAATAGGCGAGGTTTTGCTGGTGCTTGCAGCATATGAGCCAAAGTTTTCAGCCCAGTCCTGAACGAATGCTGAAGTATTTTGACTCCATGTTCCATCGGGGTTGAGCATAGTATGTTTAAGCTCTTTGCGCTGAGCTTGGGTTGCAAAGAATGAACCAATTTGGGCGCCTGTGGCAGAGTTTGGTTTTAGGCCTGCATCTGACATTACCCGAGGCAAGTTACCCATAAAGCTGCCCAATGGCTGACGAGTTCTGTCGATCCCACCGTCTGCCGCTGATTTGTGCAGCTGACCAGGGTCGTAAATTGTTTCGCCTGAGCTATCCACGCCGTAAAAGTCTTGGTCATTTGGCACTTTGCCGGTCTCGTATTTTATAAGTGTCTGGATCTGGGACTCATTGCCGTCGTACATGCCGTGTGCTTTTTTAACATCTGCAGCGTTGTGTTCTTTATATTTACCATTAGGATCTCGGTACGAGCTGTACCATCTGCCCGATTGCAGAGTTTGCGTGCCAGCGCTGCCATCCTCATTAACGATAGGTATGTTAGCGTCAGGCCCTGTATGTTGCCGTGCGAAGAACGCGCGTTCCAAGAAGTCTGCACCAGCAGCAACTTTGCCTTGTATGTCCTTATCAAACTGCTCATTAAGAACCTGTCGCTTTCGATCTAGATCGTTGTAGCCCCAGTTCACGGCGCCCATTCGCGCAAGTTTTCCTCTGCGTATAGCAGAGTTGGCGGTACGTCTCAAGCCGGTGCCTTTAACAGGGCCAAGTGTATCATTACGTAGTTGAGCAAGCTTATTTGCACGACCGGCAGTGAACGCGCTTCCCATGCGGGTACGAGCCAGGTTGCGCAGACTCCTCGGATCGTTGGCGTTGCCCTTGACGACTTCCTGGCCGCGCTTGTGGTAGTTGGACATCAATTCGTGCGCGCGGCCAAGAACACCGCCAGCCAAGCGGAATGAGTACGGAATGAATAATAGTGGTAAAAATTGTAGAACAAAAGATATGACAAATGTCATTGGGCCGACTACGAGATTGTTATTATGCCCTGTGTCCATGACCGTTACGCTTAGTACATCGGACACCGCAAAGAAGATGATAACGATCGGATATACCAGTAGCGTCTGAATAAGTAGGTCCCACCATTTTCTAAAGTATTGCTGGGTGTTTGGTAGGCAGTATAGAGCGAACGCGAACGGGCTTACCAGCACCAGAGCCAGTATGAGAGCCATTCTTAGTATCAGAGTTATAAATGCCGCAAGTAGGCCCAAGAGGACGGGCATAATAATAAATAGGGCTATGAATAGTGATGCGTTGCCAAAAAACCCCGCCTCACTCGCTGCAAATACGTGCCCCATAAACCACGCAGCAAAACCCACAACTGCTGTTCCGGCGAACACAAGATCAGCTTGGATGCCTGTCGGACTGATTTGAAAGGCGCCCGCGTCTTTGAGCGGCGCCGTAATGATGGCCCCCAAGCTCCCGCCCACAATATTGGTAATATCCACGAGTGCAGCCACTATGTAGATAGACAAGTTTATAAGTATGGTCGCAATGATAAGTCGTGGCAGAATTTTCTTGGCCGTATAGGCATCAATAAGGCCGCCACCGATGCTTTGCCCGAACACAACAACCAGGAGGGCTATGACGAGAAAGATATTTCCGTAAATACGGAAATTTGACCACGCTTGATAAGAAGGATCGCTTGGATCGGTGCTAAGTGGCGTTGTGTGGAGTAGTGGCGACACAACTTCTTTAAAAAGCCAGTCTGACATGCCGGCAACCCCATTGAATATGGGGCATAAGAGCCAGCTTAGGTTTGCAGGGAAGCCATTAGATTCACAGGTCGGTGAAGTCTTTCCTGGGTCGGCAGACGCTGACCGTAAATCGAAGCCGGTTTCGCAAGTTGTTTGGTAAATGCCTGATTTTGGACCGCAAACCTCAGTCTTAGTCTTTCCGGCAGCAGCGCCGGTATAGCCATCTTCGCAGGCGGTCAAAAGATCTGCCTGATTATCTGCACCAGGTACTGCTGGTGTGCATGCAGCGAGTGCCTCGGGATCTGCCGCGTTAGGGTCTTTGGGGGTAGTTGCTGGAGATATGTTTATTGCATCTCGGTTTGCATAGGCAAAAACGTAGCCAAGCTCACATGCCCCTGATTCGGTATTGACAACCTTATATATAGTTTTATAACATGGATCAGTAGTCTTTTTGGTGGGCTTAACAGCGCCTGTTTCCAGTGCGGCGTTAAAGCCTTTCTTGCAGGCATTGTATTCTTTTGTAATTTCTGAGGGGGTTTGTGTGTTTCCGCTCCCTGACCCGCTCTGAATGGTTTTGCCATCACCGCAGGCATCCTTTAGATATTCCGCTTTACTTTTTGCATCAGCATGGACTGTGCCAATGGGTACGATCGACAGTATCGAGGCTAAAAGCACGAAGAGGACTGCAAAATAATAGGTGTAGCGTTTCATCGGATCATTTTTATTCTTAAGTACAAATTCTATAACTTACTATAGCACAAGCGTCTAGAGTGACCGGTAACTTTTAGATTTTGAGGATATGGTTGCTTTTTTGTTTTCTGGCTTGCATAATAGCTATCGTAAGCAAGTCGAAATACATAAATATGAAAATACAACTAAAAAAGTTTCTAAGGATTAGCCCATTCGTCCTGACTTTGTCCGTGCTTGTCGCTCTGGCTGGATCATCTGTGGCTCACGCTGCGCCTGCACTTCAAGATAATGGCTCATCAGCGCCAAATGCCAATGCAGAATACCACAAGCTCTGCACTGCTCTCAAAAATATCTCTAACGGGAAGCTATACAAGGACAACTGCCATAACGATGATACTCAGAGCCATCAAAATAAAGCCGTCAAAAATATCTGCAACAGAAATATCACCCGTTTGTCGGATGAATGTGATGCTTATGACGCTGCTATAGCGGTGGCCGCAAACGATCCCAACAGACCACATCAAGACTCATATAGTCTGGGTACCTCCGATGCCAAGTATTCATGTGGCGACGCTGCAACAAACCAGTCCATAGACACAGCAATTGATTTTGGTTGTTCTCACAAAGGCCCTGCCATGCTCGATCTGGCTTTCGCTGTCATCCGCTTCCTATCGAACGGCGCTGGTCTGATTATCATCGGTTCTCTAGTCTGGGGCGGTCTGCAATATACACTCTCACGTGGTGATCCGCAGTCTACTGCCATGGCAGTCACTCGCATGCGTAGCGTGGTGCTGGCGCTCTTTATCTACATCTTCGCTTATGCTATTCTGAACTACCTAATACCTGGAGTGGTACTCAAATGATTCAGCAATTAGTCAATCTCTTGCCTTTCTTCGCAGCCAACGAAGGCGATGCCTGCGACTTAAAGAGTGGCGGGTTTTTCGGCTTCCCTACGTGGTACCAGTATTTAAATGGCGTATATGTTAATAGCGACCCTAAAGACTCGTCATCATCATTGATCTGTAGTCAAGCACCACAAATCGCCGGCATTAATGATGTCTGGCTGATCCTAGCCGCCGCTATTAGTATTTTGCTGCGAATTGCCGCCATCGCCGCAGTGGGCGCTATTATTTATGGTGCGGTTACATACATGACTAGTCAGGGCGAACCTGATAAAACCGGTCAGGCTAAGGGCACTATTGTCAACGCTGTTGTCGGGCTGGCCGTATCTGTTATGGCCGCTATTATTGTGACCTTTATTGCGGGGAAGATCCAATGAGCAAAATTACACAATTTTTGGCGGATGTGGTTGACCCTTCGCAGTTTCAAACCGAATTGCCGCAGGCTCATGCCAATAGCACTGCCATCCATGATGTGCTCCAAATCGTTTTTGGCGTTCTGGGTGCCCTGGCCGTGTTGATGATTGTCATCGCCGGTCTGCGCTTTATTACCGCCCAAGGCAATCCACAGGAAACCGCCAAAGCTCGCAGCACAATTGTCTACGCGATCGTAGGCTTACTAGTAGCTTTAATGGCCGAGGCGATTGTATCGTTCGTATTGGGCAGTCATGGATTAGGAGGATAGAACATGAAACGGATCTTTGCCATGCTCTCACTAGCGCTTCTGCTTTTCCTCCCTGCTCTGGCGTTTCCAGGGCAGTCCGCAGCAGTTAATATTTTTCCGAATACCTGTGATAAATACCAGGCTAAAGCAATAGCTGACCAAAACAACGCTCCCAGCGTCTGCCAGGATGTCGAAAACCCCCAGACAGGCAATCCGATTGTCCGCATTCTCAAGGGTGCTATTAATGTGCTTTCGTACGTCGTCGGTATTGCGGCGATTATAGGCCTGCTAGCCAGTGGTATCCGTATGATTACCGCGAATGGTGACAGTAATGCAGTTGCCACCGCGCGCACTGCTTTCGCTTATTCGTTGATCGGTGTTGTAGTAGTTGTCTTTTCGCAAGCAATAGTAGTTTTTGTGCTAAATAAGATATAGAAGGAGATAGACCCATGAAACGATTGAAGATTGCGCTTATCATGATGCTGTTTAGCCTCTTTGGCTTTGGCATCGTAGGGCTTAGAACAGCGGATGCTCTAGCACCTTCCAGGGTAGTGGCGAATCTGCACGCAGATGCCTGCAGTGGCCTAACCCAAATTGATACTACCCAGGACTGTAACTCAGATGGCGGCGGTGTCCAAGCAATCGTTAAGGCAATCGTTACCATTATTAGCTATATCGTCGGTATTGCGGCCATCATTATCGTGCTCCTTTCCGGACTTCGTTATATCACCTCCGGAGGAGATGCAGCGAAAGTAAGCAGTGCCAAAAACGCACTGATTTATGCGTTGATTGGACTTGCTATCGCAGGCTTGGCTCAGGCATTAGTCCACTTCGCGCTCAATACCGCGGACAATGCGACTACTGTTTGCCCGTCCAACAGCAAGCTCACCAAGGCTGATGCTGAGTGCAAATAGCCGAATCATTTGGGTAATGGCTTGATTTTGTATAGAGATCTGTAGTATAAGTTTAAGTAAGATTAAAGAAAGGTTCTCATGATTCAAAAAATTAAAAATATAGTATTAGCTCTGGTTTTACCACTTACTTTTGCACTACCCGTAATAGCCGTTCCTTCGGTTGCTTTTGCAGATGTCTGCGGTAGCGGTACCATTGGAAGTAACATCGCCAACGGCGCGAACAGCACTACTTCCGGTAGTCTCAGTGGCGGTTGTCAAGGTGACACCAGCCTCAACGAGAATAGTATCGCCAGTATTGGCAAGAAAGTCGTGACTATCTTCTCATACATCGTTGGTGTCATCTCTATCCTAATGATCATCTACGGTGGCTTCCGCTACATCACTTCCGGTGGTGATAGTGGTAATGTCGGCAATGCGAAAAATACGATTATTTACGCTCTCATTGGGCTAATCATCGTGGCTCTTGCGCAGGCAATTGTTCACTTTGTTCTGAACACGACCAATACAACGGTCACTTGATTGAGCTTTGTGTAACAGTAAACTCCCTGCCTAGGCAGGGAGTTTTTATGTAGCGCCATGCGGAAGAATAAAAAAATAACCCCCGAAGAGGTTATTTAATTTGTCCAAGAAATCTTGCTTACAAGACTTGGATCTTCTTGACCGTGTCCTGCTGGACCTTGCCGAAGCTGATGGTCAGCACGCCGTCTTTGAGGACGGCTTCGATCTCTTCTTCCTTAACGGGTACAGGTAGTGCGATGGTGCGAGAAAATTCGCCCCAGTAGCATTCCTGTAAGAAGTAGTTCTCTACCCCATCTTCGGTGCCTGAGCTCAGTGTGCCGCGAATTGTCAGTTGATTGTCGGAGATACTAACGTCAAGATCATTCTTGTTGACGCCGGCTGTGCGGGCCTTTACGACTAGCTTCTCGCGAGTTTCATAGACATCAACGGCTAGTTGGCCAGGTACGCTGTCGTCTTCGTCCCACTCGTCGTCTGCGACCGGTGCGGCAGCAGGCTGAGTTGGTTCGGCAGGCAGCGTTGCTTCATCGCCTAAAAAGGCTGCGGTTAATTCGTCCTCTTCGAGTAAGAGATCGTCGTCGCGATTGCGTCGCGCCATATTGTGTACCCTCCACTTTATTTAGTGTGATTATTTGCCTAGTGATCTAGGTAAGAGTTTGCATTTTTATGTTAGTAGCAGTATAGCTTAGGTACTCCAGAGTGTGCAACTTGTCTTGTATAGATTTACAACACATTAAATACAACATGAGCTTAATAGATACATTAATTGCCAGAATCGTTCCCCATTCTTGCCTGGGCTGCAGAGCCGAAGGAAGTTTGGTGTGCTCTGCTTGCCAGGGCCAATTTACATCGGTATCACCGGCATGTTACGGCTGCCACAGCGACTCGCCCAACGGCGTAACGTGCGCTAATTGTCAAAAAAACACACTGCTGCAGGCCGTTCGGGTGGCAACGGCTTATCAGGGTATTGCCAAAGATCTGGTTTGGAAATTAAAGTTCGGCGGTACGCAGGATGCGGCCCGCGCTATGGCCGCCCAAATGCTGCCGCTCATAAACAAAAACACCCAGTCTGACCTCTTGATCGTGCCTGTTCCCACGGCTACGACACGAGTTCGGCAACGTGGCTATGATCAAGCCAGATTGCTGGCCCGCGAGCTGGCTTGGCGAACTCGCCTGCCCTATGTGGATTGCCTGGCCAGGCACGGGCAGACTCATCAGGTGGGGGCTAACCGCGAAGCGCGGTTGCAGCAGCTTTCGGGCGCGTTTAGAGTCACCAAAGGCGGCTTGGTGCATGGTGCTCATATAATCCTCATTGATGATGTTCTGACGACTGGGGCGACATTGAGTGGGGCTGCGGAGGTGCTGATGGAGGCGCGGGCTGGGCGGGTGGAGGCTGTTGTTTTTGCACGGGCTTAAAATGCGTAAATCTTAATTATTTCTTAAAGTGTGGAGGGGGATGCGGGCTTCGCCCTTCTCCGCAAAGCCATGCTCGGAGCAAGCTCCTGCGCATGGCTTTGCTACGCCGAACCCTCGCTTCTCGCCGGCTAGCGCCGTCGACCGCGAGGGTTCGATCTTTCTCACTGGCAAATAAAAATAACCCTGCATTGGGGTATTTTTATTTGGCGGAGAGAGAGGGATTCGAACCCTCGCGGGAGATTGCTCCCCCCTAACGATTTAGCAAACCGTCCCCTTGAGCCACTTGGGTACCTCTCCAGGCGTAGGGCCGCAGATATCTGCGAAGCTGTATTGTAACGTGAAATAACTCGTGGCGGAAGGGGTGGGATTCGAACCCACGGTACCATTGCTGGCACGCTGGTTTTCAAGACCAGTACCTTCGACCGCTCGGTCACCCTTCCGTAACAGAGGTGATTATAGCATTGCCAGGGGTACTTTGTCGAGAAGTAGTCAAATGCGGTACAATAACGCTTATGGCAGAAGAAAAAAATCAAGCCGAGGTCGAGGTAAATATCAGACCACTCCAGCCTGGCGCCGTTATCAAGCCCGGCAGTGCCGAAGGGGCTCAGATCGCCAAGGCAGATGCGACGCCCCAAACTCCTCCTCCAGCCCCCGAGCCTAAACCAGAGCCGAAACCTGAACCACAAAAAAAGCCCGAACCAGCACCGCCTCCGCCACCTCCAGCGGCTCCTGAGCCACCACAGTCTCCTCCAACTCCGCAGCCCGAAGAACAACAGCCCGAGCTATCACCTTTCGCGGAAGGTGCGCTCGCCCAACGAGACGGCGGCGGGATCACCTGGACAGCGTCCGAATTCGTAGCTCACGAAAAAGATGCCAGCTGGTACGCCCTGCTTGGCCTGGCGGCCGTCGTAGTCGCAGCCATCATAGCACTACTAACCAAAGATTTTATTACATCTGGTGTCGTGATTTTCTGCGCGATTATCCTCGGTATCTACGGTGCTCGTAAACCCCGCCAATTACAATACCGACTTGACGACAGCGGTGTTAGCATTGGTCAAAAACACCATGTCTACGAAGAATTTCGATCGTTCGCCGTCGTGCCTGAGGGCGCGTTTTCGAGTATTGTTTTCATGCCGCTCAAGCGCTTCGCGCCGCTCACCACTATCTACTACGCACCTGAAGATGAAGAAGAAATCGTTGATCTGCTGATGGATTGCCTGCCTTTCGACGAAAGCCACACGCATGACGCAGTCGACCAATTTATGCGCCGCATTCGCTTCTAGCGTCGAGCAATAAAAAACCGCCCCCATCACGGAGGCGGTTTAGGAATGAGAGCGACCCCTCGTGAGGCCTAACTAGCTGCGGCCCTGGCGCTCTTTACGGTTGAGTTTACGTTCCATGCGGTCAATAAAGATATGTTTCTGCTTGTTGTCCCACTTTGCTTCGAATTGATTTGTTAACTCGTCGGCTTCATCGATTGACATGATGATTCTCCTTTTATGTTGGTAGGCTCATTATCATGCTTATGTCTTGGAAGCAGCTGTAAACTTTCTAACACGGTGGATAACCTGTGGTTAGTATGCTGTCCGTACCTCTATAATAGTTCAATAATCTAATAAAGGAGACGCCATGTCAGACTTACAAACTGCTTTCTATATTATCGGGATAATTTTTATGAGCCTCATGCTTCTGGTAGGATTAGTAGGAGTTATTGCCCTGCTGGTTATCCGCTCAAAAATCGCGGCTATTCACAAGCATATTGATGAAAAGCTATCGACAGTCAATGAATGGGCCGGCAAAGGCGAAGCCGTCGTCAACTCGTTAAAAAAAGTCACGAAAAAATCCAAAAGGTGATCTCAAGGAGCACCACCGATTTGCCTCCACTTATGAACATCATCAAAAAGTCGCTCAACAAGCTCGATACATACCAGCAAAATCATCGTTTCCCCGGTTTTGTGTATGCCGTTATCAAAAAGTACGGCGAGGATGAAGCAGGCTACCAGGCTGCTCTGCTCACATATTATGGATTCCTGTCCCTCTTTCCGCTGCTACTCGTACTCACGACGGTTGCAGGGCTACTCGCGAACAGCCATCCTGACATTCAGAATACAATCATTACGGGCGTCACGGACTACTTCCCCGTGCTGGGCAGTCAGTTGTCAGATCATGTCCATACGCTGCACCGTAGTGGAATCGCCCTGGTAATCGGTATTGTCTTTACCCTTTATGGTGCGCGTGGTGTGGCCGATGCTTTCAGGCACGGTGTTAATCACATCTGGCAGGTGCCGCGCAAGAAGCGCGATAGCTTCCCCAAAACCGTGGCCAAAAGCCTCGGTCTCATACTGATTGGTGGCTTGGGCCTGATTTTTGCCTCAATCATCGCTGGCCTCGCGGCCGGAGCCGGTCATGGCTGGGATTTCCGGGTTCTTTCCATCGCAGTGAACCTGTTTATTCTATTCTGGTTATTTATGTTCTTGCTCAATGTCAGTCTGCCAAAACATCTGACCGTTAGAGAAGTCGGTGTCGGTGCTGCCGCGGCGGCTATCGGCTTGGTTATACTGCAGTCACTTGGCGGCTATCTGCTCGCCCGAGAACTCAAAGGCCTCGACGCGCTCTACAGCAACTTCGCAATTGCCCTTGGGCTGCTTTTTTGGATATATCTGCAGGCCCAGATGCTCTACTACGCCGTGGAAATCGCCGCCGTGCATGCGCAGCACCTCTGGCCACGCAGCCTTGGCAATGACCCCTTGACCCCTGCAGACAAGCGTTCCTACGCTCAACAAGCGGCCAAAGAGGAAACACCGCCACAGCAAAAGGTTCACTCGACGTTTGAAGATAAAAAATCTGATTAACTAGTACGCCAGGTATTGTCGCCACCAGGCGCTCTCGCGAGCCACCGCTGGTCGCGCACGTGTAAGTTGCCGGTTTGGCATAACAGTCTCCTTCCGTAAGCTCACCTTACACCC
>JAQGHB010000015.1 GCA_028289045.1 Candidatus Saccharimonadota bacterium
TCGGCACCCATTTGGTCGATAATGGTGCGTGAATCAATCTGAGAAGCCACGGTAAATGCAATACGAGCCGGCACGTTGGCTTTAATGAGACCGGTGATAACATCGACAGACGGACGCTGCGTGGCCAGCACCAGGTGGATACCGGCAGCACGAGCCTTCTGGGCGATGCGCACGATCAAGGCTTCCACATCGCGGGCGGCCATCATCATCAGATCAGCTAACTCGTCGATCACGATCACGATGTAGGGCATGCCCTCTTCTTTTTTCAGATTATTGTATTCACCGATATTGCGCTTGCCGACTTCGGCCATGGTGCGCAGGCGGCGCTCCATCTCGGCCACCGCCCATTTGAGCGCGCTAATACATTTTTCGGGCTCATTAATAACCGGTGTTAGCAGATGCGGAATGTTATTATACGGCGCCATTTCCACTTGTTTTGGGTCCACCAGAATCAGCTTCAGGTCGGATGGCGAGTTGCGGTACAGCAGGCTCGTCAGGAAGGTGTTGATCATAACGGATTTACCGGAGCCGGTTTGACCAGCCACTAATAAGTGAGGCATATTGGCCAGGTCAGCTACCACCGGCTTGCCAGCAATGTCTTTACCGATTACGAAGCTCAGTCCGCCGTGCATCTGTCCCCATTCCGGTGACTGCAGCAGCGAGCTCATGCGAACAGTAGCTGGCTTCACATTTGGCACTTCGATACCAACCGCGCGCTTGCCAGGAATCGGTGCCTCCATGCGGATGCTGTGAGCGGCCAAGTCCAGCGCCAAGTTATTTTCCAGGGCAGTGATTTTGGTCAGTTTCACCCCTGTTGGCGGCTTCATAGTGTACTGGGTGACGCGCGGTCCAATATTGGCGCCCTCCATCTCAACATCAATATTGAAATTGGCGAAGGTGTCCTGGATGGTCTTGGCGTTACCATTAACATCGCCAGCGTCGGCTTTGTCCTGCTTTTGGTTCAGCAGTTCAACACCTGGGAACTGCCAGTTCGGATCGCTGGCTGTGGTGAGCGCTTCGTGATTTTCGTTGCTGGTTAGTTTCTGAGCGGTGTTACGCAGCGAGCTCAGGCGAGCTGGTGGCTCCTGGGGAGCAGGCCGACCGTGGTGCTCCACTGGCACGCCTTCGTTCAGCTGGAAGCCTGGCTGGTCAGCAGCTTTGGCTTTTAGGGCAGCCAATTCGGATTCTTCTTCGTTCTCATCACGCTTGAACAGATCCCCAATTTTCAGCAGTACTTTTAATGAAATACCGAAGGCAAAAAACACAGCCAACACCGTAAGTACAAAGAATGTCAGCGAGGCCGGCATTTTATCGAGCGCGCTGAGCGCTACGTTGCCAATGCCTCTTCCGATCGCACCGCCATGACCGCCCGACCATGTACCATCAGCTGCCTTACTCGCAAACGCTACATGCCACCAGCTGCTGGTAAACACCAACACGCCCAGCATGCCGAATAGCTTGCTCAGTGGAATCTGGTGATCTTCGGCCGTAAATTTATAAATACCCCAATAGACTAGCGCCACTGGTGTTATATAAGACGCCCAGCCCAGGGCCCAGTAGGCGCCGTGGAATAGGTTAACTGGCAATGGCCCGCCGGTTCCGAAGCCTCCCAGGAGTAGCAGTATGGCCGCCAGCATCAATAGGATGGCACCAGATAGCGCCCAAAACGGTGACTGCTCAAGCGTAACTGCTTCAGCTTTTTTCTTCTTGGTGGATTTTTTCTTTTTATTTGCCATAGTGCTTTTGATTATTATACCGTTTTCCCGCCCCTGATGCTAGTGAAAACGGCCTATTTCCCATACGCAAACTATAGCAAAATTTACAACTTTTGTCAATCCGCTAGTGCTTCTAGCGCTGGGCTGGAGAAGCAGTTGGCTCTATACACTCTTCATGGAGCTTGCTGTAATCTTTGATCATCTTAAATGTTCCTGTGGTCTTCCCTTTTGCATTCACAAGACTGGTGTTCCAAAAGCCTGGCCAGCTATGAGGTATGGCATTCATGCCGTAGAGGATTAATTTACTTACATGCTGGTCGTTGCAGGCAATATTGAGTGCCATGCGGTAATTACTGCGACGAATCCAATCAGGCAGGTACCGCGGCTTTAGATTGGCTGGTGTGCGAGGATTGGTAAGCTCACCGCGGAGAGGCGCCCAGTAGCCGAACTCCGTCAAAGCGAGCTGCGGCTCTTTGTGCTCAGGCGTTTCGATTTGGCCAGCCTCGAACTCAGCCTGTATTTCATCCTCCACCACAGAGAGCGTGCCTATACCTGGTGCTTCGGGTGTCTGCTGGTCGGGGCTGGAGGTCAACTGATACGGATGGTATGAAAAATTAGCCATTTCGAGCGCGGCACAGTTCGACTGTTCGGCCGGACACTGCGCTGCCGCTTTTGCGAAGCCGACCGGATCATCGCCAGAACTTAGTTCTCCATAAAATACATTGACCTGGGGGTACTTCGCCGCAATGGCCTTCTGCGCAACCTGGTAGAGGCGGCGATAGGTCTGAGGCCGACTGAGACCCGGCATGTTTTTGAGCTGGCTATCACGGTTGACCTCGTTGCAGATCGATACTTCTGAAATAAGCGCACCATAGCGCCGCGGAATGCTGAGGGCGTACCGCCTGAAGCTGGCTTCTGTCCAGTTCACGTCTCCGCAAGCAGCTGTCACATTAATCTTCATATGCTTTTTTGCGGCGGCAGTTACTGCCAGATCATACCTCGACCAGCCATGCTTTTGGAGCACTGCGGGCTGTACAATAGTTCGCCACAAAGACGCGCCCATGCTATTCGCTAACGTCAGGGACTTATCTACTTCTAACGGATTGGCGCCAGCCACTGCGCTATCATCCTGTGATCCAAGTTCCAAGACATGGGGTGTCACTACTTGCGATGCGACAGGTGTGGCAACATCTCCAGCCTGAGGCGGTATTTCCCCTGCTTCGGCAAGTGCGGGCGCGCTGCCCATAAGCGACAGGCAGGCAGCAGCAGCCAACAAAGACCGACGCATATGGCTACGGCTGTGGACTTGCGTCTCGACAGACTCGACAGATAAGGGCACAGTTTCAGACACTATAAATCAACCATCTCGCCTGCGGCGTATAAGCCGTTGGATTATCCTTTAACCTAGTTATACACTCATACTAAAGTTACGTCAAGCATTTCTGCTGCTCGGGCCGATGTTAGTCGACGCGGGCGTCTTGGGTCAGCAAGCGGGCCCGCATTTCCTGGAAGCGTTTTTGCTGCTCGGCAGCGACTTCTTCGGGAGATTTTGGTGCGGCTTCCGGCTGCTGCTGGGCACCTGGCTTGCGGCCTTGCCCTTGGTCAGCAGGCTTGCCTCCGCCACCACCAGTGACAATGTTCACTACTGGGATGACAATTGGGCTACGCTGAGTGTGTTCAAACAGGTAGTGCATGATGTGGTCTTTGAGCTCGGCTTTGAAGCGGTCGAGGTCGACGCGCTTGAAGCGTTGCTGGACGGCGCGCTTCAGTTCGGTGCGCAGGCCGTTCATGATCTCTTCATTGTCGCGCATGTAGATGAAGCCGCGGCTGATGATGTCAGGGCTGGTCAACAAGTTACCGGACTTCTTATCGATTGTCAGGATGACGGCCACCAGGCCTTCTTCGCTGAGCAGGACGCGGTCTTTGACGACTACGTTGTTCACAATGTAGCCGGCTTGATCGACCAGGATGGTACCGTGTGGCACTTCGCCGATTGACTCCATTTTGTCGGCCGTCAGGGCGATGATCTCACCGTTTTCGGCGTTGATCGTATTGGCACGCGGGATACCCTGCTCTACTGCTAGCTCCAAGTGGCTCTGCTTAGAACGGTAGGCGCCATAGATTGGGATGAAGAATTTTGGCTGAGTCATGTTGATCATGTCAGCATACTCTTCGCGGGAAGCATGTCCGGAGACGTGCAGTGGGCCGACACCGAGCAACTCATGGTTCACGTGGTTGAAGACGTGGACGTGCTTTCGCGTCAGGTTATCGATCATGGCACCGATCAAGGCGTCATTGCCGGTTTCCGGAATAGGCGTGCTCGACAGGATCACCGTGTCTTGCTCTTTCATTTTGACATGGCGGTGTTCGCCGTTGGCCATACGCTGCAGAGCTGAGCTTGGCTCACCCTGACCACCGGTACAGACGATGACGACATCGGTGTCTTTCATGGTTGGCACGCTGGCGATAGGCACGAACGTGCCTTTTGGTACGCGCACGAAGCCGTGGCGAATGGCCATTTCCAGGGTGCTCATCATGCTGCGGCCGTCGAGTGCGATTTTCTTGTTGTGATGCACGGCGGCGTTGATGATCATCTGAATACGGTTAATGTTAGTGCTAAAGATAGCGACGAAGATACGGCCTGGCGCGCGGTCCATAATGTCGACGAACGACGGCTCCAGCAGACTCTCGCTTGGCGTGCGGCCGAGTCGCTCTGGTGAAGTACTCTCGCTCAGCAGCGCCAAAACGCCTTCTTTGCCGAGTTCAATCAGGCGATCGGTATCAGTTTTCTCGTGGTCCAAAGGATTGGGGTCGAGGCGGAAGTCACCGGTGTTGATGATACGGCCGACAGGCGTATCCAGCACCACGCAAGTGCTACCAGGAATGGCGTGTGTCACACCGACGAGCTCCACGAAGAATTCGCCGATTTTGAGGCGTTCGTGGGTGCTTTCGTTCATGGTGACGGTTTTAAGTTCGAAGCCGTCGGGCATTGGCAGACCGAAGTTTTCAAAGATTTCTTCGACACGACCAATGGTGAATTTACTACCATAAATTGGCGCCGGGAACTTCGGTACGATGTGCGGCAAGCCACCAATGTGGTCAAGGTGACCATGGGTGATGACATAGGCACGCAACTTATGTTTGATCTGTTCCAAGTAGCTAAAATCGGCAATGCCGTAGTTGATACCTGGCAGATCGACACCAAGGTCGACACCGGCGTCAATAACGACGGCGTCATTCAGGTATTCGACCAGCATCATATTCTTGGAGCCACCGCCGTCCATACCACCGAGGCCGATGATTTTCAGGCGTGGGCTGTCGTCCACGACATTAGCTCGACCGCGCGCTTTGGGCGCGGTTTCGGCTGAAATGTACTGGTTAGCGATGCGCTGGGCATCTTGCTGAGAGCGGCGCTGAGCACGCACGGCCTGGCCACGCGAAGTGGTCAGACTGTTGGTCATAGGCTGGGTTTTCCCGCCACGACCGCCTGGGCCGCCGGAGCGTCCCTGGCCTTGTCCCCCACCGCGGCGTGGGCCGCTTTGGGGATTGTTACCACCGCCACCGCTATTTCTAGGTGGTTTGCTCGGTGATGGGTTGTTGTTAGTTGGTTGCATAGATTTCCTTTCTGTTAGGATACAATCTAAATTGATTTAATTTTCTGAATAATTGATGGGATAAGCGCGAAGTCGTCAATTAACGTCTGTCGCATGCTCCCGTTATACAGCGCGGCTGCCGGATGATACAAAGGCAGGATGACTACCTGCACGCTATCTCCGGTGTCTTGTTTTAGGGCCAACCGCACGCGCTTGGGCTGACCGTGGACTTTGCTGATTTGCAGGTCCGGCAAGAAGCAATTCATGCTATGTCGGCCTAGAGTCACAACGACTTTCGGCTGAATCACTTCTAGCTGGCTCTGTAAATATGGCAGAAAGGCCTTTTTCTCTTCTGGTGACGGATCACGATTTTCAGGAGGACGGTACTTAACGATATTAGTAATATAGATCTCTTCTCTCTTAAGATCAATCATTTCCAACATTTCGTTCAGAAATTTTCCCGCGGCCCCCACGAATGGCTCCCCTTTTATATCCTCATTTTTGCCCGGCGCTTCCCCGATAAAAACGATCTCGCTGTCGGGGTTACCGGTGCCAAAAACCAATTGGGTGGCGGTTTTGGCCAGCTCGGGCGTGATCTTGTCATCCAAGATATGTTGCTGGATGGCGTCTAGCTGCTGTTGCTTACTCATTAACGCGATCCTTTCAGTGCCACCTGAACGCTCCTAGACAAAAACCATGCAGCTCCAGCACAAACACCAAGCGTTATTAAGATATCTAAGCCACTCGCGAGATGGTTAACAGACTGCATTTGGCATTCCTCTTCTCTGGTAGATTGAAAAGGAAATTGAAAATATTCATGATCAGCCGCACATTGGTCAAACTCCGCGTCGCCTGGACGTACATCTTTCCAGCCAACTGGCAGGCTTACAAAACCCTCAAGGCTAGTATCGCCGAAACGGCTAAAAAGATGTGTCCCGCTATAAGCAGCTCCGAAAAAGACGAGCGTCAACACGATGACTATAAAAGTTTTTTGCCTGTTAGACATGACCAGGAAGCCTCCCTCGCACTCGTTGAGCAAGATACACTATTAGCGACGCCAGCAACACATAAGCGCCGACAGGCAGCAATATGTTCAGCGCAACTGCGATATAGTTAGTATCTGTGAAATCACAGGTTGGCTGCGTACGATAAGCCAGAAGGGGCCAACCTTCGTCATCTATCTCGCAGGCGTTTTGATCTGCTACCGCATGCCAACCAACCGGTAGGCTAACTCCTGCGATTACAGAATCATCAAGTTGCGAGTAAGGGTACACGTGGTTGATCGTAATAAACATCAGGCAGCCAGCAAGCAAACCGATGAGCGCAAATTTCTTGAAGTTAACCCTTTTTATCCGCGGCTGTTTGCTCATTCTCATTTTCTTTTAGCCGCAGCCCCTACTAATTTAGTAATATTTTGCAAGGCACCGATCAGGAAGATGAGCGCCGCGGCGTAGTACAGGAAGCTGCCGCGGTCGATGGCCAGACTGACGAAGCCGTAGGCCAGGCCCAGCTCGACAAGGCCGAAAATGAGCAGGCCCAATTTCGTTTTATGCCATTTGTCGAGCTTTTGTATCATCTATTTACTTCTTGTCATTGAGATCGCGGGCGGCGGCTTTCATGGAAAGCTGCAGGCGGCCGCGGTCGTCAATGGCCAGTAATTTTACGTTAACTTTGTCGCCTTCTTTGACGACGTCGCTAGTTTTTTCGACGCGGTCCTCGCTAAGCTCGCTGATGTGTACCAAGCCGTCTTTGCCAGGGCTAATCTGTACGAAGGCGCCGAAGTCCATGACACTCATGACGGGGCGATCTTTGTAAATCGCGCCGACTTCAGGGTCTTCAGTGATGTCGCGGATCATTTGCATAGCAGCTGCAATGCTGGCCCCATCGGGGCTAGCGATCATGATCGTGCCGTCGTCCTTGATATCGATCTCTGTACCAGTGTCACCGGTAATACGCTGAATGGTCTCGCCACCCTTGCCGATCACTTCGCGAATCTTATCGGGGTTAATCTGGATGGATTCAACACGTGGTGCGTATGGGCTCATAGGCTTTGGTTCAGAAATAGTAGTCAGCATGTGTTCCAAGATGTGAGCGCGACCATCGCGGCCCTGCACCAGTGCCTGTTTCAGAATATCGACGGGCAAGCCATGGACCTTCATGTCCATCTGCAAGGCAGTGATACCTTTGGCGGTACCGGCGGTCTTGAAGTCCATGTCGCCGGCGAAATCTTCGGCGTCGGCGATGTCGCTCATGATGTACGGCTTACCGTCATCGAGCATCAGGCCCATGGCGATGCCGCTGACGGGTGCCTTCAAAGGCACGCCAGCGTCCAGTAATGCCAGGCAGCTGGAACAGGTCGCGGCCATGGAGGTTGAGCCGTTCTGGGACATAATTTCGGTGACAGATCGCATGGTGTACGGGAATTCAGCTTCGGTTGGCAAAACAGCCGTCAGGGCGCGTTCTGCCAGATAGCCATGACCAATTTCGCGGCGGCCAGGGCTACCGAGGCGGCGGACTTCACCAACGGTGTAGCCTGGCGCGTTGTAGTGGTGCAACCAGCGACGTTCGCCTTCGCGCTCCATGGTATCAACCAATTGGGCGGCGCTAAGCGGCGCTAGTGTCACAATATTGAAAGCCTGGGTCATACCGCGAGTAAAGATGCTGGAACCATGAGCCCGTGGCAGTAAGCCGACTTCGCTACTCAAAGGACGGATTTCAGTTAATTTGCGGCCATCAGGACGAACCTGCTGCTCCACAATACCCTTACGAACGTCTTTGTGCAGCGCCATCTGGAAAGCATCCAGGTGATCGTTGCGCGTAGCTTCCCAGTCGTCGCCGTGCTTCTCGGCAAATGCAGCTTCAAACTCTTCGCGCAGCTGGGCTACCAGAGTATTGCGCTCTGGGTATGGCTTGCGGAGGTCATCGCCGAGCTTGCCTTCCAGCCACTTGTCGATCTCGGCTTGAATGGTTTCGTCTGGCAGACTCAGCT
>JAQGHB010000027.1 GCA_028289045.1 Candidatus Saccharimonadota bacterium
ATATTGCGCTCATGTCGCTGGACATGGCCGACCTGCGCCGCAAAGCGAAACTTGGCAATTATCAGGCCAAGCGCGTTCTACCGCTGCGTCAGCGCACTCACCTGACGCTGGCCGCTATATTGTTCACAAATGTCGGCGCCGTATCTGCAACCTCACTGGTATTGGAACATGAGTTTAACGGCTGGATAGCAGGACTTCTAAGTACGCTGCTGATCGTTATCTTTGGCGAAGTCTTTCCGCAAGCTTTATTCTCTAAAAATGCGCTTGGCTGGTGCAGCCGTTTCGCGTGGTTGCTCAAGGCCATGATCGCTGTCACCTACGTACTCAGCAAACCACTGCAGCTGCTGCTCGACAAATTGTTTCCCCGCCAGCGTGCCAAACTACAGAGTCGCCGAGAGCTAGGCCTGATCATTACCGAGCATCTGGCTGACAAAACCAGCGAGTTGGATGACGATGAAGCCGAAATTATGCGCGGTGCCCTGCAACTCAGCGAGAAACGCGTTCGTGACATTATGACCGATATTCGCCACACCTACTGGCTGACACCGGATACCCTGCTCGACGGGCCGCAAATCGACGAGCTCAAAGACAAAGGCTACAGCCGCGTGCCGATATTCAACCGCGCGCTCACCAAAACCTACGGCGTACTACTCATGAAAGACCTGGTTGATATTGATTTTGATGAAAACGAGTATCGCGTCGATGATATGGTTCTGCACCCCACGCAACTTGTTGGCAGCATGACGGCACTGGACACTATGTTTCGTAAATTTATAGCAGCCGGCACGCACCTCATTCCTATCGAAAAAGACGACCAGATTGTCGGTATTGTGACTATCGAAGACTTGATCGAAGAGATTTTAGGTCACGAAATCGAAGATGAAACTGATCGCCAACGACAGCTAAGCAAGCAGCGGCGCACTCGCCTGAAACGTCCGGAGAAAGGCACCGAGTAGTACCTCGGGCTGATCGGTAGCCTCTAGGTCACTGTAACGCAGAATCGCACCCGTGAAGCCACTTGATTGCCAGTACGCGGGCGATGGCAGCGGTACTTTCATGAAGCCCTTGGGCTCAGGGTAGGCCGTCAGATAGACATAGGGCTCAGGAATTGTCTGGTCGCCTGTCGAAAACCCAAGGTTGAGTTGTCGCTCATCGTCATACGGAAACCAGCTGAGTGATATATCAAAATGGTGCGGGTATAAGAGGATCGGGCTGACGAGACCAGGTTTCAGCTCCTCCGAAAGTTCGCGAAAGCGCTCTTCAAACCACCACAGCGCCTCGGCATAATTCTTCGCCTGCTCCTCATCAAAATGGTGGGCCCCAGGCGCGAAATCCGGCTGTTCGAGCACAACCTGCAGGCCACGGCTTTGCAACCACACTCGAACATTATTGAGTAGCTCCGGTCCGGCATATTCATGCAGTGCCCAGTTGGTACTGCCCAAACGGACTTTATGACGCACCAGGTCCAAACTGCCACGGATAGTTTCATTCTGTATCCTAAAGGCCTGTGTCAAAGGTCCGCGCATGCCAACTTCCAATCCGTGCTGCCAGTCATGTGGATTCGCAGGTAGAAACGCGCGCTGCAAACTGCCAAGTACTTTTGTGGCATCCTGCATATAATCGCGCGTTGGCAACAAATTCTCATATATTAGTGGCGGCAGCGTTTTAGTCATAGCCTTATTATAACGCTAGACGAGGTGGCGATGCAGGATGTCGAGGATTTTGTGATAATTAACGTAGTACAGCCAGGCATTAAAAACCAGCAGCAGCGGAAAGACACCGAAAGTTTCACGGGCTTTACCGGTGGTGATCCGTAATCGCTTCAGTGGCGGAAAACCAAACTTTATGGGGATGGGCAGCAGCCATGGCACGCCCTCTTTGGTGAGGCTGTCCATAACCAGATGCGAGATCATACCGATGATAAACGCCCACCACACAATGCCAATATCAACATTGTGCATAATTGGTTGTAAAAACAGCAATAACAGATGAGCCAGGTAGCCAAATAATACTAGCCCAAGCAGCGAGTGGGTGAGGAAACGGTGGCCACCAGTCAATGTGTCAAAGATGCGGCCAAAATACTTGCCGACAGGTAAATTCCGCCAAAACGGTGCTGTTGGTTGGTCAATATCTGGCGTAATGCCGCCAATAAGGTTTGCGAAGACGGCCACGATAGCCGTTGCTAATGTCATGGTCTCGATGGGGTGACCTAAATACACGACACCGAGTGCCGTGACTGCTGCGAGATCATGAGTGCGTGCCAACATACCTCTTAAGTTTAGTTGAAGCAGCTGTAAAAACAAAAAGAGGCTTTAGATGCCTCTTTTTGTCAGTTTTTTGCGCGGGTGGCGCGTGCTCACTTGTCGGTTAACTGGTAGGCTCTCGGATATGTGGTGGAAGCTTGGTATCTTTGGTATCTACCGGCACACTATTTCGTCCGTGATAGATTCTCATTGGCTTACCCCTTTCCACGTGTCAGTATGGGCTACAGCCGTGGTCATGACAGTCATTATTTTTACATCGACTGGGTGCTATAGCTTACGCCATGTTAAGTAGCGACGATAGCCAAAGTATCCTGCTACGCTCGTGAGTCCAAATAATCCGGCGGCGCCGACAGGCCCTGTGTTCGGCAAGACCGTGGCCGCTGGTTGTGTCACAGGTTGAGGGGGTGCCGGTGTGGTGACAACAGCTGGGGTAGTAACAACCACTGTCTGTGTCTGTGATTGTTCTTGAGTTGGAGCAGGTGGTGTTGGCGGCGCCGGTGTTGGAGTTGGAGCTGGAGGAGGGGTTGGCGTAGGCGGCGTAGGAGGAGCCTGCGGTGGCGCGATAGGCGTTGCCGATACCGGATTGCCGCAGCTAGCTAGGATGGCATACTGGAACGTACCATTCTTCATAGACACGTAAGCCGGCAGCGAAGCAGAGTGCATCGACACGCTAGCTGGTCGCTTATAAAATGTGTCACCTCCGGCTGACATAGTGGTGCTGCCAGCCATATTCTGTCGTCCGGCGGTCATAGCGTTCTTGGCAACTGGCGAAGAATTGCCGTCAACATAGACGTTGCCCTTGTTGGTGACTTTGCCCATAACATTATTGCTCGACAGCGTACCCATATTGTCGCTGGTGATACCGAAGCTGTTGTAGACGTTGTGCGCGTAGCTGCTGGACTGGTAGGAGCTCATAAGCTCGCCAGTCGAATGAGCACCACAGCGAATGACGGCATTGCTATCGCAGTCGCTGGGGCCACCGACGTTAATACTCTGAGCACTGACGGCTGAGAAGCTCGTGATACCGAGTGTTAGTATAAGACAAGCGGCCGCCGTGGAAATCGTTCGGGTTAGTCGTTTCTGAATCACTATAAGCATAGGCCTCCTCCGTCTACTGTCACTAGTCAAACAGAAACTGCCTTGGGCAACAGCGAAATATTTTACTAGCGCCTAGAGAAGGGTCGGCTGGGCAGTATCATCCTCTTCGGTGGAAATAGATTCGGATGGCAGTTCGGCTTCTTCCAGCTCGCCGCTATCCAGCTCCAATGTTTTGATAGCTGGCAATGCGCGATTGGTAATTCCCTGCAGATCGCCGTACATACCGATGGTGTTATCAATGACAGCCCTGATCGCCTTTTCCTGACGGGCCCACTTCAGTGCGCTGGCCCGTTTTTCCCTTTCGATTTCGTCTTGGAGCACGGTGTAATTTTCAACAATAGCTTCCACGCGGTGACGGAATTCCGGCCCCACCAGGAACTGATACAGCGATTCCATTTTGGCGTCTTTGCCGGCGTTCATCTTGTTTGCGGTATCGACTTGCAGAATAGTTATGCGGAGTGCGGCGGCAAGTCTTGGCGCCAGCTTGGGCGTGACTACCCAGACATTGCCTTCTAAGTGTTTCATCTCTCCGAGCTCGCTTGGTATTTCCTGCGATACAATCACGCCAATACTGGCGTTGGCTTCACGAATATCTGCCTTAAACTTGGGTATCCAAGCGGGCTGCCACTTGCCGTTCTTGGTTTCCCAGAGCAGCAAGCCACAATTGGTGCCAGACTGATTCCTGACAATCTGCTTCATGTCAGCGCCGCGCTGGCCCTTTTTGACCTCGGTGATTTCATCGAATGGGAATTCTTCTCGGAGCCGGTTCTCCAGATCAAGCTCCAGCACTTCACCCTGGTTCTGCTGCGAACCCTGGGTGGCTTTGCGCTGGGCATCTTCCAAGGCTTTCTTGGTGTCGGCCAGTTGCTTTTCCATCTCCAGCTGACGCAGATGATGCTTTTCATCGGCATTTTTAAGCGCCTCCTCGCGAATTTTGTCTTCCCCTGCAGCAAGTTTCTTCTGGGCTTCCAGTTCGGCGTTGGCGCGGGCCTGCTTTTCTTCGCGCAGCAGCTTCATCATATCAGTGAGCTCTTCGCGCAGCTTCTTGCTGTCTAGTTTGGCGCTCTCTGCGTCATCCTTCAGGGTTCTGACAAGCGATTCCTGCTCGGCTGCGGTTTTCTTTTGCTGGCTGCTGGCTTCCAGCTCCAATTTTTTCTTTACTAGTTCTAGATCGGCTTCAGCCTGTTGTTTGAGTAGTTCTTTTTCGCCCTCCAGCTGCCTACGAACACGCTCTGCGACAGCATCTTTCTCTTTCTTGGCGGCGGCTTCGGCTTCGGCCCTGACTTTAGCTAACTCTTCGCTATGCTTATGTTGCTCGGCCGCCAGCACACGTGCTTCAATCTGGCCTTCTAGCGCCTTATCAACCTCGATACTTACTCCGCAATTCGTACAAACAATCGTATTCGCCATATCACCCTTCAAGTCGCACTATCTAACGGTCTTTGCCCCCATTATAAACCCTATGTCTTAACTTTTTCTTAAATGTTGCAATAATCTTAAAATAAAATGGTTTTTTCACGGTAGAGGTGGGGCCAGCTGTTTTGGCGAATGCGAAATTTAGTGCCATGGTTGTGGCCGGTGCGGGCATCAAAGTCTACGAGGACAATACCGGTTTCCAGGCATTCCAAAAAGCCCTCGAAATCCAGGCCTTTGAGCATCATGGCACGCTCGTAGCGGTAATACTCCTTACCACCTTCGCGCTTAATAGCAGCCTGCACGAAGAAGCAGTTGGTCAGCTTGACGCCCACTTTGTGCTCTAAGTCCTCAAATCCCCAGTACGGCTGCGGGTCGAGCTCTCCTAGTCCGATACGGGTTTTGACAGACTTCAGCCACTCAGCGTGACGTGGATCGACGGCACTTGCATCAAAAGATATTTGTACGCGCTGCTCCTTACGGTCAATCTGGACCATGAAGCCTCGATCGCTGCGAGCAAGGCCATTGATAGTCTGCCGAAAACTGAGTTCGGTGTGACCGTATTTTAGGCCGGCTTCTTTGTGCGCCCAACCATATTTTGGCAGCAACATACTCGGCACAAATCGTAGTGCTTGCGGCGATGGTTCGGTGTGAAATAGCGTTGTCAGCGACGTGGTCTGTAATCGCTGGGTTTTTAGCTCCCATTCAGCTGCGTTTGGGATTGGGAGATTATTCTCTTCAATGCCAAGAAGATCCTCCAAGGTATTGCCGATGCTACCGTGATTGCCCAGACGCGTACTCTCTATCCAGCCGCGAGCGGCTATTTCTTTGAGGCTTTGTATGAGTTGATCTTTGGTAAATGTCTGCATTAGGGTAGGAGCTGAAGTTGCTGAATGTGGTGCTTGATGCGTTCATCTGCCATCTTACAATAATCTTTTGAAATATCAATGCCGATGTATTGGCGGTTAAGATTGAGGGCAGCAAGTGCTGTAGAGCCCGAGCCCATAAAAGGGTCTAGTACAATTTGAGCGTCGGTAGACTTTATGCAGCGCTCGGCAAACTCAACCGGATAGGGAGCTGGGTGTTTATTGTTAAATTCTTGGGGAATTTCCCAAACATCGCCCAGAGCGTTGGCTTTGGCGGCCAGCTTAAACTTTGGCTTTGCGATAAGATATACCACTTCATAGGTAGGCAGGAAATAACCACGGTTAAAATTGATGCCGCCTTTGCGGCGCCAGATTATAATTTGCCTGACTGGAAAGCCCTCGACAATATCGTGACGATCCTGCAGTAAGCCGCCCTGCACCCGCCACTTGTGGTTATAGAAGATTGCGCCGTCTTCCTTGAGAACGCGCATCATGGCCGTGAGGCAGTCCCGCTGCCAGGCCACGTATTCATCGTGCGGCATATTATCGCCGTGGTCGGAATAGCCGTTTAGAAGAGCGGCGTTAGACCACTTGCCACCACGTCCGTCCTTCATGCCATTGCCGGTTGAATTCTTGAGGTTGTAGGGTGGGCTGGTGACTATTACGTCAATACTCTCGGCTGGCATTGCATTCATTACAGCAACACAATCGCCGACAATATTCTTGCCTAAAAGCTTACTCACATCCGTCTCCGCCTTGGTGCTCATTACTACTTAAGATTAGCATTTTTACACCTGTTTTGGAAAGAAAACCCTCCTTAAAACAACCGCTGTTAAGGAAAATTTAAGAATTGAGCATTATAGTGAGCTGACGCCTTGAGGCTACAGGCATTTCACGCTATACTAAGAAGTAACATTGTGACGCACCAGTCGCGATAATCAGTAAAATTTGACGCTGAAAAGCGTCTTTTATGTGTAAAGGAGTGCGTTTGAGTATATTGGCCAGCGGGAACACAGATCAAGCAGTTAAGCAGACAACCGAACATTTGCAGCAGGTAACACATTCGGTACTAAATGTGCAGTCTATCTTGGTGTTCGTGCTGTCGATTACTGTAGCGCTGGTCGTAGGGCGGCTGGCGGCTACCTTACTGCGGCGGCTGGTCGCACAGATCGGTGCGCGGGCCGACAAGAGTGAGAATCTAGGCACCGTGAATCGATTGCGGCGCTATGAAACCTTCATTGTGCTCAGCATTGCCGTCATCAGGACCATGCTGCTCATTTTTGCGGTATATTTCTGGTGGCTGTATTCACATCCGTCTGGCCAGCCGACGGCCATCATTGGCGCCAGTGCCCTGGCGGCCCTACTGGTCAGTGGCGCGCTAAGTCCTGCCCTGCGGGATCTCGCTGCCGGCTCGTACATGATGGCCGAACAGTGGTACGGTGTGGGAGATTACATAAAAGTGGAACCCTTTGGTGACATGCAGGGTGTGGTGGAGCGCGTGACACTGCGCAGTACCCGAATTCGCGGGTTGAACGGCGAAATTATCTGGGTAAACAACCAGAATATCCAGGGCGTACGCCTGACGCCGCGAGGCATCCGGACGCTAGCACTCGAAATGTTCGTGGATGATGAGGCGGCTGGCGAGAAATTGATAAATATGACCAATCGGCGTCTGCCGACAGGGCCACTACTGATGGTAAGTCCGCTGCAGATTACCAGCAGCGAGAAAGTCGGCGATAACTTGTGGCATATCACCGCGCTCGGTGACACCGGGCCAGGCCGTGAATGGCTGATCGAGCAGTCGGCTGTGGATCTCATCAAATCCTTGGATGAGAAAAGCCGTAAACCGGTGATCGCTCACGGTCCACTGGCCCGTTTTGCGGATAGCGAGGCTGAGCGGCGTTTTAGGCGCACAGTCAGCAATGCCCGCAAAAAGCCAAAGCCCAAGCGTCGGCCAGGTGTTAAGAAGCCATCGACAAAAAAGAAGCGTTAAGCGCGGTGCGGGCTGCGGCGCTCTTCGAGTAAGGCATAGTGCAGCCCAGCCAGCAACACCAGGCTAAAAACAAACCCAGGCACAGCGCCGAACTGGATGCGTGAAAATATGAAAAATTCGGTGAGCAGAATATTAATTAATACGGCACGCCGGAACAGGTTGAAAGCTTCCATACGTGAGCTCAGCAATCGCAGGGCGCCAGCAATTGTGAAGCCAGCTGCAAAGGCTGAGGACGCCAACTGACCAATAATCAGCGTTTTGGCGTATGAATCTGTGCTGTGGAGAAGTTCTGAAATATTGCTAAAGTTTTGAAATACGGTGAAGATCACCGAAACTAGGAAGATCACCGCTTGGGCGATGAACAGCGCGCCGATTGCCCGCCGTGATGCACGGTTATTCCAAAACCGAACGTAGCCGCGGTCCAGCGCAGACAGTAGCCGCTGCATGCGATTAGGCGCCCCTGTTGGTACGGTATCAATCCGGTCCAGCAATTTTTGCAATTCCTGTGTGACTGGACTTTTTTGGTCTGACGCTTTCAGTAGTCGCCTAATCTGGCGTTTTTCGGCGCTATCCAGATCTTTCAAAACTGCCTCTTCGAACTGATTTAGAGCGTTCAGCTCGTATTCGCGCGGCGTTAAACGATTCACCCTACTCAGCGAGTTAAATATCAGATACAACACAATGAACAGAGCATAGATAATGCCCACTGTCGGCCGGAAAAAATAATTGTTGTCTTTGGTGATAAACTTGCCAAGCTCGTCAATAAAAATGCCGAAACCAAGCCCACCCAGGAGCGCCGCCAGCCGCTGCACACGGGCACCCAGAAACGTGATTACCAAAACGATAGCGGCCAGCATTAATAGCCCGCCATACAGCATATGGGCGATGTGCAGACTGCCGCCGCCAACCTGCGGATATCCCGTCAGATACAGCAAAAATCGGAGGAGCAGCAAGCTGCTGACCGCCGATACCAGAAACAGCTCAAGATTGTCGCGGGCGTGCACATTGCGGTAAAACAGATGGCTCATGTGCCTTAGTATACCCGATGTGACAAATATAGACCCGCCTCTGTAAGCATTCAGGCAGACAGGCAGCCCTACATCACTTACGATTACCCTAAAGAAGCCTCACCTTTCGCAAGCAACCTGTAAGAAAGGAGCACACGATGGCAAACTTAATACGGTTTGATCCATTCGCAGAAATGCGAGCCCTACAAAAACAGTTTTTTAACGACGACTGGTTCACTGCCCTGCCAAATATGCACATGCCAACGACAGACGTCTATGTTAGGGACGGCAAGGAAATGATAGTTGAAGCGCATCTGCCACGATTTAACGAAGGTGATGTCTCCG
Organism: Candidatus Saccharimonadota bacterium; assembly: GCA_028289045.1. GTDB lineage: Bacteria > Patescibacteriota > Saccharimonadia > Saccharimonadales > UBA4665 > JAQGHB01. The sequence continues at coordinate 8,987 of JAQGHB010000027.1, forward strand.
TGGATGTCGAAGGCGGCGTACTAGAGGTACAAGCCAATCACCGTGAAAAAGAAGAAGACAAAGCAAAGCGCTACGTAGTGCGCGAAAGCACCAATAGCTTTTACCGGCGCATCCGCTTGCCGGACCAAGCAGACACCAAAAACATTAAAGCTAGTATGGAAGATGGAGTTTTGCGCGTCGTCGTACCGCTCAAAAAGCAACCAGCACCCATGAAAATTACCGTGCAACCCGACAGCAAAAAGTCAAAAACTTCTAAAGAAAAATAACTCTGCAATTACGCTTGATGCACCATATCGTGTGGTATTAAGTAATTATGGACGCTATGAGGGAAAAAGGCAGTGAGCTTAACTGCCTCGTATTCAGTGCGCGTTGGGGGCCAGGGGTGAGGAGAAAGATCATCTAGGGTGTTCTCACCTAGCAAGAATGCTCTTTCATTTAAATCAAGTTGCTGTACTAGTTTGCGATTACGCTCCTTTCTCTCTTCTGGCGTTAGAGGAGTTTTAAAATCTTCAGGCAACTCAGTCGCCCCAGCATCAATCAAGGCTTCACGTTCGGGGAAACGAAAATCAATTGGTGGCTCCAGCAAGTCAGTGTCCGAGTATTTCACAACTTGTGTGCCGTTCGAGGCAAAGCGCATCGATCCACTGGCGGCAGTAAAGGAGAATAAGACATTCTGACCGATGCCCATTAGTACGTTCACCGAGCTAGCATCAGACATTAGGTACCCATACATAATATGTCCCTCGCAAATAGCTTGTATCTCATCTTCGCTATAGTAACCTCTGATTGCCTCACTATCCGTGATAAACACGAACATGGCCAGTTGTTCTTCTGGTGAAGCTGGGTCCTCGCTATGTTCAGCGTGCTCTTTCATCCTCTCCAGTCTGCTGTCTAACTTAGCAAAGCGCAAGCAGCAGCACTTTGCTGCTAGCGCTTGCGTTTCTTCTGGTCGAGTTCTTTTTTACGAAGACGTAGACTTTGCGGTGTAACTTCGAGAAGTTCATCATTTTCGATGAAATCTAGGCATTGCTCAAGGCTGAAAACAGTTGGCGGGGTTAACTGTACGACACCGTCGGAGCTGGAGCTGCGCATGTTGGTCAGGTGTTTGGCCTTACAGACATTCATTTCCATATCTTCTTGGCGAGTGTTGAGGCCGATGATTTGACCGGCATAGACTTTTTGGGCGGGGCCGACGAAGATGGTGCCGCGGGCTTCAGCTGTTTCCAACGAATATGGTGTGGTGGTGCCAGTTTCGTAGGCGATAAGCACGCCGTTACGCAGCTGTTGCAGTGCTGCACCCTGTTCCTGGAAACCAGTAACCAGGCTGTTCATGACAATGGTGCCCTTAGTGTTGGTCAGCAAAATGTTGCGCATACCCAGCAGTGAGCGGGTTGGCATTTCATAAATCAATTTAGTGACGCCTTTGGGGCTGGCAAACTGCTCTTTGAGCGTGGCGCGGCGTTGGCCAAATTCCATTTGCACGGTGCCGACGTGTTCGGCTGGGACTTCCACGATTACTTCCTCGATTGGCTCCATGGTCTTGCCTTTTTCTTCGTGGGTAACCACTTGCGGGCGACCGACTTCGAATTCGTAGCCTTCGCGGCGCATGGTTTCGATCAAGACGCCGAGGTGGAGTTCGCCGCGACCGGCAACCGTAAAGCCGATACCGTCATCTTCAACACGCAGGCCGACATTAGTTTCGGTTTCTTTGTGCAAGCGCTCGGCGATTTGGCGAGAGGTATTGAACTCGGCTTCCTGACCCTTGAATGGGCTGGTGTTTGGGCCGAGGTAGATGCGCAGGGTTGGTGCTTCGACTTCAATTGTTGGCAGCGCTTCAGGATTTTCAGCGTCAGCAACTGTTTCGCCAATTTGGGCGTCGGCAATTCCGGTTAGCTGGACAATATCGCCAGCGATGCCTTCAGGAACTTCGTATTTGCTAACGCCACGACTCATGAAAACATTGTCGATTTTAGCTCTGGTAATCGTGCCGTCTTTTTTGCAAAGCGCGATTTGGTCGCCAGGTTTGATGTGTCCACGGGTGATGCGGCCAATGGCGTACTTCCCTTTGAAAGTATCGTGAGCCAAGGCGGTGACGAGCATCTGGAATGGCTTGTCGACTTCGACTTTTGGTGCCGGAATTTTTTCAATAACCGCGTCAAAAATAGTCTCCAGATCAGCATCGGCATCAGGATTGGCTGGAATTTCTTTCCAGGCTTTACCGGCGCGCCCAATGGCGTAGTACACAGGATAGTGCAGCTGATCTTCGTGCACGGCCAGCTCCAGGAACAAATCAGCCAATTCGTCTTCGACTTCTTTGATGCGTGAACCATCTTTGTCGATCTTATTGATAATGACAATTGGTTGCAGTTCGGCAGCCAGCGCCTTACCCAAAACGAATTTAGTTTGAGGCATCGGGCCTTCCTGGGCGTCGACAATTAGCAAGCAACCATCGGCTAGATTTAGGGTACGCTCAACTTCACCGGAGAAATCGGCGTGACCGGGTGTGTCGATAATATTGATGCGGTAGTCACCATGCTGCACGGCCGTAACTTTGGCAGTAATGGTAATCCCGCGCTCTTTTTCCTGGTCGCCACTGTCCATGATCAGCTCCTGGCTCATTTCAGCCTGGTTGTCACGGAAGGTTTGCGACTGCTTCAGCAGCCCATCAACCAGCGTCGTTTTGCCATGGTCAACATGCGCGATAATCGCGATATTACGAATCTTGGTTGGATCTTGGGCTGCGTTCTGCATGAGCGGTATTCCTAATTTATTTGTTGACGAAAGTAAGGGCGTAACCGATTTTACCAGCGCGGCCGGCGCGGCCGATGCGGTGGACGTAGTCCTGGTAGGACTGGGGTTCGCTGAAGTTGATGACGTGGCTGATGTCAGCAACGTCGATACCGCGAGCGGCAACATCGGTGGCTACCAAAATCTTGGTGCGGTTTTTCTTGAAGCTTTCCAGAGCGCGTTGGCGCTGACCCTGGGATTTGCCGCCGTGAATGGCGTCGGCTGCAAAGCCGCGAGCAACGAGTTCGTTACTGAGCTTTTCGACTGAACGCTGGGTTTCGTCAAAGACGATAACCTTGGCGACATCTTCTTGGAGCAGGAGATCGTGGAGCTTGTCCATTTTCTCGTGCGTGCCGCCGTAAGGGATGACATCCTGGTGGACGTTATCGCTGCTGTCGCCGGTTTTGACGGAAACAGTTTCGGGGTCATTGGAGAACGTGCGGATCAGGCCCTGGACGCGAGGGTCCATGGTGGCTGAAAAGAAGAATGACTGACGATTCTTATCAAGCTCTTGCAAGATTGAAGTAACGTCATTGACGAAGCCCATATCGAGCATGCGGTCAACTTCGTCCAGAACAACCAGGTTGAACTGTGTGAGGTCGATGGTGCGACGTTCGATGTGGTCTTTGATGCGGCCAGGTGTACCGATAACCAAGCGAGGCTTGGCGCGGAGGTCACGCAGCTGCGGACCCATGCTGGTTCCACCAATAAGCACGGCGCCAGTGAAGCCACCGCCCTTGCCGAGGCTGCGCATTTCTTCTTCGATTTGCTGAGCTAGTTCGCGGGTAGGTGCCACAATCAGAGCCTTAGACTGCTGACGTGTCATGAGGGCGTTCAAAACGGGGATACCAAAGGCGGCCGTTTTACCGGTGCCAGTGTTGGCAATACCAATCATGTCCCTACCTTCCAGCGCTGCTGGAATGGTCTGGTCCTGGATTGGTGAAGGCGTTTCGTAACCCTTTGAGGCTAAGTTAGCCTGCAAGCGGGGGTCGATGTCGAAATCAGCGAATTTGTGCGTAGGCACGTACTCTTCTACAGTGGCACCCTTAGCAACCTGCACAAAGCGGGCTGGATCGATGTATTCACCGTGTTTTTTGTTGCTGCGACGTTGACCGCCGCCACCACGATTACCACGTTTTGCTGAATTATATACTGAATATTTGTATGAGGGCATAAAAATAGAATCCTATCTATTTACGTTGTTATTTCTCGGATTGCTGAAGTGAAATCGAGTAAATTAACAAACGTACTAGACCCGGATTCAATTGAACAATTACTATTACATTAGCACGATCTGCAGGCGAAGTCAACCACTTACACTGCCGTCACGAAGTTGTCTCGATTAAACAATGATTTGAAGGCATCCGCTAGAAGCTCCTGCTCAAGGGCTTTCTTGGCGTGTGCCACCATCTTAGGAGTCTCTGTAGGTGTTTCTTCCTCTAAAATTTGAAGTACAGGCTCTAGCTCTTTATTATGCTCTATGAAGTTAACGGCGAAATATTCTATGAATATACCGTTTATGGTTGAGTCAGGGCTTAGAAACAGATTGAGCTCATCGTTTACATTAAAAAGAAAGGTGTCACGAGGCATAGTCTTTTTGCCAAATGTCATCTCATCTGTGTCGGTGTCATAATCAAGTGACCATTTATCTTTTTTGGCAATAGCAACCAGAGACTCAATCTGTTTGAGTAGCTTGTCTTTGTCTAGTGTGATTTGATTTACTTTTGTCATAGTGTGGTGCCCCCTAGGTAGTGTAGCTTATTGCCATATTTTTGTTCTTGCACATGGTCGGTCTTAAAGCTTGTCTTTATACGATAAACTCTTTCGCCGTTAATTGTTTGTGATTTATTTGACACAACAACTTTTACATACTTCATTATACCATTTATTGCGAATAATTCAAGATAGTAACAGATGGAGTCGTTTTTATATGCCTTGACCCAAAACGTCGGTGTCTTCAGTGCCTGTAGAACCTTGGGCGGGAAGAACGTTGGGTCTTCCAACTCGGGATGCCGCAGACAGTGTTCGTCATAGCTATCTTTTCGAAAGACAACAATTCGTTTTTGGAAATTTTGACAACGAAGAGCAATCGCAACGGTCTCTGGCATAGCGCCACTATACACTCCAAATATTAAATTTCTATTAACTTTTGAAAAAATATTTTACAAGTTATAGTAACGAGCTAGCCAGTTTTTCTTGAGCTCATAGAAACTGCCGTCTTCGATACTATGTCGGATATCATCGACCAGCTTGATGATGAAGTGCTCGTTATGGATGGACATAAGGGTGTTAGCTAGCAACTCTTTAGCGTGGAGTAAGTGGCAAAGATAAGCGCGGGTGTAATTTTTGCAGGTGTAGCAGGCGCAATCTTCCAGAATTGGCGTGAAATCGCGTCGGTAACGACTGGCAGTGATATTGACACGGCCCTCGTAGGTGTACGCAGCGCCGTTTCGGCCCACACGGGTGGGCGAAACGCAGTCGAATGTATCGATTCCCTGTTCAATGGCTAGGAAAATATCATTTGGCTCGCTGATACCGAGCAAATGCTTCGGCTTATCTTCGGGGAGCTCTTCGTTTACCCAGCGCACGATGTCACCTAATTTATCTTTTTCGATGGCACCGCCAATGCCGAAACCATCAAAGTCCATGGCACCGAGGTGCTTGCTGGTTTGGCGCCGTAAATCTTCGTGTTGGGCGCCCTGAATCACGCCGAATAGGGCTTGATATGGTCGTTCCGGATGCTCATTTCTTAACTTGTTAAGTTCAGTGATGCAGCGCTCCGCCCACGCATGCGTGCGGCCCAATGACTCAACCTGATACTCATAGGGATCTACCAGAGAGGTTAGCTCATCGAAGGCAAACATTATGTCCGCTCCCAGTGCGTGCTGAATCTGCATTGATAATTCGGCCGTAAAACGGTGTTTGCTTCCGTCCAGGTGAGAGAAAAACGTCACGCCATCCTCATCTACAAACGCTTTACGCTCTCGTTTTGGCGTCTCCGGCTGATCACCCTTCATATCAATAACTTTTTTGAAGCCGCTGCCCAGACTTAAGACCTGAAACCCCCCGGAATCCGTAAAGGTCGGACCTGGCCAATTCATAAACTTCCCGAGTCCGCCAGCTTCTTCAACCAGCTTGTGCCCTGGCTGCAGGTACAGATGATAGGCATTGGCCAGCACAGTTTGGGCATGTACGTCAGAAACCTGCTCCGGCGTCATTGCCTTAACGGTCGCCTTGGTGCCTACCACTACAAACGCAGGTGTCTTAATTTCGCCGTGCGGCGTACGTATCACGCCCGTGCGAGCAAGACTCTTGGGCAATTTTTGCTTAAGTTCAAAATTAAAGGCGTCACTCATTCGATGTCAGTATATCAGTACTTACTATCTATTCGTGCCAGAGCTGCGCTTTGCTATACGCCACTAGACGCGGCGAGAGAGGAGCTAACCCCATCCCCTGATCGTCGCTCGGCCAAACCTCAGCCTGCAAGCGATGATTGTTTGCGTCGGCAATTTTCTGCACGCGAGCAGCCGTTTCTCTGCGCCAACGACCTACCGCGCTTAAGCCCCCAAACACTAGATTAACTGCTAGGTTCGGGTTAGACTGTAGCCCTTCTGACAGTGCGTCAGCTCCTTTGTCATTATTCAGCGGTGAGTTACGCAGCAGAAATGTCAGTAAACTTTTTTGGTGTTTATAAACGCTAGCTTGTTTTTTTGTAGTGGTTTTTTCGACTCGAGGCTGGTAATTGGCTAAATCTCCATTAAATTTTTCTTCAAAGGCAGCCTTTAAGCGATCGTTAGCTTCACCCTCGGCATTATATTTACGACTCTTTAGTGCACTCGCAAAATAGCTGAACGCCAGCGATGCGCTACTACGGTTCTCGAGGCCAGGCATGTCAAAGCCAAACATGTGATCAGGGTAAATATCGCGTTTAGTGCTAGCAGCAACAAATTCAGCCGCCATGCGCGCACCAAGTGCCTCTCCTACAATAATCGGCTCTCCCACATGTGGGATCCGATTGCTGACAGCTTCAACATGAGCCTTGCCAACCAGCTTAAGTGTTCCTTCTTTTTTAATTTCTTTGATCTGAGTCTCTGTAAGATTGTCTGATGCACCATGAGAGGGCAGGTCAATCAAAACAAAACCGCGATCAGGATAGGCTGCACCCCATTGATAAGCAATATACTGTTGATCGGGTCGGTCAGCCGCACCAAACATGCTATTAATTCGAATAACCGGCGACTTATCGGTAAAATCGCGATTTATATGTAGTCCGGAGAATTGTTGCCCATCGTCGCTGATCAGTGTAACGGGTTCGGTGAGTTCGCGCATCGCCGTCTGGTGGCGTGCTTGGTCTTCGTACCAAACTGGGCTGACTGCATTGGCTGTAAATTCTTCAGGGTTTAAGCGTGGCATAGGTAAATATCTCCCTTATCGTTTTATCATAACAAAGATACCGTTGTTCTTCTGTAATAATTATTACTTATTATATCATATGCTGTCAAGTTTAGCCAGCACGCTATATCTGAACCATGCTGTCAGTCGTGGAGGCACACGGTAGCCAAGCAACGTTCGTCACTCTATACTAGAGCTATGGATAACAGACCTTTGGCGGAGCGACAGCGACCGGAAACCCTGCAGGATATTATCGGGCAGGAGCATTTGGTGGGTGCTGGCAAAATTATCAGCGAGATTATCGAGCATAAGCAGCCGACCAGCTTGATACTGTGGGGGCCACCGGGCTCAGGTAAAACGACGCTGGCGCGGATCATCGCCCGCGAAACTGGAGCGGAATTTGTGGAGCTTAGTGCTGTAGCTTCTGGCAAAGCAGATGTCGTGAAAGTCATCGGGCTGGCTGAGCAGAATAGGCGCCTAGGTATGCAGACGATTTTATTTGTAGATGAGATCCATCGCTTCAACAAGGCGCAGCAGGATGCGTTCCTGCCGCATGTCGAAGATGGCACCATTATTCTGGTGGGCGCCACCACCGAGAATCCTAGTTTTGAAGTTATTAACCCCCTCCTAAGCCGCTCACGGGTGCTGGTGCTTGAGCCGCTTGGCAAAGACGCCATTGTGGACATTCTGAAGCGGGCCGCCAAAGCCGAAAAGCTAAATGCCAAGAAGCTACCTGCCAAGAGTATTGATTTGCTCGCGGAGTTATCTGGCGGCGATGCGCGTGTCGCCCTGGGAAACCTGGAATTGGCACTACAGCTTGCAGGCAACAAATCGATCACGCAGCAGGTCGTAGAAACTGCCGCCCAAACCCGAGTGCCTGGCTACGACAAAAAAGGCGAGAGCCATTACAACGTTATCAGCGCCTTTATAAAATCTATGCGTGGCAGTGATGCCAACGCCGCGCTGTACTACCTGGCACGCATGCTTCAAGCCGGTGAAGATCCAAAATTTGTGGCTCGACGAATGGTTATTTTCGCCTCAGAAGATATCGGTATGGCGGCACCGGCCGCGCTTAACCTAGCAGTTTCAACATTCCTGGCTGTAGAGCGCATCGGCATGCCCGAAGCTCAGTACAACTTGTTCCATTGTGCCACCGTCATGGCTAAGGCACCTAAGTCCCGCGAGGTGGCCGATGCTATGAGTCAAGCGCTCAATGCCGCGCGAGATCACCCCGACCTGCCCGTGCCGCTACAGCTGCGCAATGCGCCGACCAAGCTTATGAAAGATCTCGGATACGGCAAGGGCACCAAATGGGAAGCCGGCTTCAAACACCCCAAAGGGTTTCTGCCTGATGAAATCAAAGATTTAGACTTGTTCTAGAGTAAGGCGTCTAGGTCGCTGTCGAGCCTGTTCGGGTTCACTTGGCCATCGATAGCGGTATTATCTAGCGCCTTATCGGCTTTACGCACATCGCTTGCGGATTTGAGTGTCGCTGGTACGCCTGGCTGGCTGGCAGTGGA